>JADFPV010000122.1 GCA_022562155.1 Chloroflexota bacterium
GTCGTACTACTGGAACGTCTGCTCACCGAGCAGCGCGGTCCTGAGTAGGGCAGGTACCGTGGCTCGCTGGTGTAAGAGACACAAGCAACAACGCGTTGTATACTTGGAGACTGAATGCAGCCGGTAATCCGTATTCGAGCGCCCCTGGGCCCGATTCTTAGGATCGGTTTCATCGCTGCCCTGGGGGCGTTGCTCTTCTTGAGTCCAGTACAGGCGCAGGAGACGCCTGACGCCGCGACAGATATCCCCTCTGAGACTCCAGTCCCGCAAACCGATACTCGCGTGTTCCTTGAAATCGAGGCGCCGTCGGGCCAACCGGTCAATGATGGAGACACGTTCTTCGTTCATATCATGATTGCTGATGTAGAGAGCCTCAGTGCATTCGATTTCCAACTTAGCTACGACAGAGAGCGGATCGAGCCGATCAGACTAGACGATGATGGAGGGACCCCGGCGGCGGAAGGGGAGCTGAGGGTCGAAGGCGGTGATGTTCTCGTTGCCGGTGAGATAGGCGAGTTTTTCGCGGACAGCCCGCGCGACTCGCTCTGCACCGGGCCGCTGATCCGGCCTGCGCTCCAGAATAGAGTGCTGGGCCTTTGTGCTGGTGTGGCCCTGCCAGTCTGCCTGGGCGGTCCGGCTGGCGTGGATGGCTCGGGCCGTCTAGCTACGATCGAGTTCAAGTCGAAGGGCGGCGAGATGACGGAAGTTGCTCTAGTCCAGACCACGCTTGTCGCAGACGACGTGGAGCCTGAGTGCGATCCGCAGAGCGAAGATTTCAGACCCGTTGTGATTGAACACAGCCAAGGGCCGACTGTGACCGTGCTTCTGAGCGGCGGTGGAGGCTCGGGCATTCTCCTCATCGCCATCATCGTGATCGTGGTAGTGCTCGTGCTGGCGGCGGGACTCGGCGGCTTCCTCCTTTACCAGCGCCGGTCTGCTGGTAGCAGCTCCGCTGCTTCCTAGCTTCGATTTCGTATCTGGAAATCGAACTTAACCAGAATCTAACCTGAACCTCTCCGGATACGGGTTGACAACCTTGTCATGACACACGTAGAATAGGCGAGACTGGTGGTTCAGTACTGTTTCTCAGTACTGGGCCCGATGTAGGATCGTACCCCGCCGCAGTGATAAAGGACGAGTCGTGGCATTTGCCCACTCGCGGAAGCGGCATATTCGCAAGGTGATGCGCTGGCGCTGGATGCTCGCATTGGCGCTAGCTGCTGGCTTCGCGTTGTTCGTTGCGGCCCGCATTTTTGCTGGCGCCTCCCTGACTGTAGCCACAGACAAGCCTGATTATGGTGGGTTTGATCTTGTCACGGTCACGGGGTCGGGTTACACGCCTGGGCAGTTGTTGGACGTGCGCGTGTTGCGGCCAGACCTGACGGTCGTGACCGGCGACGGCACGGATACGCCTGGCTACGACTCTGTCGTAGCGGACGGCACGGGCGATTTCGTCTACCTCTACCAGCTCAACGACTACGCGTCCGGCACGTACTGGGTGCTGGTGTATGACAACGCGACCGACACGTTGCTGGCGCAGACATCGTTCGAGGACGGCAAGATCCTTAGCATTACACTGAAGTACCTCGACTTCGGTTTCGGCACACCCGTCGACATTACTTTGGTGAGGGACCAACGCAAGGCACACTTCGCTCCCGGTCCTAATTCGAACCATGAACTCCTTGCAGTGGCTGCTGACGGGACGTTCACCGTAGATCCAGACCAGGTTGGCAGGAGCGTTGGCGCACAGGTCATACTGGATCTCGATAATGGGACATCACTAAGACGGATACAGATTCACACATCGTGCTCACAGCCTATCGGTGTCGGGTTCCTATATGGTGACGATGACAAGTTTTTTGATGACCCGGATGACTTTCCGGTTCCGTTCAACGCGGGCATAGAGATTACGGCCCTAACCTCACAAGACTGCGGCGCTCTTGTAACGCCGACACCGACGCCGGTTAGTACGACGACGCCGACGAACACGGCGACGCCGACGAACACGCCGACGGCCACAGCGACGAACACGGCGACGCCGACGAACACGCCGACAAAGCCTGACCTGATCGTTTCCAAGACGGACAGCCCTGACCCTGTGGGCAGCGGCCAGACGCTTACCTACACGATCGAGGTGCGCAACATCGGCCCCGACATCGCCGAAAGCGTGCGCCTGATCGACACGCCGCCTACGAACTTCACGCACACCTCGTTCTCGACCACTCGGGGTATCTGTGTCCTCGTCGGCTCCGTCACGGACGGTACCATCGACTGCGACTTGGGCACGTTCGCTACTGGGCCGGCGGCGGTAGCGATCGTTACCATCGAGGGCTTCATCACCAGCGCCGTGGACACGACGGCCGACAACACAGCCGTCGTCGACCCGGATCGCCTGATCGTGGAGTCCATCGAGACGAACAACTCGGTCACGATTACGACGACGGTGCTGGCGCCGACGCCAACGCCAACCGCGACCAATACGTTCACACCGACGGCGACGCCGACGAACACAGCTACGCCCACGAGCACGGCAACGCCGACAAACACCGCCACGCCCACGAACACCTCGACGAGCACGCCGACGAACACAGCCACGCCGACGAACACGCCGACGAACACGCCGACCAATACAGCCACCAGCACGCCGACGAACACGGCCACGCCCACCAACACCCCGACGGCGACACCGACGAATACGGCCACGCCCACGGACACCCCGACGCCGACGAATACGGCCACGCCCACGAACACGTCGACCCCGACGAACACGCCGACCATCACGCCGACAGCGACGCCTGTCGGGCCGGACCTGACCGTTACCAAGACGGACTCGAAGGACCCGGTCAC
>JADFPV010000123.1 GCA_022562155.1 Chloroflexota bacterium
GGTTGAGCGCGAGAACCACACCAAAGGAGGCCGCAACGCCGCGACCGCCCCGGAAGCCGGCGAACACGGGCCAGTCATGCCCGATCGCGGCGGCGAGGCCGGCGGCCATCGCGACGAACGGCTCGTCAGAGATCAGGCGCGCGAGGACGACGGGAGCTGCGCCCTTGGCGAAATCACCCAGGAGCGCCACGATGCCCCAGCGTGTACTAACCGTTCGCACCACGTTGGTGAAACCGATCTTGCCGCTGCCAAACTCTCGGATGTCGATGCCGCGGGCTATGCGACCGATTACGAGACCGATTGGGATGGAACCTACTAAGTAACCAGCAGCAATGCAGACGAGAAACTGCCACCACACGGCTATTTCTCCCGACGGCTACGAAACGCGAGGCGCAGCGCCACACCCTCAAAGCCAAACTTGTCTCGCAGAACGTTCTCCAGGTAACGGCGATAGCTAAAGTGCACCAGCGACGCATCATTCACAAAGAACACGAACAGCGGTGGCGCGACACTTGGCTGGGTGACGTAGAGGAGATTGAGGCGCCGATTTTTCACCATCGGTGGCGGCTGCTCTACCATGGCCCTCTGAACGGCCGAGTTCAGCTGGCCAGTATCGATGCGCTTCTTTCGTTCGTCTGAAACACGAACGGCCTCGCGCAGGAGCTGCGGTATGCCCTGCCGTTCCTTCGCGGACGTGATGCGGAACGACGCCCAGGACGCGAACTTGAGCTTCCGCTTCACCTCGCGCTCGAAATCGGCCAGCTCTTCACCACTACGCAAGTCCCATTTGTTCGCGACTAAGATCACGCCGGTCTTCGCCTTGAGGGCGAACCCGACAACGTGGAGGTCCTGCGCCGTGAGGCCTTCACTCGCATCGAAGACGACGAGCGCCGTATCGGCCCGATCAAGGGCGTTCCTCGCTCGCATCGACGCATGATGCTCCAGCCCCTCGCGGACCTTGCCCGGCCGGCGGAGGCCGGCGGTATCGATGAGAGAAAGTTGGCGGCCTTGAAAATCGAAGGGCGTGTCGATGGCGTCCCGGGTCGTGCCGGCCTCCGGCGATACGAGGACACGATCTTCCCCTAAGATCGCGTTGAGGAGCATCGACTTGCCGACGTTGGGACGGCCAACGATCGCCACCCGCAATGTCTCGGTTTCCAGGACCTCTGTGGGCGCGGGCAAGGACGAGACGATGCGATCAAGCACGTCCGCGATACCGGTGCTGTGCTGTGCACTCAACTGCATCGGCTCACCTAGTCCGAGCTCATAGAACTGAACGGCATCCTCCTCGCGCGCCTGGTTGTCGACCTTGTTGACGAGGAGGAAGACCGGCTTGCTCGCCCGGCGCAGTATCTCAGCTACGTCCCGGTCGCCGGCAAGCACCCCATCCTTGACGTCGACGACGAACAACAGCAGCGACGCCTCTGCCACGGCGACCTCTACCTGGCGTCTAATGAGCGCCGGATAGCCGGCCCCCTCGGTCGTATCGAGACCGCCGGTATCGATGACGCGAAAGTGCGCATCTCGCCACTCGACCTCGCTGTAGAGCCGGTCTCGAGTCGTGCCCGGAAGGTCTTCAACGATCGCCTGGCGACGGCCGACCATGCGATTGAAGATCGCCGACTTCCCGACGTTCGGCCGTCCGACGATGGCCACGACCGGAAGCTCAACGCTTACGGGAGCGTCCGTAGCTTCTGTTGACGTGCTCATTGGGCTGTGAGATTCACAATCACTTCGGATGGGGAGACGAGGATGGCTGTGAGGCCACTGGGCGCCATCACCTCGACCTCAACCGTATGCTCACCGGCATTCAGTCCGTCAAGATCAGCCATCGCGATGATGTTCGCCGCACTAACGCCAGCCAGTAGCGACAACGGCCCAGTAAGCGTCACGCGGATGAGGCCCTGGTCAACCTCGGGTAGCAGGCCAGGTTCCACATTTATCAGGTCTAGCGGTAGTTCAAATGTCAACGCAGCGGCGGTCGTGGTGATGACGACCCGTACTGTCACCTGTCGCTGATCCACGGTGGTGCCTTCGGGAAGCTGGACCGTAACCGTTCGCACAACGTCGACGTTAGCGCCGTCGATGCTCACGGGCGCGGTGGCGATACCTACGATCGGGTCGATCGTCTGAATGACGGCTGCGGGCCCAGAGACGTTCACGAGAGGCGGTTCTATCTCGATAGCGCTGACGCTGAATCCAGTGGCCGGAATACCAGTGATCTCAGGCTGCACCACGAACGCCGAAGTGAACTCCAGTTGTTCGATCTCCACGCTGATAACGGCGCTTCCGGGCTCGATGTTGATGCCCAGCACGTTGCCACCTTGATCATCTCGACCCTGTAAGAGGAGGGTCTGGTCGAACGAGATTCGCACACCCGTTAGGTCCAGGTCTGCTTCGACGGCCTCGACAAGGTTGACCAAGCTCTCTGGCCCGGTGATGATGGCCGCCTCCGGCGACGCCGTAATCTGATTCACCTCAAATCCCCGAGGCGGTGTGCCAACGAGGTTCGTGCGAACAGGAACCGTGCGGAACGTGACGTCTTCCAGCCGCACCGTTACCTGGCTCGGCGACACTTCCAACACATCAACGCGTGGCTCGGTCGATTCGATACGTACGGGGACAGAAACGTTGTCGGTGGTCGCGTCCGAAAGATCGGCGGTAGCTCTGAAGTCCTCTGCCGTCAAGTCGTTGACGATGCTCTCAGGGCCGCTGACGCGCACCGTTACAGATTTCGTATCGATGCATGGAGGAGGGTCTGCC
>JADFPV010000028.1 GCA_022562155.1 Chloroflexota bacterium
GGGCCGCGTGGCTGGCGTTCCACTTCGTCGAGGCGGCAACGCTGGCGCCCCGACACGCCGAAAAGGCGGTGCGCTACTCGACGCTGGCCGGTGAGCAGGCGGCGGCCCAGTCCGGCTACGGCGATGCGGCCCGCCACTACCGCGCGGCGCTCTCGATTCGCGAAGGGGACGAGATCGACGACGAGATGGCAGACCTGCTCTTCCGTCTCTCTCTCGCCGCATCCGAGACGCTGCAGACCAGCGAAGCCTGGCGGAGCGCTCGCCAAGCGTTCGATTACTATGCGAACGCAGGCGATGTGGCCAAGGCCGTCGATGTCGCCTATTTTGCGGGCACCAATATGCGGTTCGTTCGTCCCAGCCAGACCCAGCTCGTGGAGCGAGCGTTGGACATCGCAGAAGAAAACTCGGAAGACTTCGGCAGACTCACCGTCGCCCTGGGCTATTCGGCAGGCATGCTCGGTGATGAGCAGCGGGCACAAGAGGCCTTCGCTCGCGCCGACGATGTGGCGCAGCGGCTGGGGCTGAAGCGATTGGAGCTCGACGGGCTCCTGTCCGGTATGCAGGTTTCCACATTTCAGATGCACACAGATGCAGCCGCGGCGATGGCAGAGCGTGCCGTTGCTCTGGCACGGGAGCTGGACCTACCGCGGGGCCAGCACGCTGCGCACTTCTACGCGGCCGTATCCCTGCGTTGGGCTGGCGATGAGGAGGCCGCCCGGCGTCATGCGGATGCTTGCCGTGAGCTTGCGGAACGTCTTCGAGACCTGTCCGCGATCGCTGGCGCAACGCATGTGCAGGCAGCATCAGCGATTGAGGGAGGCGACTGGGAATCCGCACGGACCTTCTTGACTCGAGGCCTCGAAATCGCGCCGCGCGATATCCGGCTGCTTAGCAACGCTGCGCTGATCGCCTCTGTTGAAGGCGATGACTCGTCCGCGTCGGACTACGTCGACCGGATGCTGGAGACGATGCACGCTACACCCCCAGGGCCCAGCCTCGCGTACGCTTTCCCTGCCTTGTACTTACCGCGGATTGCGCTGATCACGGGCCAGCCGCTGGATAGCGATGTCGTAGACCACGCCGCTCGCGCCGTGCTAGAGTCACCCGTCGCCGGCACGCCGCGGATCAAGGCCCACGTAAGACTTGGCCTGGCGATACAGGCGGTGCTCGCGAACGACCAGGCCGCGGCGGAAGAAGCGCTGCGGGATCTGGAAGACGCGGGCACGGGCGTTCGAGATGCGCTGACTCATATCGATCAAACCCGCGGCCTGCTCCTGGATATCTTAGGCCGCGCTGATGAGGCGGTGGCTGCCTGCGACTCGGCGCTGGACTTCCTGAAGGACGGCTACGACCCGATTCGCGCGGAGGTGCTCTACGACAGCGCTCGCATCCGCCTGAAGCGCGCCGCGCCGTCCGACTATGAGCAAGCGTTGGCTCTGAACAACCAGGCGCTGGATCTGGCTCAGAAGCTGGGGATGAAGCCGCTCATCGAACGAATCATCGCGACGAAGCTGAAGCTCCAGGGCATCACTAGCGGCGATATCAAGACATCGATCGATGTCGTTGCGGCGACGGTGCTGGCCGACCGGCCGGACGTGAGCAGCCATGCCGCCCCGGACGGCACGGTGACGATCATGTTCACGGACATCGTCGGCTCCACGCCGCTGAACGAGCGGCTGGGCGACAAGCGCTGGATGGAGCTGCTGAAGGAGCACAACGTTATCATCCGCGAACAGATCAGCGCGCACGACGGCTACGAGGTGAAGACCGAGGGCGACGGCTTTATGCTCGCGTTCGCGTCAGCCCGCAAGGCCGTCGACTGCGCTATCGCCATCCAGCGGGCCTTCGCGGAGCGGAACGAGACAGCGGAGGAGAAGATCGAGGTGCGTGCCGGCCTCCACACCGGCGAGGTGATCCAGGACGCCGGCGACTTCTACGGCAAACACGTCACCCTGGCGGCGCGCATCGCGGCGCAGGCCAACGGCGGCCAGATTTTGGCGTCAGCGCTGCTCAAGGAGCTGACAGACAGCGGCGGCGACATCGAGTTCGACAGCGGCAAGGAGCTAGAGCTCAAAGGCCTGACCGGCACTCAGCGCGTGTTCGCCATAAGCTGGTAGGCCCGGCCGCCGGCCTATGCGGCATCGCTCTCCGCAGTCTCGATATCGCCGAAGTAGAGATTGCAGGCAACGTCGATCGACTGGCGATCGAAGACGGGCGGCCGGCCCTGGAAGTCGGCCTCGTCGATTATCGTCGTAATAATGTCGCGTGGGTAGCACCCTCGGGGCTCGGGCATGCCAGGCGCAAAGACCTTGTCCACAAAGTACTTCGCCGCAAACTCGGACCATTCTATGTCTGTACGCTCGCAGGACCTCCGCGTAATTTCGAGCATGGCGTCGCGGTCGGGGCCCGGGATTTCAATCTTGTACGCAATGCGTCGAAGGTACGCCTCGTCCAACAGTTCCCGAACGGTCAGGTTTGTGGAGAAGACCAACGTGACGTCGAGAGGCAGTCGGACGATCTCGCTGGAGCCGAGAGCGAAGGAGTCGAATCCCTGCTCCATCATCATCACCCAGCGGTTGAGGATCTCTTTCGGTGAAACTTTCTGCCGTCCCAAGTCGTCGATTACGAGAACGCCGCCCTGCGCGACGATTGACAACGGAGCATTATGAACGCCCTGGGTCGCATCATACGTCATGTCCAGCGCTTCGGCTCCCATTTCTCCACCCACCATGACGTTTGGACGATCTATTGGCAACCAGCGTCGATCGTGCCGGAAGGCTTCTCCGGCCCAGATATCCGCTTCGTGGCTCTTGTTCTCTGCGTCTTCCGGTTCATTGTCAACTTTCGATATGTGCACGTCCGGATCGAACACGCGGATGAGTTGGCCGTGGCCGAAGAGAGCATACGGGATGACAACTGTGCCAATGATGACTTCGGATATTGACGTCACCAGGTCCGTCTTACCGTTGCCGGACGGGCCATAGACCATGAGAGCACGACGCGAGAAGAAGGCTTGGCCCAGCACTTCGATGAGGCGCTCGGGCAATACCAAGTGCTCCAGCGCCTGTCGAATCTTCTCCAACGGAGGACGCTGGAAGCGATGGATCTGCTCTTCAACGATCTTGTTGTAGGCCGCGATGGGAACCGGCGCGACGCCGACGTACCGGGATCGTTCCAGAGCGTCGCGTGCAGCGTTCTTTCCTCTGTCGGTCAAACGGTATTGGAACTGGGCGGCGGTACCCTGCGCCGACTTAGTCTCGACCTCACACAGTCCTTCGTGGCTGAGTCCTGAGATGAGCTCAGCGACAACCGCGACGTGCAGCCCCGTGCCGTTCGCCAACATCCCAGGAGTGGCACTGTCGTACGCCCAGACGGTCTTGAGGAGGAGTTCTCGCAGAAATGCTTCTGGAATGCCAGTTTCCGTTATGGTCTTTGGCGCTAACGGCACATACGACCAGGGATCGTCAGGTGCGTCTGGTTCTGCTTGGTTCACCACGCTTCTTCTCCGTAACACCAAGGCCGATGCGGGCTACTCTGAATGTAACCTCCACGGCCCATGCTCAGTGTGTTCCAGGCCTCTTGTTTCATTCTCGGCTGAATGATGGGCCGCTTGACCCTGCCGACTTGGCCCGAACCTGTCGATACTCAATTTGAAGGATTAGGAATATGGCGACACATCCCATCTCTGAACTCGCCAGGCTCGCGCTCGGTGCCACCCAGGACGGCATGGACAAATCCGTCCTTGTCCGGGCGATGGAGTTGATCCAGGTGCAGACCGGTTCAATTTCGGCAATGGTCTTTTATGCCGACCACGATGGGAACGTGGTGACATCGGGCGTCGGGGACGATCCGATGCGCTTGGATAAAGAGGCGATC
This sequence comes from Chloroflexota bacterium, assembly GCA_022562155.1. Lineage (GTDB taxonomy): Bacteria > Chloroflexota > Dehalococcoidia > DSTF01 > RBG-16-68-14 > SZUA-185. Next base: position 3,877 of record JADFPV010000028.1, read on the forward strand.
TCATACTTGCAGCGACGCCTAGTGCAACTCCGTGTGCCGCTCGCGTTCAACGTTGAACATGGCAAGGGAACGTTCATCACGCGCGCGACCGCCAAGCAGAGGCGAGATTACATTGCTTGGCGTATCCCCGTTCCCGATAGCTTTACTGAAATGATGATCCTTCGTGGCGTGTGGCCACCTGACGCGGTTGAACAGCTACTCGATGTAGTCGAGTCGGCGATGCCTGCCTTGATGATGATCCTTGAGCTGGTCGCAGGCGGCGGACGTCGCCAGCGGTTAGAACTTCAATTGGAAACCATCGAGAATGCAGTCGAGATGCTCAGTCCGACCACCGAATTGATCGGCTCTCTCAGCGCCGCATATTCGGCGAACAGACCCATCTCCGAAAGCCAGAACGAGGCGATACGGCGGCTGGCACAGGAAGTGGCAGGCACGTTGAGCGAGTTGCGCGCGAGCGGCGAGGTTATCTCATCCCATCTGCGACTTCAGGAGTACACGAGCCGCCTGGAGCGTGCTGTCGAGATCGAACGCCAGAACGCCCTCACCGATTCCTTGACGGGCCTGTCTAATCATGGAGGTGGTCTCCAGGCGTTGGATCTAGCGGCTGACCAAGCGCGGAGCACCAACACGCCGCTGTCTGTACTGGTAGGAGACATTGACAACTTCAAACTTTTCAACGACACATACGGCCACGTGGCAGGAGACGATGTACTGAAAGTCACGGCGAACCATTGCCTGGCGGTTGTTGGGGATGGCGGAATCGTGGCCAGATACGGCGGCGACGAGTTTTTGATCATTCTGCCCGGCAAGGATAAGCGCCAGGCGAACAGCCTGAAAAATGAGATCCTGACGGGGCTGGGAAACGTCGCGTTTCGCTCCGAATCCCAGGATAGCGTTCCGATCGGCATGTCTCTTGGCGTGGCTTCCTATCCTGAGGATGGGACATCACCATCGAAGCTGTTAGCCGCGGCCGATTCGTCAATGTATGAAGCCAAGCGGCACCATGACTCGGAAGGACGGAGAGTCAAGGAGCGTAGCGAAAGTACGTTCGGCGTCCTCGATAGCCTTGTGCTCGCGGTTGACACCAAGGACCGCTACACGAAAGATCACTGCGACATCGTTGCGGAGTACGCTGTGAAACTTGCCCAGCGCCTACGCCTCTCGGACGAATCAGTACGAGCGTTGCGAGTCGCAGGGCTCTTACACGATATCGGGAAGATCGCGGTGCCAGATGAGATCCTCAAGAAACCGGCGCCACTGACTGAAGAAGAAAAAGCCATCATGCAGCGCCACGTGAGGATCGGGGAAGTGCTGATCCGCGAAGTACCCCAGTTCAAGGACGTGCTTCAAGCTGTGTCCTGCCATCACGAGCGCTACGACGGAACGGGCTACCCTCGAAGTCTTGCTGGCGAGCAGATCCCGTTGCTGGGTCGCATTATTACAGTTGCTGACGCATTCTCTGCTATGTCGTTGGACCGCCCCTACCGCAAGGCTTTGTCCTCTGATGCTGTCGTTACCGAGTTGTTGGACGGCGCTGGCACCCAGTTCGATCCTGACCTCGTTAGGTCGTTCGTGGACATGCTGCTCGAAGAGCAAGTTCAGAGGCGTGACGCGGCCTAAGACAATCCCAGCACAACTACGCTTCGATCTCCAACGCGACAGCTCAGCGCGTTTCGCCGCGCATGCTAGGCCTTGGCGATACTGATCTCCTTCACGGGGATCCGGCCCGTCGTCGCGATCTCGTCGACAAGCTCCGCGGTTCGGAGCGCCGTCTGCTTGGCCGTGAAGATGTCGATCGCGGATTCGGCCAGCATGAACTGGATCGCCTGGTGCTCGGACAGCGTCTTGCCGAACGTCTTACGCTCCTAGACGTACTCCAGGCTGCGGTCCAGCGCCCACTCCGACATCCCGACGCAACCGCCGGCGATCATCAAGCGGCCTTCCGAGATTCCGAGCATGCCAATCTGGAAGCCCTGGTCCAGCTCGCCCAGCAGCCGGTCGCTCGACACGCGAACGTCGTCCAGTGTGATCATGCCACAGTCGCTGGCAACGTGGCCCATGATCGGCAGGACGGTATCCGCTGAATAGCCGGGTGATACCGCGTCGACCAAGAAGCAGCTGATGCCTCCCTTGTGCTCTGCGGCCAGCTCCGGATTCGTCACGGCGAAAATGGCCGCGTGGTCCGCGTACGGCGCGTTCGTGATCCACTGCTTCGTGCCGTTGATGACCCATTCGTCTCCATCGCGGACGGCCTTCGTCTGGAGGCCCCAGACATCCGAGCCCGCGTTCGGCTCGGTCAGGCCGAAGCAGACTGTCTTCTCGCCGGCAAGCAGACCAGGCAGCACGTCGTTGCGCACCGCGTCCGTGACGCCCATGAACATGCGCGATGGGCCATCGATGAAGCTGGCCACCACGGGCGACCCAAGAAACGCGTTCGACCAGCCGATGAAGAGACGCCCCGGACCGTACTTCCGGTAGAGCGCCTCCAGAATGAGCACGTTCGCCAGAGCAGGCAGTCCGCCTCCTCCGATCTCTTCCGGAGCGAACATCGCATAGAATCCGGCGGCCGCCGACTTTTTCCTCACACTCAACCTCGCCTCAGCGACCTCATCAACCAGCCGCCCGTCATCGCGGAACAGCTTGCGTTCGTCGGCGAGCACGTCGCGAAACTTCTCCTCAAGTGGCAGCACCTCGCTGTCCACAAACTGAAGGAGGCCATCGAGCGTGGCTTTGGCCAAGTCATGAACCTCTTCGCGGGTAGCTGTTTCTGTCATCGCGTCCTCCTTGGAGCAACGTAGAGTCTCCACTCGATCGTACGGCGACGACAAGGCCGCCGGCAGTGCCAAACGCCTCATGAGACCATGCCCAACGGCCCATCGGGCTGGAAGGCGGCGATGTCGCTCCGATTGCGGAGGGACATCGAGTTCGAACTATGCATTGTCTAAGGCTAAACTCAGATCAGGATAATCGGAGGCCCCCGGCCCTCAACATGCCTCCTTGGTACCCACAGCGCTGCGCCCGAGATATACTCGCGGTAGCGAGCGTGACATCTGGACCGGAGTTCGCACTGGCTGACGAATCGCTAATGTCCCTACCGGCCTACGTATTGGCCGAACGGATCCGCAGCCGATCCGTCTCACCAGTCGAGGCTGTCGATGAAGCGCTCTCACGGATCGACCGCCTCAATCCCGGCTACAACGCCTACCTGACCGTCTGCCACGACGAAGCGCGTGTGGCGGCTGAAGCCGCCCAACAGGCCGTCATGAGCGGCGCCGACATCGGCCCTCTCCATGGCGTGCCGGTCTCGATTAAGGACCTGCTCTACACGAAAGGCATTCGATCGACCGGCGGCTCGCTCGCCTACAACGAGTTCACGCCGGAGTTCGACGCTCCTCTCGTCGCCCGTCTGCGGAAGGCCGGAGCGATCATACTCGGCAAGACCAACACCCCAGAGTTCGGCGTCATCCCCACGACGGAGAACCGGCTGGGCGATCCGTGCCGGAACCCCTGGGACCCGGCTCGCACCACCGGTGGATCGAGCGGCGGAGCGGCGGCATCAGCAGCGTTAGGGCTGGGGTCGATGCACGTAGGCTCGGACGGCGGCGGTTCGATCCGAATACCGGCGTCGCTATGCGGCGTCTTCGGCATTAAGCCAACGCTGGGCCGCGTCCCGCCCTACACCAAGGAGTGGGGCGGTTACGGCGGCTGGCCGACGTTGTCCCAAGCCGGCCCGCTCGCACGGAACGTCAAGGACGCCGGCCTCATGCTGGACGTCATCGCCGGCCCCGAGCCTGGCGATCCCTTCGCGATACCTGCCGCCGAGGAGTCGTTTATTCCCGACGGTGTCGACAGCCTCAGCCTGAAGGTCGCGTGGTCAGCGGACCTGGGCTGGGCCGCCGTCGACCCAGAGGTCAGAGACATCTGCGCAAAGGCCGCCCTCAGCTTCCAGGACTTGGGCTGCGAGGTCGATGAGGTCCACCCTGAGGTCGAAGGCTCTACCATCGTCCAGACGTTCGGGCCGCTGGCCGGCGGCGCCGACGCCGCCGCCCATGACGGCCTACTGGAAGCACACGGCGATCAGCTCACAGACTACGCCAAACGGTTCCTGGAGTTCGGCGCAAAGGTAACCGCGAGCCAGTACGTGCTGGCAGAGCAGCGACGCGTCGGCATCTGGCAGGCATTCGACGAGTTCCTCTCGCGCTACGATCTACTGCTGACGCCCACACTCGCGACGGCTGCCTTCCCGCTCGGCGAGCCGCCCTCGACAATCGACGGCAAAGAAGCCAGAGCGAACTCTTGGTCGCCGTTTACGGCGATCTTCAACCTGACCGGGCAGCCGGCGGCTTCTGTGCCGTGCGGCTGGACCGCAGCCGGACTCCCCGTCGGGCTGCACGTCATCGCGCGGGCGTTTCGCGAACGCACCATTCTGCGGGCCGCACAGGCCTACAGCCAGGCACACCCTTGGGATCATCGCTGGCCACCGGATGCAGACGAAGACACGAACGCGTAAGAGAAGCAAGAAAGCCGCTCCGGTCGCGCGCAATATCGGGACGCTCAACGAGGGTCCCCTCCACGCCTCCCTGAAGCAGTCCTATCTCAAGCCCGGCGATCTCGTGGAGGTCGAGACCGACGGCTACGTCATCGACATCCTGCGCGACGGCCTCATCATCGAAGTGCAGACGGCAAACTTCTCGTCGATCGCGAGAAAGATGCGCGACCTCGTCGAGCGGCATCGCGTTCGCCTGGTGTATCCGGTCGCACAAGCGCGGTGGATCGTCAAGCTCTCGAAACATGGCGAGCTGGAGAGCCGCAGGAAGTCGCCAAAGAAGGCAGGCTTTGAGGAGGTGTTCACGGAGTTGGTGAGCTTCCCAGAGCTGATCGCCCATCCCAACTTCGAGATCGAAGTGCTGCTGACCCATGAAGAGGAACTGCGGCGCTTCGATAGCCGCCGCCGATGGCGACGTAAGGGCTGGGTGACCGTCGAACGGCGCCTGCTCGACATCACAGACAGCCTACTCATTAAAACACCGGACGATCTAATGGACCTCATCCCGACCGGCCTTCCCGATCCGTTTCAGACCTCAGACCTCGCGCGTTCGCTCAAGCGAACACGCATCGTCGCGCAGAAGGTCGCCTACTGTCTCAGGAACTGCGGCAGCATCCGGCAGGTGGGCAAGGATGGCAACGCCGTGGTCTACTCCCGGACTGGAACCACGTAGAAACGTGCCTGACCTAAAGACACGGAGACTGTTTTGCAGAATCGCCATCTTTCTCACACCTTATGTTGAGTTATGAATCTAAAATCGGCATTTCAGTTGCCATAAGAAAATCTTTATGGAAACCACGCACCCCGGCCATCAAGGATGCCCCGCGCGGGCGACCGAGAGACCCTCTCATCCTGGTCAGGAGATCGTAAGCGGGAGGCGGGCTAGCTAGAAGGGGGATGTGGCGCAGAGGGAGAGCGGTTAGTCCATCTGCTGCCTTCTTGATAAGGCCTCTTGACAAATTACGCTATTCTGCTAGAATAGCCCTGTCTCGAAAGAGCTGGTGGCCAGTGGCGGGCCCGGCGGTGGTGTGAATGATGAGGCGGTGGGCTCACCACTAGCCGCACATTGGGGAGGTGCGGCGTTCAACAGCATAGATCCCTTTTGACCCTAGGTATCTGTACGCACATGGCGCAGACAGCGGCGTTCGTCGTCGCCCGCGCCGCCACGCCCGAAACAAGAGGAGGCCGACCATGACGACCGAACGCACCATCATCGCGATCCTGGTGGCATTCATCCTGGGGGTGCTGTTCACGGCGACGCCGGTGGGAGGGAGCGTGCTGGATCCAATCCAGAGCGTCCTGCGGCCCTCCGCCTCGCCCGGCCCAGCGCCCGTGAACCTGATGAACTTTCAGGGGGAGCTGACCGACCCCAGCACCGGCGACCCCGTGGCTGACGGCACCTACTCGATCAGGTTCAGCGTCTGGGACGCCGACGCGGCGGGCAGCGAGGAGTGGAACGAGACACAGCCTGCCGTGAGCGTGAGCGGCGGACTCTTCAGCGTGCTCCTCGGCTCGGTCACGCCGCTCACCGCGGACGTCTTCGGCGAGTCGCCCCGCTACCTGGAGATCGAGATCGACCCGGCGGGCGCGGCCGAGGTGCTGTCACCGCGCCAGCAGTTCGCCACCGTGCCCTACGCCTTCCACGCCGTCAACGCCTGGGCGCTGGACGGCAACAGCGGCACCGGCGCCGGTACGAACTTCCTGGGCACGACCGACAATGCGGATCTTGCCATCAGGACGAACGGGATCGAGAGAATGCACTTCGACACCAATGGCAATGTTGGCATCGGGACATCGAGCCCGGGTTCTGCCTTAGAAATACGAGACGACACTGCGCCCCAGTTGAGCGTAGGTCATGAAACATTTCCTCAGTATGCTGTCGAGATACACCACAGTGGAATAATCAACGCCCAAAACGGTGCAAACGGAAACCTAACACTCAAAAACGACGGAGTGACGGCAATAACAATAAGCAATGCTGCGAACGTGGGCATCGGCACGACGAGCCCCACCAGACCACTAACTGTGGTGAGACCAGACGGCGCTGACAGTGGGGACTTTATGGCGAGTTTTACGAACAACGATACCACGTCGGACCAAGGGCATGGGCTCCTAATCCAGGCTGGAAACGATTCCGCAGACATCCCGCTTATGGTCAAGGATTTGGCGGGATTAACACTTCTCCGCGTAATCGGAAACGGCAACGTCGGCATCGGGACGACGAGCCCGACCGAGAAGCTGCACGTGGTGGGGAACGTGATAGTGAGTGGTCTCATTACCGGTGACCTGGTGTGCACAGAGTGCGTAGGGACCACGGAGCTGAAAAACGGAAACGTGGAGACCGTTGACTTGGCGAACAACTCGATCACCACGCTCAAGATCGTAGACGGAGCGGTGGATACCCCCGACCTGGCAACCAACGCCGTCACCGCCGCCAAGGTGGCGTTCAACTACGCAGGCAGCACCAGCGAAGGCGGCGCGGCCACCGATCTGTCGTGTGCGAACTGTGTGTCGGCGGGGGAGGTGGCGTTCAACTACGCCGGCAGCGCCAGCGAAAACGGGCCTGCAAGCGATCTGGTGTGTGTGGCCTGCGTAGACAGCTCAGAGATTGTGGGCGCCCTTGCAGGGTGGCTGCTAGGCGGGAACGCCGGCACCACGCCCGGCACCGACTTCGTGGGCACCACGGACAATGTGGCGCTGGAGCTGCGCGTAAACGGTGCCCGCGCCATGCGCCTGGAACCCAACGGCACCAGCCCAAACCTGATCGGTGGTTTCGGCGGAAACAGCGTCACGGCGGGCAAGGTGGGCGCCACCATCGGCGGCGGCGGAGCGAGTGGTTTCGAGAACCAGGTCACGGGCAACTTCAGCACTGTCGGCGGAGGGCGCAATAACACTGCCAGCGCCCAAAGCTCCGCGACGGTCGGCGGTGGCAGCAGCAACACCGCCAGTGGCAACGGCGCCACCGTGGGCGGTGGCAGCAGCAACACCGTCGGCGGCCAGACCGCCACTATCGGCGGAGGTTTTTCGAACGAAGCCAGCTCCATCTTCGCGACTGTCGGTGGCGGGGGGGCCAACACAGCCAGCGCCTTCGGTGCCACGATTGCCGGTGGTATCGAAAGCACGAGTAGCGGTGCATTTGCCGCTGTTCCGGGTGGTTCGCTCAACGCAGCCGCCGGGGACTACAGCCTCGCGGCCGGCCGCCGCGCCAAGGTTGCAGCGGCCCACGACGGTACCTTTCTCTTTGCTGACTCGAGCGGCTTCGACTTCAACTCGGCGGCGGCCAACGAGTTCGCCGTGCGCTCCATCGGCGGCGCCCGCGTCGTTACGGCTGTCGATGGCGGCACGGGCGCGCCCACGGCGGGCGTGAAGCTTGACCCCGGCGACACCGCCTGGGAGGTCCTGAGCGATCGGGAATCGAAGGAGAACTTCGTTGTCCTGAACGCTCGCGCCATTTTGGAGCGGCTAAGCGGCGTTCCCATCACCGAGTGGAACTACAAGGCTCAGGACGCCTCCAACCGTCACATCGGCCCCACGGCGCAGGACTTCTACGCCGCCTTCGGCCTCTCCGACGACGAACGCTACATCAGCCCAATCGACACGGACGGCGTGGCCCTGGCCGCCATCCAGGGGCTGTACGAGCTGGCGCAGGAGCAGCAGGCCCAGATCGCGGTGCTGCAAGAGGGACTGGGAGAGGAACCGGAGGGCAGCACTGCTGCTCCTGTGGCTGCGAGCCCCACATCCTCCGGCCTGTCCACAATCTGGGTCGGCCTCGGCGCCGGGCTGTTCCTGGCCGCCCTCGTGCTTGGGCGGTTGGGAGCGGTTGCTCTGCGACGGAGCCGGGCATAGGAGCGTCTGGATGACTGTGAACGCAAACAAGGCGGGAGGAGGGCAGCCATGAGCAGACGAAGCATCCTGGCCCTCGTCGCGGGTACGGCAGCCCTCGTGCTGGCGCTGGGCGCGGGCGTGGTGCTCACCGCGCCCGACACCGCCATCCCCTGGTCCGTCTTCGGCGCCAGCGGCAACTCGTCCTCGTCGACGAACTACGAGTTGGGTTCGACATCTGGCCAGTCGTCCCCCATCGGGGCGTCTGGCAGCACGAACTACAGCCTCAACGCGGGTTTCTGGACGGGCGCAGCTCCGGGCGGCAAGCTCCCTGACCCCGGCGACACGGACGGCGACGGCTGCAGCGATCAGCGCGAGAACGGATCGGATGAGAAGTTGGGCGGGCTGCGCGATTACAAGAACCCGAACGACTTCTACGATGTGCTGGGCGGGGGCGGCGGGCCGCCGGACCAGATCATCGACCTGACGAACGACATCTTCGAGGTGATACAGCACTACGCGCCTACTGGGACGGAGCCGCCGTACGATGTCAACTTCGACCGCGGGCCGTCGGCTGGGCCGAACCCCTGGAACATGACGGCGCCGGACGGGGTGATCGACCTGACGAACGACATCCTGGGTGTGATTCTTCAGTACTTGCACGACTGCCGGTAGAGGGCTGCGCTTGCTAGCTACCAAGGAGGCCCCTCTCACGAGGGGCCTCCTGCTGCCTCCGTAGAACCCTACTAACGCACCCTAAGGGCCGGCAGCACATCGCTGCCATAGAACTCGATCAGCCGTCTCTGGTCAGGCTGCACCGAGTGGATCGCGACGTGCGTCGCGCCCGCTTTGAACAGTCGGTTAACCTGCTCGACATGTTCTGCCGGATCGACGCTGATGAGCCACGGCGCGACTACATCATCGAGCGTCACGTTCTGCTCGGCGGTGCGCTGGATGGCGCGCGGGTCGTCCATATCCACCACGAGGGGAAATGCGGGCGCGAACCGCCAGAGCGGAGCGGCTGCGTAGGCCTCTTCTTCGCTCCCGACGAACACATACTGCTCTACAAGGATTTCCATTGCTGACGCGCCGGCGTCTCTAGCGGCGACCCCCTCTCGAAACGCCCGCACCACGTCGGGCGCTTCGAGCAGCGTCTCCGAGTTCGTGATCCATCCGTTTCCGGCCTCGCCGGCCAGCGCGGCCGATCGCGGGCCGGATGCCGCGATGTAGATCGGGATCGGAGTCGATGGCTTGTCGTAGATCTTGGCGTTGGTGATGGAGAACCCGCTGCCCTCATGTGTGACGCGTTCCTCTTCCCACAGCTTTCGGATCAGCTCGACCGCCTCGCGGAGCAGCGCGAGCCGTTCGGAGTACGGGCCCCAGCCGCCGCCGGCCGGCAGCTCGTTCACGGCCTCTCCCGTACCCACGCCCAGAAACACGCGGCCTGGGTAGAGCACGCCTAACGTCGCAAACGCCTGGGCGACGAGCGCCGGGCGATTTCGATAGATCGGGCACGTCACCGCCGTCCCCAACAGCACTCGGGACGTCCGTTGGCCCGCGGCGGCCAGGGTCAGCCAGGCGTTGCCCGCGTGGCCCTGGTTCTCCTGCCAGGGATGGAAGTGATCGCTGGCCCAAACGCTGTCGAATCCCGCCTCCTCGGCGGCAACGGCCCCTCCGACGAGGTCCGCCGGCGAGAACTGCTCGTGCGATAGAAAGTAACCGATCTTCCGATTCATCTGTCCTATCCGCGTCGCGTGGCTCCCTAGAACCCAGGGCGCTCCTAATCTACCATGGTGAGCGAAGGCGAGCCGAGACCATGCGAGCGGAGAGGAGCCGAGGCCACATGACAGACGAGGTTCGCGTCGGCGTGATTGGCGCCGGTTCGCTCGGGATGCGCCACTGCCGCACGCTCGCGCAGCTCACACCGGCAGCGCATCTCGTCGCCGTTGCCGACGTGAACGAGCGTGCCGCCCGGGACGCCGCCTCCCTCAGTCCGGGCGCGAAGGCGACGAGCGACTACCGGTCGCTGCTGGATGATCCCTCCATCCAGGCGATCGTCATCGTTACGCCGAACGACACGCATGCGCGGATCGTGGCCGAGGCGGCTGAGGCGAAAAAGGACATCTTCTGCGAGAAGCCCCTAGGCCTGGAACTAAGCACTGTTGACGCGGCGCTGGCTGCGGTCGCCAGGCACGGCGTCAAACTCCAGCTCGGCTTCCAGCGGCGCTTCGACCGAGCCTACCGCGAGGTCCAGCGCGCCATCGCCGCCGGAGAAGTCGGCGAAATAGAGCTGGTCGTCGGCACGGCCCGTGACCCGGCGCCACCGCCCGCCTCGTATCTGGAGCGCAGCGGAAGCATCTTCGCTGACCTGGCAATCCACGACTTCGACAGCGTGCGCTTTCTCACCGGCTTGGAGGTCGACGAGGTATTTGCCTGGGGCGCCGGTGCCCTCTCCGATGGGAGCGAGGAGGTGGCGCTCGATACCGCCGTCACATCGTTGCGCCTGGAAAACGGCGCGCTGGCCACTGTTACTAGCAGTAGAAGGTCAGACTACGGATACGATGTGAGGGTCGAACTGTCTGGCTCGAAGGGCATGCTCGCGTTAGGTGACGCACGACGCTCTCCAATTAAGTCCTATACCGGCGCGGGCGTGTCCCACGACTTCGTCGGTTCTTATTGGGAGTTATTCGAAGAGGCCTACGTCGCTGAGCTCCAGCACTTCGTCGAATGTGTAGCAAACGATGAAGAGCCGCAGGTTACCGGCGCTGACGGACGCCGGGCTCTTGAGATAGCTCTCGCAGCCGAGCGATCGGTCAACGAGGGACGCTCCGTGTCGCTCGTTAGAGACTCATAGGCCTGGGCAGGCCAAAGGATGCCGCAGAAGCGAAGCTTCTGAAAAGCTGAACCGTAGGTTCAGCCCGATACACCTTCTATGAAACGAGTGTGCGCGTCTTCCAATGCCTTCGGCATACTCGGGAACTGGGCCAGGTACTCGTTGCGGCGGGGGATTTCACTTTGCCATAGCTCCGCGTCGTAGGTGAGCAGCTTCGCGAGCGTCTCGTCCTTAATGGACAGCCCGTCACGATTCAGCGCCTTCGGCGTCGGGATGACACCTGCCGGCGTGACGGTCACCAGTCCGTCAGCCTCAGCCTTAGCAAGCTCGCCGGCTTCACGCTTCGTCGGCTGTTCGATCGCCCAGGCGAGGGCCCGCAGGTTCTCGGTGTAGCCGGGCCACATGAAGCGCCCATCATCGTCCTTCGCGAACCAGTTGACGTGGAAGAAGCCCGGCGCATTGTCGCCGGCTCGTTCCATCAGTGACAGCCAGTCTTGGAAGAACAGCTGCTCAGGGTACGAGTAGAACCCCATCATGGCCATCGGGTCGGCGCGAAAGACGACCGGCGCATCGATAGCCGCCGTTGTCTCGACGCCCATGACCGAGCCGTCGTAGACGCCCGTTTGCACGTCGGGCAGCTGGCGGATCAGTGGCTCGCGCGGGCTGCTCACCCGCCCACCGAAGATCACACCGCTGATCGGCACACCCTTGGCCACGTCCCACTCCGGGGAGATGTTTGGGATACTCGTCAACGGCACCGTGAAGCGGCTGTTCTTCTGAGCCCACGGATGCGCCTTGCTCTTCTGCTCATCAGCAAGGCGATCGCTGATGCGCTTGCCTTGCCAGTCGATCCAGCCGGTGACGTCCTCTGGGTAGTCGGGCGTCATCCCCTCCCACCAGATTTCGTTGGTCTCCTCATGCAGAGCGACGTTCGTGAAAATCGTGCCGCTACCCGCCTGGATGGCCGTCATCGCAGCAGGGTTCGTTGCACTGTTAGTCCCAGGAACGACGCCGAAGACACCGAATTCGGGGTTCATCCCGTAGACGCGGCCGTCGTCGCCGACGTACAGCCAGACGATGTCATCGCCCAGGAAGTGAACCTTGTACTTGTCTCGCAGCGCCTCCGGCGCTTCGGTCATCACCAGGTTCGTCTTGCCCGATGCGCTGGGAAATCCGACGATCAGATACTTGATTTCTCCGGTTTCTAAGTTTTCGATCCCCATCAGCCCCATCTGGTCAACCAGCCAGCCATTCTCGTGCGCATCGAAGGAAGCCAGGCGCAGACCGTGCGCAATCTTCGCCAGCAGCGCGTTGCCTCCGTAGGCCGACCCGAAATGGAGGATCTCCCGATCGCGCGCAAGCGTCGCGAAGTAGCGATCATCGTCGGCGCTCGTCGGCGTCGGCTTCGGTGAACGCTGCAGGTTGTCCAGGTCTCCAGCCACGTGGGTACCGCGGACGAAGTCAGCGCTATCGCCAAGCGCGTCCCACGCGACCTTACCGACGCGGGCCATGCGGATCATGCTCAGTGCCACGTAGCGGCTGTCCGTCAATTCAATTCCAATGCCCCACTTCGCGAGGGGCGAGTCTACCGAGTTCGCCATCACATACGGGATGACGTACATCGTCTTACCGGCGGATGCTCCCTTCATCTGCGCGGCGACTTCGGCGCGCAGCTCAGAGGCGGGTCGCCAGTTGTTGAACCGGCCCGTGTCGGCCTCGTCGTCCGTTCCGACGTATGTCCGCTCCTCGGTCCGGGCCGTGTCCTTCGGATGCGACCGCGCGTAGTACGTGCCGTTCCCGAGATCGATCAGCTCGCCCGCCGCGACCGCCTCCTTGAGGAGCCGGTCATCATCGGCGGCATCGACTAGCTCGACGGCATCTACCCCGGTCCAGGCGGCGCGTTCTGCAACCCACGCTTTCACGGTCGCGTTGGGAATGGGCAAGCCATCGACGAGGTTGCTCGCATGAGCGACCGCGTCGGCCCCGCCCCGCATCTCGGGAAGAGCGCCCTCTACTTCTGAGTCAGTCGTTCGGTCTTGCTCTTCGTTTTGAAACATAACGTTCACCCCCCGCTAGCCACCTTCCAGCCCGAAAACTCTAACAAGCCACGGCTAACGGGCAAGGGCCAAGCAGATGGAGACTCGCCGCCGCCCACCGGTAGCCAACGTTACTGAGGTGCTGTAGGCTACGGGCGACGGAACAGCGCATCGAACCAACCAGAGGAGTTAGCCTTGGTTCAGGAGCTGCCCGAAGGCACCGTTACGGTTCTCTTCACCGACGTCGTCGGCTCGACGGAACTGACGAATCGGCTCGGTGACGAGCGCGCCCGCGAGGTGCTCGGCGCCTGCGACGACCTTGTGCGCGGCCAGATCGAACGACATCGCGGCCGCGAAGTGAAGGGCACGGGCGACGGCCTCATGGTGGCGTTCACCTCGGCGAGGGGGGCCATCGCCTGCGCCGTCGATATCCAGCGAGCGATGGCAGAGCGCGCCCGCAGCGAACCAGATCGGGCCGTGGGCGTGAAGATCGGCATGCCCAAGCACATCGAGATGGCTAAAACGATGCTGGACTAGCAGGAGCGCGTAGGGGCGTTGCTCGCCGCGCCCCTTGTGTCTCCCTCCCTACGTAGCCAACCGCTGGATCGAGAACCCCACGCCCGAAAGCGCCGTCGCCATCAGCAGCGCGATGACGATCCGACGGAAGATCGCCGCATCGATTCTCGATGCCAGCCAGTTCCCGGACGTGTTGCCGATGAGAACCGCCGGCAGCCCGACGAGCGCCAGCAGCACCGCATCGCGCGTAACGACTCCTGCGATGAAAAAGATCACCACTGTGACAATGCTGCCGGCCAGGAGGTACAGCGCCATCACGCCGCGGAACTCGTCGCGCTCGTGGCCCCGTCCCACCAGATAGCTGACGATCGGCGGGCCGGACATGCTCGTGCTCGTCGCAAGCACACCGGAGAGCGCGCCGACGCCAAGCTCGGTCCGCAGACCGCGCGCCGTGATGCGCATCCCCGCCGCCAGCGCGCCGGCCATCGTCACCGCGGCCAGCCCCACGACGAGACGCAGGCCATCCTCCGGCACACGCAGCAGCACCAGCAAGCCGACCGGCATCCCGAGCCAGCTCCCCACCATCAGCGTGCCGACAGTCCGCCAATGGACATCGGACCAGACGCGGAACGCCAGCAGCACCTCCGACGCCAGCGCCAGCAGCGAGACGACCACAACCGTGTCCTTCACGTCGAGCACCAGCACCAGGAACGGCACCGAGATCAGCGCGAACCCGAACGCCGTCACCCCCTGCGCCAGGCTTGCTAGCAGCGCAACGCCGATCACCACAGACGCGGTCTCAACAGCCATGCACGTGAGTATGGAGGAACGTAAGGAGATGGGCTATGGGGCCGTTCAGCGTGCAGTTGCGCAGCAACTGCCAAGCCCGTCGCAGACGGGCCGTCAGCCGCCCGTCGAAGATGGGCCGGGATCCCCACAGGGGAACAAAACCTGCCCGCCTTTCGTCTGAATATAGAACGGGTACAATGCAACCGCGTCCACAAGCACAAGATGGAGGCCCTCATGGAGTGGGATTTAATCGTATGGATACTACTGGTCGTGTTCGGCGCCGCCTCGATTGTCGGCGGCATCGTCACCTATCGAGGCAGCAAGAGCACCGGTGGTCGGGCGGCCGGCGCGGCCTTAGCTGCCGCCGGGATCGCCATGTGGGCCATCGTTCTCGTCACAGTGCCCGTGTCTAGCTCGAGCGGCGACACGCCCTCCCCGATTATCGCGGGTGAGGTACTCGCCGACTAGACACTACTCGCCCAACCTCACCGCAGGTCCACCGTACACACTACTCTTCTGTTGCCACTGAAAGAGTTCAATTACGTTACCAGAGGGGTCTTCGCAGAGAATCTGCTTGCGCCCCTGCTGATTCACAATTTCGTTCTTGAAGTGGACGCCGTCGTCCTTGAGCTTCGAGACATAGGATTCCAGATCGTCGACAACCAGGACAAATCTGGACCAGCCTCCCGGACTGGGTATAGCGCCATCAGACATCGGCCTCGCCGCCGACGCGTTTGGCCCCGCAAGCCATAGCGTCAAATCGTCACGTACCACCATCGCAAACGCAGTGCCGTACTGCTGTTCGACTTCAAAGCCAAGCTTTGAGACATAGAAGGCAACCGCCTCTGACACGTCATCCACGATGTATCTAACTTGTGCCATGTTTCGCTCCTTTAGTGCGCGTATCCGAGATCTAGCATCCCCATAGCCTGGCCTTCCCGCTACGTATTCCGGCGACGACGCAGCTCGGCAATCGCGTCCTGGCTAGAGGTCGAAGCCATCGCGGGAAGCGTACCAATCGGGAACCAGCGGACCTCGTCGATCAAGTCTGCGGGCCGCGGCTCGCCAGCCCGCAAACTACACAGATAGACGAGCGTGACGATGGCCATTCCCCGAAACACACCTTCATAGGCGCCAAGCAGTTCTCCCACCTCAACCTCGATGTCCATCTCGCGACGGCATTCCCGTCGCAGCGCGGGTTCGATCATGTCCGTAGCGTTGAGGAAGTTGCCCGGTAGGTCCCACCCACTCCCGTCCGACTGCCTGCCAAGCAGCACCTCGGAGTCGCGCCCGCTTCCTCGCGTTATCAGGGCATCGACGCAGGGCTTGCGATTCTGCCACACGACGAATCCGCAGCTGTCGCAAGTGGGGTGCTCGAGGCGAGCATCCCCGGCGGGGCGAAGCGCTAGCTTGCCGGCACATCGAGGGCAGTAGCGAAGCTCAGCTACTTGTGGATCGTTACTCACGGCTGGCTCACCAGGCTAAACGTAGCACAGCCCTAGCCAGCGGATTCGCCCTGATCGCGGTCCACGCCATGTAGGGGCGGCGCTTGCCCCGCCCTCGCCAGCACACGCGGCCAGCGGCAGGCCAGCAGATTCGCGGAATCTGCCAAGCCGTGGTAGACGGGCCGTTACTGGAAGACCGGATCGACCCACACCAGCAGCACGCCGCCGCCCTGGGGAGCGTCTGCCAGCGCCACGCCGACCGCGTCGCCCTCGGCGAGCGACGCCAGTTCGACGCCGTAGCCGGTGCCGGGCACTGGCTGTGCCTCGATCGTCCCGCCGTCGTCCGTCGTGAAGGTGACAGAGTTCGTCGACGCCTCCTGGAAGCGCATGAGTATCTGTACGTTGGGCGCCCAGACCACCACATCGCCGCCTAGGTCGGTGCGCACCTCATAGACCGCGTCGCCCAGCGCGAGTTCAATCCGATATCCCTCGACGAGCGCCTCCGTGCAGGCCTGCCCGGCGCGCCCGACCTCCAGGCAGCCGTTAGACCACGTCACCGCCTCGACCGACGTCACCGTGATCGCCGCAGCATCGCCAACAGGCCCGAGCCACGTCGCGAGCGCATCGATCGCAGCGTTGGTTGCCGCTCCGAGACCGGGCGTTGGAGTCGACGCCGCAGCCAGAGGCGTTGGCGTGTCGCCCGCAACCCCCGTCGCGATAGGCGGCGAAGTCTCCGTCGGTGTCAGTACACCCGGCCCATCGTCACCGTTGCCGCCACAGGCTGCTACGAGAAGGCCAACGCCCAGCATCAATACAACGGCCGTATTAAGTCTCATGGGCATCTTCTCCCCTTGCTAATTGGCTACTGGGCCGACAGTTGCCCGCAGTCGCCGTAGGCGACCTGCCAAGCTCAGCGAAAGGAGCCGTGGTCGGAGTTTAGCAGGCCGGCCGGCCCTCGTTCGCTGCGCTCAAGCGCTCAGCCCTACTACGTAGCAAACTGGCCCCAGGTCACCGTCCGTTCGACGGATATCTTGATCACAGGCCGGCCTTCCAGAGGCAGCTCCTCGTACTGCTCATACTTTTCCTCGAGTAGGCCGATTGCCCGCTGATACTCAGCTCCTTGTTTGATCAGTTCCGCGCTTCCCCGGAGTTGGATGTAGCCCAAACGTTGCCAGTCTTCGTCGTAGTGATCGACAAGCACCTGCACATGGGGGTTGGCTTCGATGCTGCGCACACGTCGCAGCCGCTCAGGCGGCACCGATTTCGGTTTCGAATCGATGGGCGTGTACAGAATCCCCTGGTCATACACAAACACGATCGGCACGATGTGGGGCCGCCCTTGCTCGTCGACCGTCCCCAGCCGAGCGACCCGCTGCTCGCTCAAGAACCGTCTCGTCGACAAGGCTAGTTCTGCCATATGACCCAGGTTAGACCATCTGGCAACTTCACCGCAGCCGGGCCGCGGCCAGCAGTTGCGGAGCAACTGCCAAGCCCGCCGAAGGCGGGCCGTGGTCGGAATGTACACCTTCAGCTAGCGAACAAACAAGAGCAGCGCGATCCCTCCCGCAAGCGCCACACATGCGAACGCCAAAAACACCACGGCATCATCGGGCGGATAGTGGACGCTTGCGGCGAGAAGGAAGAACAGAGACACCACGAATAGGACAATTGCGAACGCAACGATCATGCTCGCCACCTCCTCCGTGGTCCGGCCAGCAGTTGCGCAGCAACTGCAAAGCTGAGCCAAGCTCAGCCGCTGACCCGCAGGTCAGCCGGAGTCTAGCACGCTGTGCTTACGGGAGTGGCCCTGCCAGGTTTTGCTAGCTTGGGTCGACGCCCCTGGTTACTTTGTAGTTTGTCGGGGTCATTTTCCAGCCGTCTTTTTTCAGCTCTGAGGCTAGGTCGACAATGCTCCTGGGGTAGTTGGCTGCTCTAGGTGCTGCGTACTCAACTTCCGTGTCGACCTCAAGGTTGATGTCGCCCCAGAATTGCAGTTCGTACTCTTTGCCGAACTCCAAAGCCTTCTTCCACTCGTGCGCACTGAGGTAAAAGACCGTTTCGCTGCCTCTGTGACCCTTGACCTCGATTCGGCGCACCGGTTTCGTTGAGGTGTCTTCAATGTCGTAACCAAACGCATCGGAGATTCTGGACACCCACGCGATTGCGCTCGGATTCGCAGTGAGGCTCCGCTCTAAGCTGTAGCTGTAAAGCTCTGCGCGCTCTCCTATCGTCTTGCGCTCGACAAGATAGTCTTGGGGGCTCGCTTCCTCCGGCAGCAGTGCCTTGATGCTCGCTAGTTCCTCAACGAGGAAGGCGGGAACCAAGATCTCAGGGGCTACCTCTACCTCGGTCCACCATTCGAGTATGCCCACCAGCTGAGGCGCTTCTCGTCGGCCATATGCCTTCGAAACGATAAGCTCCTGATTGTTGTTAATCGAGCCACTCTCGAGTAGTCTGCGCGCCTGGTGATGGAAATAGCCACCGCGTATGAGCGTTAGGCCCATGGGCTTCATGTCCCCTTTGGCGCAAGATCCTGCCAGGTTCCTGCCAGCCTTCGTAAGGGCGACAGACTGGCCCTTGATGTCAGCCAGCTGAGTTTCGACAAGTAGGCTGACAACCTCAACGATCTCGTCGAGCGACCCCCCGGCTTTTCTACGAATCGATCTCCTTGCTTCAGGCTCCTGCCAACGCTCGGACTTCTGAGCGAGCACAACGAGCGCAGTTGCCGCCTTTCTGAGTCGGGCTCTCGTAAGCCACTCCGCTTCGAATGGCATCCGGTCTAAGGGTCCTCGCCTAATAGGAACCGCAACAATGTCTTCAAGTCTTCTTCATCTCCTTCGGCTGCCACTAGTGGGTCCTCAGGCTGTCCCACCGGCTGGAGTTCGGCACCCTCTAGCAGGTCCAACATCCGCGCCTCTTTTTGTTGGAGCGACATGTCGACCAGTTCATCGATCGTGGGTCGGCCATCATGCTCAGCAATGAGAATGTGTATCTCAACCTGGGCATCCGGCGGAAGGCCCAGGCGATGTACCCGATCGATCGATTGAAGAAAGAGGGCTGCGTCGTAAGTTCTATCTAGATATATGGCCGTATGGCATGTCGTGTGAAGCGAGATCGACTCAGAGCATGATGCTGGATTCGCAACGAGGACTGCTGCTCCAGGTAAAGTCAAGAAGCGCTCTATCAAGGTCTCCCGAGTGTCAGTAAGGGCGGCTTCGAACTTGCTGGTCTCTTTGTCATCGCTAGGGTCATCACCGACCTTTACTCGACCGTCTATCTGAAAACAGGGAACACCCAGTTCAGAGCGGACCAGCTTCGTGAACTGGTCGAGGTTCGTTAGGAAGTTGCTCCACACCACGACCTTGCGGTTGTCCTCGACTTTCGACCTGACCAGCTCCAGGCCAGCCTGGGACTTAGAAGGAACTTCGTCCCGGCCGAAAGTAGCTAGGCGTTCCATCAAAGTGCGACTCTCTGATGTAAATTCCGGAACCCCGTAGTGCTGGTCGTTATGGTTGAGCAGGTCCGGGTTCGTTGCAGCCTGAATTAGTCGAATTAGACGGCCTCGTCGCAATGCCTCCAACTTCTCTCGATACGCTGACGCGCCCTCAACCTTCTTGCGAAAGTTGCTCTCTATCAGCTCATAGATTTCCGCCTCGGTTCCCTGGAGCTGGACGGGATGACGGAACGTCTCATAAGGTTGGAGGCCTAGTGCTTCTTTCGGCGTACGCGAAACGAATGGAAGCACGTCGCCAAGGAGTGAATCAAAGTCTCGGGAAACGCGGACAGCGAAGTCATCCGGCGGGCCGGTGAGTTCCCGGTCAGGCCAAAGGATGTTCAACTGGCTGTACAAATCGCGGCCACCTTGGGGCATCGGCGTCCCTGACAAGATCATTCTTACCCTGGCCGAACGAGCTATCTCCATTAGTGCCGGTGCCCAGAATCCTCCTCTGAATCGCTTCACTCGATGGGATTCGTCGACCACCAGCATGACCCTAAGCCGCTGACACATTTCGATTAGTTCAGCTCGGTCCGTGGCCGCGGTCGCATAACCAAGGAGTATCAGATCCCCAGCCTTGGTCTCGGAATACGCTCGTGTGCGGTGGTCACGGTCGCCACGAATACGTCGAACGCGCAGCTTGTCTCGTAGGGCTGCCGCCGCTTCCTTCTCCCACGGGCGAAAGGAGGACAGTGGTCCAACAACAACTATCGCATCGATGGTGTCTGATGCGAGGTGAACTGCTGCGACGGATAGAGCTGTAGCCGTTTTGCCAGAACCAGGGACAGAAAAGTTCGCCGCGTTTACCACTGTGAGTGCGTGGGCCAAGCCAGAGAGCTGATACTCCTTGAGTTCTCGTTCAGCTTCATTCCACCCAAAGTCACGCAGTTGGCTGCTGACGTCTTCAGGATTGATTGTCTGATTTCCCTCGCGGAGGGCGACTGCCCGCTCCCTGGATCGTGTGAAGCTCTTTCGGCGCTCTAGTGCTCGTCCTACTAGTTCATTGACCCGCTCGTCGTTATGTGCCTTCCACCCCTGGCGCTCAAGGAACGTGCTTATCTGAACTACGATCTGTGACGTGCTCCGCCCCCGCCGCGGGCAGATCCACCCATCTTCAGTTTGGACGCCACCAAGAATCGTCCGGAAGAACATCCTGGCTCGGCGGTTCTGAAGAAGGTCTGGCGCTATTACGACAACGTTATCGCCGTCGACCCTTAGTTCAACATCTGGATCCATGTCACTTGAGGCGTTACGCCAGATGCTCTTTAGCGGCCTCGGCCCATTCCACCACCTCGCGTACGGCGTTCTTTACTTCGGTAGCATGGGGTCCTATCAGAGCTTCTTGTAGCTCAGCTACTTGAACTGTAGCCAGCCGACTTCGCGCCCCCCTTATCGCGTCGCGGACGTCCAAATCCGGCGCTCGGAACGCGTCGATGGCGTTCTTGATCTCTTTCCTCACCTTCTCCGACGGATAGTGCTCCAGTGACGGGCCGGGCGGTTCTTCGTCTTCCTCATCCTCTTCTGAGATCGCTACTGAAAGGTCGGGGTTCTGAAGCTCAGGTGGCAGATCGTCTTCTTGCTCAGCCTCGATGTCCACGATCTTCTTGGCCAGCTCCTCATAGGCTTCCCGGTCTTCCAAGAAGATCTTGCGTAACATTCGAATGTCGCCGTGAGGATTGCCTGCCTGAATAGCTGCGAAGGCAAGCTGCAGCATGTCGGCCGCATCATCCGGGTAGTCTCCTTGGACCTTCGCCATCAATCTTCCTACATCGCGGAAGCGCTCTACTTGACGCAGCAATAGGTGATACTGTCCAGGCTTACCCAGGTCGTCCAGATAAGCATCTATATACCGGATGGCGCGCAGTTGAACTACCGCGTAGGCCTTGTCGCCTCCTGCAGCGAGTTGTAAAGCACCGGCGACTTCCTCGAGGCTATCATCATCAGCCCATTCGATCTCTTCTACGTTTGCCGCGTCCCTTAGGGCAAGCAACAGGTTGATGTCCGTGTATCGGACTTTGAGATTCTCTGTTAGTTGCTCGCGCTGTTCCATTCTGAACAGGTCGTCTTCATCTATATCATCTGGCTCGAGGATAATTGCCTCAATCCACTCAAGTCCGTCATATCCACCTTCGATCTGGAGGCGCTTAATCAGAGCCAGACGTCGGTTTCCGTTCCGTACGGTTCCGTCGGGTCGAATCCAGAAAGGGGTCTCCTGCCTACGCCGCAACCAATCGTCCTTCAAAGCCTCCGTGTCCTTCGAAGGCCGCCCTACGACGCGATTCCCCTCGAGATCTAGACCGGTGTCTAGAAGGATTGCGATCACTGATGCCTCGTCATCAGGGTTGTTCTCTGGGTCGAGTGAGCGTTCAAGCTTCGACTCCACGAGGACCTTGTCCGCCGCAAATCTGCGATTGTCTACGTTTAGGAGAAGGGCTTCAACCGGAACCCTGTAAACCGGCTCCTCCCGCCATTGGCCCTTGGCCCAGAGCCGAAACGTACGGCCGGTCTCTTCCTTCTTCTCGGTTAGTAGGCTTGTTCGTTCAGCTGCGTCCATTCGGAACTCCTCAATCTGGGGTATGACGTGAGCGCCTGATCCAAGCGGCCGCCCGACCGCGCCCCTTCGAGAGCGCCTATCAGCAGAGCATAACGCCATGCGGGACTAATGGACAACGTTATGTGTTCAAGTATTAATGCTGGGCTTGCATGCGGATCAGGAGAGACTTACCATGGCGCTAATGAGCAAAGGCATAAGCCCTTGACGAGATTGGAGATTCCCCTTACGATGACCTCGAACATGAGCCACACTCACACCACAGGTTCCGGGCGCCAGGAGCCATGAAAGAGAAGAGACGCAACGGCTCCAAAGCCATTGCGCCCTTCAAAAACAAGATACTGCAAGGGGACTGCTTGGACATTCTGGCGGGACTGCCCAGGGAGAGTGTCAACCTCATTGTGACGTCGCCTCCTTATGCAGACAACCGAAAGAGCAGCTATGAAGGCGTTCCGATTGACGGCTACGTTGACTGGTTCCTTGAGCGGTCAGCACAGTTCCAAAGGGTCCTCCGTTCCGATGGGTCATTCATCCTCAATGTTAAGGAGCGAACAGTAAAAGGAGAGAAGGGGACGTACATCTTGGAGCTCGTTCTGGCGCTGAAAGACCAAGGCTGGCGATGGACCGAAGAATACATATGGCACAAAAAGAATAGTTATCCAGGCAAGTGGCCCAACAGGTTCCGAGATGCGTGGGAAAGATGCCTCCACTTCACGAAGCAAAAGAGTTTCAAGATGTTTCAAGAATCAGTCATGGTCCCAACTGGTGACTGGGCTAAAGGCCGACTGAGTAGGCTAAGCCAAGTGGATAGACTACGGGCGGAGTCCAGCGCGCAAAACGGGTTCGCCAAGAACGTATCGAATTGGGTTGGTCGAGACGCCGCATATCCAACAAACGTTCTTCACCTCGCCACTGAATGCAAGAACCGTCAGCACAGTGCGCCCTTCCCGGTCTCGTTGCCTGCGTGGTTCATTAAGCTGTTCACAGAAGACGGCGACATTGTCCTTGATCCTTTTATTGGTGCTGGGACAACCGCCGTGGCATGCCATCAGCTTGATCGGCAATTCATCGGTATTGACTCTAATCCTTCGTATGTCGCGCTTGCCCGGTCGGCGGTGGCCAACCTCAAGAGACACCCCGTTCAGCGGTAGATCTTCGGATGTCGGCCACGGCGGCTCCCCCATGCCACATCCCCCTCTGAGCTAACCCGCCTCCCGCGTACGATCTCCTGATCAGGAAGTAGCAGGAAGATCGTGATGCCGGAGACACCAGCGACCAGCGACAAGGGACCAGCGTCCAGCCAACCAGCGTCCAGCAGTCCAGCATCAAGCATCCAGCGTCCAGCCTCCAAACGAGGCGGCCGGCGTCCCGGCGCGGGCGCGCCCAAAGGCAACATGAACGCCCTGAAATCGGGGCGCTACTCAACCCGCGTCCGCGCCCTCCGAGGCGCCATGGGGGCCATCCCCCGCACTGCCGGCCTCCTCGTCCAGCTCACCGGCCGCGACCGGCGCAAAATGGAACTCCTCGCCTATGGCCTGCAGTTCTACGCGGAAATCCTGTTCCATATGGCGCGCGGAGGTTCACTCGAAGACCTCAACAACATCCGCGTCCGCAACCGCGTCATCTCCGCCATCCCTGTCAGAGACACCAAGCAGATGGTCAGCACAATCCAGGACGCCTTCAATGCCTAACACATCGAACGTCGAACCTCCGAAGCCTTGCAGTCGTCGCAACGACTGCCAAGCTCAGCTCCGTCCTGAGGTCCCCCCTGAGCACGTCGAAGGGCCTGTCGCCTGCCCTGAGCGGAGCCGAAGGGAAGGGCGAAGCTCAGCCGTGTTCGATGCCTAGCGCCACCACCGTACACCTCCCCTCTCCCTGTATGGGAGAGGCATGTCCTGAGCGAATTCGAAAGGGGCCGGGGGAGAGGGCCAGAACAATTCTGTATCCAGACCAGAATTCAATCATCGAATTCGACGCAACCCGAGCCTGCCGGCCCGTCTTTCCCGCGAAGTCATTCAAACAATCAGCTAGAATACCGGCGCAGAAGGAGGTCACCATGAAACTGCCGGCCAGAGGACTCACCCGCGACGAGATCGACCAGCAGCTCCAGCAGGAAGCCACCAAGGACGTCGACTGGAAGGGCGGCAAGCTCTGGACCCTCGTCTACTACGCCGGCGATGACGTCGCCGAAGTCCTCGGTGAGACGTTCAAGTCCTACCTCTACACCAACGGCCTCGGCCCCACCGCCTTCAAGAGCCTCAAGCGATTCGAGTCCGAGGTCATCGCCATGACCGCCAACCTCCTCGGCGATGACAATGCCATCGGCAACATGACCACCGGCGGCACCGAGAGCATCCTCATGGCGACCAAGGCCGCCCGCGACTGGGCCCGCGACCAAGTCCCGCACATCACCGAGCCCGAACTCATCGTGCCCGTCACCGCCCACCCCGCCTTCGACAAGGCCGCCCACTACCTGGGTGTCACGCTCAAGCGCGTCCCCATCCGCGACGACCTCCGCGTCGACCTCGATCAGCTCGAAGCCGCGATCACGCCGAACACCATCATGCTCGTCGGCTCCGCCCCAAACTACCCCTACGGCACCATCGACGACATCCCCAAGATCGCCGGCATGGCGCTCGCTCGCGGCATCCTCTGCCACGTCGACTCCTGCCTTGGCGGTTTCTTCCTGCCCTTCATGCGGAAGCTGGGCGAACCGGTGCCTCGGTTCGACTTCACCGTCCCCGGCGTCACCTCCATCTCCGCCGACCTGCACAAGTACGGCTACTCCGTCCGTGGCACCTCCACCATCATGTACCGCGACGGGGACCTGCGCCGGTATCAGTTCTTCAGCCGCGCCGACTGGCCGGGCGGCCTCTACGGCTCCCCGACCATGACCGGCAGCCGCCCCGGCGCCGCCATCGCCGCCTCTTGGGCATTGATGCAGTATCTCGGCGAGGAAGGCTACCTCGACCGCGTCAAGTCGACCATGGACACCACTCGAAAGCTCATCGAAGGGATCAACGACATCCCCGGCCTCACCGTCCGCGGCGAGCCCGACATGGCCGTGTTCGCCTTCGGCTCGGACGACTTCGACTGCTATGCGCTCTCCAGCGCCATGCGCAAACGCTCGTGGGACATCGAACGCCTCCAGCGGCCCAAGAACCTCCACCTCGTCGTCACCCCGAACCACGAGAGCGTCGCCGACCAGTTCCTCACCGACCTCCGTGAGGCCTCCGACGAAGTACGGGACCAGCCGGCCACCGAGAGCGGCGAGCCGGCCATCTATGGCGCGCTGGAGTCAATCGAAGACACATCCAATGTGAACGACCTCATCCTAAACTTCATCGACTCTCTCACCCGCATCGAGTCCGAGTAAGCGCGGCCAAGTTGGTCTTGGTCTCCGCTCAGCCGCTCCGCCCAGAGGCTCTTCAATCATTCAATATGCGTCTCGTATACTCCGGTTGGTATAGGTGGTCTTTGCTGTAAGTATAGGTCTTGATGCCAATCCTGCTTGCGTTATCTATGTCCAGAACTCGGTTCTCTCGGTGTAACTTGCGACGTCGACGATTCGGCGCATCCCCCCAGCCTTATCGAACGTTGCAAGGATGAGATTGTACTCCACGGCTGTACTAGCTATCCACAGATCATTCTCCTGAATTCCCAGCTCCTTGCCGGTGGTAGAGTCGACTAGGTCCTCCACATACTTTTCCTTCAGCCTGCCTCGACGCCCTCTTGTCGCGTAGCGTTGGAACAGGCCAGCACGGATTCGACCAAACGTCTGGGCGGTGTGCTTTTCGATGGGAAGAATGACGTATTCATCCATTGCGGCCCTATATAGCCTGTGACGTTCAGCGTCAATGGCAGGCGACACACCAAGACCGTACTCGCCTTCTCCTATTGAGACTGATGAAACATAGATGAGAGCAGCGCTGCTGGCCAACCGGCTCCTCACAGACTCGTGTATCGGAGACTGGGCGTCCCACACGGCGCTGGCAATATTGGTGTCCAGAAGGTAGCCGTCAGAAGGCGGCACAGATGCCTCTAGTCAATCTCTGCCAGAGCTTCAGAGATGGCAGCGTCATCAACGATCGGTAGGCGTTGGAGGGTCGATGTCGCGGTTGCTCGACTCAACTCATCGGAGATGTAGCGGAATAGCGGTAGTGATGGCTTGAATTCCTGTGGAAAGTACTCGGTGAAGTCCACTGGCCCCGGGCGCGACTGACCCATGAAGAAGTCGAGAATGCGGCGCTCAACACGTGGTGAGAAGTCATACGCCCTTAGTACTTCTGCATCGATCTGCAAAAGCAGATCTCTGCCCATTTCCATTGAAGTGATTGATGGGGCTCGAGCACCGCGCCACGCCACATATCGCCGGACGAGCGATGACACGGCCTGTGACTGCCTGGCGCTCATATTAGGTATGGGAAGTTCTTTCAGCGTTGAGATTCTAATGTCTCGTTGAGCCTCTTCCGTCGCAATGAAGGCGTTTGCAACGGGACCGTTGAGTATCGCGGCAAGAACTTCTATCGGTAACTCACTGTTTGGCCAAATGGCGTGGAAGTTCTGGTAACAAACGAGACCTTCTGAATCCGATGCGGCGGTGATTCTCCAATGTCCTCTGCTCCGTCTCCTAGCGTTGACGATAACCTTCGGATCGTCCCAGGGCCACTTGTATGCACCCGTCCGCTGGAACTCCGGGGAGACGTTGAGATACTCGGTGGCTGACACTCTATAGGGCTCAAGACTGTCTTCGACCGTGTGTAAGCCGCGAGCAAAATTCGACCGGGGCCGATCTGCGATTAGTTGTTCTGGATTGGTCCTCAGCGGGATTGAGAATTCGATGCCTCGATGGATCTCAGCCAGCTCACCCAGTCGAGGCATTCTTGTTGTGCCCTTCCATACATCCTGAAGCTGGCTGATCCAAATCTGGTCGTTGTCCAGTTCGGAGTAAACGGAATCGGCTTGAACCTCGCGTTGATACGAGGGGCGATGCCACAAATAGAAGTCCTGAAGACCGTCGTCGTAGACCTCAGCTGCGGCCAGCCGAGATGTTGGCTTCCCAAGATCGTAAGCCAGGAGCAACGCCACGTCAGCCTCAGAATGCCGGAAGACGCTGTCAGGTAGAGCTACAACCTCCAACGACCCGTAAGTCTCTCTAAGCCGAGCCCTGCTTTCCTTGTAACCGAGCCCCGTCAGTGCAACTCTGGGAAGCACCAGGCCCATCATCGCCGGTGGTGACTGTAGGAGTCGTCGCAACAACTCGGCTGGCTTGTGTGCAGACGCGACAGGGGCGCTTCGCCGTTCTTCTTGGCTGAAGTCTTCGAAAGGCGGGTTGCTAAGAACGATGCTCGACCTGCGCAGCTGCTGATCGAATGTCGGCGACGAAAAGGCATCGCCGCGATCGAGCCGCCATCCATCGGGGTTCGGGTAGTCGGCCAGCATGAGTGAGAGCATGCCCACTTCCCTCGCAAAGTCATCGAGCTCAAGCCCAGCGAGCATCTGGACGAAGTAAGCATGCCTCTCATCGGACGTCATGGTAGGCGCCAGTAGATCGCGTAACCGCCTCATTGCAGCTACTAGGAAGACCGCGTGACCGGAGAAGGGTTCGAATACTTGTCGCTTGTCCTCGGGCAGGCTTTCAATCGGAAGGTGACTGACGATGTACTCGGCAATTTCTGGGGGAGTCCCATGGATCCCAAGTGATTGCCTTGCCTCTGTGCTTACCAAGGTGTTCTCATACACAAAGGCTAGAGCGTCCACAGAAAGGTTCTGAAAATGGAAGCTATCCCGGATCTTGGCCCAGACTAACTCCTGCACATGCCGGTCATCGAGTACGTGCTCACGTTCTGCCTGATGAAAGTAGAAGTTCTCAACTGACCTAATGGCCTCTTCGGGGTCATCGTCGAGCCAGGTTCCCGGATGCTTGCGATCTGCGAGGATCTTCGCCGCCAACAGTCTGAAGAGAAGCCGGAAGAGCGCAGCGTAGGTCTTTGCGTCAACGGCTTGAGATCCTCCCAGCGTATTGACGGCCAAGGAGACCGTCTGGCGAAGGAGTCCATCAAGTTTCGTTCGT
Organism: Chloroflexota bacterium; assembly: GCA_022562155.1. Taxonomy (GTDB): domain Bacteria; phylum Chloroflexota; class Dehalococcoidia; order DSTF01; family RBG-16-68-14; genus SZUA-185. The sequence goes on from JADFPV010000028.1 coordinate 31,984, forward strand.
ACCTCTCGCTCAAGCAGCGGGAGGAGACCTAAGTCGAAGAAGTCAAGCTGGGCGGTGTCGTCCGCGTTGCGTGCTGTCTTCGCGCTAAGCATGCGTCCTGGGAGCCAATCCTGACGGTGGCTCTTGAAGAGCGCTGGAATGGCTCGCATTGGAACTTGGTCAAGCAGTACAGGGGCCCCGTGACTCGTCATTTTCCAGCGGAATAAGTGTTGTTCCCGGACCTCAAAGATTTGCGGTGCGCCCAGTGACCTGTATCGCGCTACAAGAGGTTCACCCCTGGTCCCGTTGGCTGCGACAACCCCAAAGCACGCGTTTCGATACGAAGGTGGTTCTTGCGCGAAAGCAGCCAACGGTATGGAATCTACTTCGCGGTCGCCCTGGACAATCTGAGCGAAAGAGTAGTCCTCCTGAAGCAGCTCATCCACATAGCCGATCCGTCTTAGCTCTTGCTTCAACAGATCGAACCGCTCGGTACGCGGGTCAGTCACGGGCGTCACTCCTCGGCGGCTGTCGCCTCACCTGTTTGCAGTACCTCTCGACCTCGCGTTGAGCTGCGTCGGAAAGGATCATACCTCCTATGTCGCTTAGACTTCGGTTCCAATACGGGCTGTTCCTTGATGACCTGAGCTTGTGAAGCAGGGCATCCAAGTCTGGCTGCGAGCCGGCTGGGTATGAAATGGTCTTCCGCTTACGTGCCATTGCTATGAATATTGTATCGAACGCTGCCTCATTGTGCCGCAGACTGCAGCAGTGTGATGCGCAAATTCAATCTCGTCACTCGTCCTCCAGTCTGGCGACCAACGTAGCGGAAGTGCCAAATCCCCCTCTGCGCTAACCCGCCTCCCGCGTACGATCTTGTGATCGAGGTGTTGTTGTGCGCCCGGCTCTCGCGGCGCTAACTACTAAGGCGCATACACCGAAAAGGGGCGATTCTGCAAAACGAACTTCTCGTACACAGGAAGGCGGAAACCATGGCGAACAACGGCAACACGGCAACCGAGCAAGGCAAAGGCGGCGGTCCGAAGACCGAGGCCAGCAAGGCCATAGCCGCCAGAAACTCGGCCAGCCACGGCATCACCTCTCCCAACCCGGTGATCCCTGGCATGGAGACCGAGCAGGACTGGCAGGCCCACCTGGACGGCGTCCGCCAGAGCCTCGACCCGCGGGGCCACCTGGAGTCCGAACTGGCTGACCGCATCGCCCTCTGCCTCTGGCAGCTCAAGAGGGTGACGAGGCACACCGTCGCCCTCACGGCAAACTCCATTGCAGACGTCGAGATCGACTACGTCCATGGCGTCATGATCACCCACGGCATCCAGGCCGTCCTCGATGCCGCCGAAGGCAAGCGCCACGACCTGCCCGTCCCAACGCAGGAAGAGCTCGCCCAGACTCGTGAAGTCCGGCTCATGCCCAGCTCGCGCGAACTCGACAAGATCATGCGCTACGAAAGCCACCTGCACCGGCTGATCGTCCAGACCCTCCGCGACCTCGAAGCCCTCCAGGCGAGGCGCCTCGGCCGCCCGGTGCATCTCTACAGGAGCTTGTAGTGTGAGAAGCCTCATACTCAACTTTTTGGACGGCTTAGCCCGGCTGGATAAGTAAGCTTAGTATCTGCTAAGATAAGGCCTAAAACTCCGCACCCCTAGTTAAATGCTAGGCCCGTGCGAGACGGACGGAGGAAGACGATGGTGCAAGCCAAAGAACCGAAGAAGGCCAAGAAGCAGCGCGACTGGGCGACGGACTATGACATCTTCGCCAAGCAGTACATCAAGGACCCCTTCCCGATTTGGGACAAGCTGCGTGATGAGTGCCCGGTGGCCCATACGGAGCGCTGGGGCGGCTCCTGGATGCCGACGCGATACGAAGACCTGTTCAACATCGCCCGCGACATCGAGCACTTCTCCTCGCGCGAAGTGCTGGTCGCCCCCGGCGGCCCGCCTCCGGATGAGGGCGAGGAGGAGTGGGACGACGACTATCCGGAAGCCCTCCGCGACTATGCGCCGGAGGCCCCACCCATCACCTCCGACCCGCCGGTCCACACCTGGGCGCGCAAACTCCTCCTACAGCCGTTCTCCGCCAAGTCCGTCGCCAAGTATGAGCAGTTGACAATAGACAACTGCAACGAGCTCATTGATGGCTTCATCGACAAGGGCCGCTGCGATGGCGCCGTCGATTATGCCCAGCAGATTCCCTCCTACGTGATCGCCAACATGTTAGGCATCCCGGATGAGATGCATCCTCAGTTCACCAGCTGGGTGCAGAACTTCCTGGAGTTGGGCCTCACAAACACCGACCTGCAGGCCGAGGCGGGCCAAGCGATCTACAAGTTCCTCTGGGAGGCAATCGAAGAGCACAAGGAGAATCCCAAGGACGACTTGATCACCT
>JADFPV010000088.1 GCA_022562155.1 Chloroflexota bacterium
GTCGACGGAATCGAGGCGACGCGCAGAATCAAAGTGGCGAGCCCGGCGACGAAAGTCATCGCGCTGACCAGCTTTACTGACGACGATATGGTGTTTCCTGCGGTGAAGGCTGGGGCGTCAGGCTACCTACTGAAGGACATGGATCCGAAGGACTTGGCGGATGCAATCCGAACCGTGTCGAACGGCGAAGCACTACTCCACCCATCTGTAGCCGCCAAGCTTATGAAGGAAATGGCCGATGGTGGTTCCGAATCAATCGACCATACCCTCACCAAGCGGGAGGTCGAAGTGTTGCAGGCCATCGCACACGGCATGTCGAACAAAGAGATAGCGAACCACCTCGTTCTGTCAGAGAAGACAGTCAAGACGCACGTCAGCAACATTCTCCAGAAGCTCCACCTTGCCGACCGGACCCAGGCGGCCCTCTACGCGGTAAAAGAAGGGCTTGTGGACCTGAACGATGACTCGCCTTCAGCGTCACGCTCCTGAGCGCTCCCTAGTTCGCGGACGCGACCCCGTCTGAAGTCGCAGCGCCGCCCATCCTCTTGTCCTTCGCGGCGTCCGCCGATCTATTCGCTATCAGATACTTCCGATGCCTGATGTAGCGTGGAAATAGGAGGCCTATAGTCTAGACAATAGATCCAGAGAATGCCCGTCGCAGTAGAACGGCGGGGACTAGAGGACGGCGATGTCCATGTAAGTATGCAGCCACCTAAGCTCGTCCGCTCAATAGTAGTTGACGATCCACTAGCCCGTGACTAGAATGTGTTTAAAGGGGGATGGTAAGCGCATAGGGAGGGAACCAGATGAACTGTTACGTGTGCTCACTGAATGGAGCGACCAGCGCATCTGTGGCGATATGCACCCACTGCGGCGTCGCCATGTGCCAGAAGCATCTACAGGAAGCCGGAGAATACTCCGCTGGCGGCATGAAGTATTCCTGTCCCCACAATCCGGCGAAGGTAACGGCAAAGTAAAACTTTAGAGGCTATATAGGGGGAAGGAGGGCCAGTAACATGGCCGAACAGCAGCTAACGACGCCCAACAGGGAGGCCTATGTTGCGAGCCTCGAGTTGCGCCATACTTAGCAAATAGCCGAAGGGAGAAACGAAATGCCTTCGAACCAATACTGGTGGCCGAACCAGTTAAACCTGAAGGTTCTCCGCCAGAACTCTCCGCTGTCAGATCCTATGGCCAAGGATTTCAACTACGCTGAGGCGTTCAAGACACTTGACCTCGATGCCCTGAAGAAGGACATCGATGAGGTGATGACGACGTCGCAAGACTGGTGGCCGGCAGACTACGGCCACTATGGTCCGCTCTTCATTCGAATGGCGTGGCACAGCGCAGGCACGTATCGCATCAGCGACGGCCGCGGCGGTGGAGGCTTCGGCTACCAACGCTTTGCGCCCCTCAACAGCTGGCCCGACAACGCGACCCTCGACAAGGCGCGCCGGTTGCTCTGGCCGGTCAAGCAGAAGTACGGCCGGAAGATCTCGTGGGCCGACCTGATAATCTTCGCCGGCAACTGTGCCCTGGAGTCGATGGGATTCAAGACCTTCGGTTTCGGCGGCGGGCGCGAGGACGTCTGGGAGGCCGACGAGACTGACTGGGGGTCTGAGGGCACGTGGCTTGCAGACGAGCGCCACAGCGGCGACGGGGAACTCCAGGGACCATTCGGCGCCGACCACATGGGCCTGATTTACGTGAATCCGGAGGGGCCGAACGGCAACCCGGACCCGCTCGCTGCAGCAAAGTATATTCGCGAAACGTTCAGCCGCATGGCGATGAATGACGAGGAGACGGTTGCGCTCATTGCCGGCGGACACGCGTTCGGCAAAGCACATGGTGCTGCCCCTGATGACCACGTCGGTCCCGAACCAGAGGGTGCCGGCCTGGAGGAGCAAGGCCTCGGCTGGAAGAACAGCTTTGGCAGCGGCAAAGGCGGCGATACGATCACCGCCGGCTTTGAGGGCGCCTGGACCACCAACCCGGTGAAGTGGGACAACAACTACTTCGAGAACCTGCACGGCTACGAGTGGGAGCTGACGAAGAGTCCTGCCGGTAAGGCGCAGTGGGCCCCCAAGGATGCATCTGCAGCGGCAACCGTGCCGGATGCGCACGATCCGTCGAAGAGGCACGCCCCCATGATGCTCACGACGGACCTCTCTCTGAGGATGGACCCGGTCTATGCGCCGATTGCGAAGCGCTTCCTCGAGAACCCGGAGGAGCTTGCAGACGCCTTCGCCAGGGCGTGGTACAAGCTGACGCACCGCGACATGGGGCCCCGCAGTCGGTATCTCGGCTCGTTGGTTCCGGCAGAGCCGCTGTTGTGGCAAGACCCCGTCCCCGACGTCGATCATGAGTTGATCGGGGAGCAGGATATCGCCGGCCTCAAGGCAAAGGTCCTCGCATCGGGGTTGTCCGTTTCCCAACTGGTCTCGACCGCCTGGGCGTCGGCGGCATCGTTCCGCGGCACCGACAAACGCGGTGGGGCGAACGGGGCGCGCATCCGCCTCGCGCCGCAGAAAGATTGGGAAGTGAACAACCCGGCCGAGCTGGGGAAGGTGCTGCAGACTCTGGAGCAAATCCAGACGGAATTTAACAGCTCGCAGACCGGCGGGAAGAGAGCCTCCCTCGCTGACCTGATCGTCTTCGCCGGGTGCGCAGGCGTCGAGCAGGCTGCGAAGAACGCCGGGCACAACGTGCAGGTCCCCTTTACGCCGGGGCGCACGGACGCGTCGCAGGAGTGGACCGACGTGGAGTCGTTTGCCGTGCTCGAACCCACCGCAGACGGGTTCCGCAACTACCTCCGAGCCGAACACCGAAAACCGGCGGAGGAGCTGCTGGTGGAGCGGGCAACCATGCTGACGCTGACCGCTCCCGAGATGACGGTGCTCGTTGGCGGCATGCGCGTCCTGAATGCGAACGTCGGGCAGTCTGAACACGGCGTCTTCACCAAGCGGCCTGGGACGTTGACCAATGATTTCTTTGTGAACCTGCTCGACATGAACACCGAGTGGCAGCCGTCTTCCACATCTGAGGACGTGTTCGAGGGACGCGATAGCGGGACCGGTGATCTCAAGTGGATCGGCAGCACGGTGGACCTGGTCTTCGGTTCGAACTCCGAGCTCCGAGCCATCGCGGAAGTCTACGCATGTGACGACTCGCAGCAGGCGTTCGTGCGTGACTTCGTGGCTGCGTGGGACAAGGTGATGAATCTTGATCGCTTCGACCTTGCCTGATCTCAGCTAGTACAGAAAGGGGCCGGCAGCTCGAGCTGCCGGCCCCTTCACTCATTCATCCTGAGTTGACTCCCTAGACGTCGAACCAGAACTCGGTCTTGTAGGTCTGACCGTTCATCGGGTCGGGGTCGTAGTCCTTGATACTCGCGACCTTGAACTCCGTCATCTCGTGTGTCCAGGTGATGTAGCTCATGGAATCTCAGAAATATTGTTAGATGGGAATCGGGGGGTTGCCGACACTGGGGCATGTGACCCTGTTCCAAAGCTGCCGGCTGACATGGATGTATGACCTCCGCCCTCCCGAAAACGAGTCCAGCGCCAATGTTAGTGTTGTGAGGTAGACCGGAGAAGGGAGGCACGGATGGCCAGGAAGCGGCACAGCTCTTCAATGTCAGGGCCGACAGGGTTTGCCCGGCGGTGCTAGCTCAGCCTGACTTGAAGCCGCGGCATGGATTTTGCTATAGCATGGACGCCTGCACGCCTGCGGTGAACGAGCCACATATCGCGATCATGGCTTGGAAAGGAACGACTATATGGGTGGCGGGACAGAGTTTCGCGGGGTGATCGGACGCTACCGCAGCGAATCCACGCCCTGGTGGCCGGACCCGTTGCGAGCGCCGGAGGGCGCGCCGAACGTTCTGGTCGTCGTGCTGGACGACGTCGGCTTCGCGCAGCTCGGCTGCTTCGGTTCCGACATCGAGACCCCCGTCCTCGATAGCCTTGCCGCCCAGGGCCTGCGCTACGCCAACTTCCATACCACGGCGCTCTGCTCGCCGACGCGTTCGTGCATCCTCACCGGGCGTAACCATCACTCGAACGGCATGGGCCGGATCGTCGAGCTGCCGACAGGCTTCCCCGGCTACAGCGCTCGCATCCCGAAATCCAGCGGCTTCCTCTCGGAGATGCTGGTCCAGCACGGATACGCGGCGTACGCCGTCGGCAAGTGGCACCTCACGCCTGAGGACGAGTATCACCTGGGCGCATCCCGCGCTCGCTGGCCGCTGGGACGGGGCTTCGAGCGATTCTACGGCTTCTTCGGCGGCGAGACGAACCAGTTCGCGCCGGCGCTCGTGCACGACAACCATTTCGTACCGCCACCGCGCAGTTGGGAAGACGGATACCACCTCACCGAGGATCTGGTGGATCATGGGATCGAGTTCATCCAGGATCTCAAAGCTGCCGAATCAGACAAGCCCTTCTTCCTCTACTTCTGCACCGGCGCCTGCCACTCGCCGCACCAGGCCCCTCGCGAGTGGATCGAACGGTACCGCGGCCGCTTCGACCAAGGGTGGGATCGCTGGCGCGAGGAGACGCTAGAGCGCCAGCAGGCGATGGGCCTGCTGCCGCCGGGCACGGAGCTTTCGCCCCGTCCAGACTGGGTGCCGGCGTGGGACTCGCTCTCGTCCGACGAGCAGCGCCTCTATGCGCGCTTTCAGGAGTGTTTCGCGGCGTTTCTTTCGCACACCGATCACCACCTCGGCAGGCTGTTCGATTTCCTGACTGAACTTGGGGAGATGGAGAACACGCTCTTGTTCGTGCTCTCGGACAACGGGGCCAGTTCGGAGGGCGGACAGCAGGGCTCGCTCAACGATCTGCGGACATGGAACGTCGCCGGGTCGACGCTCGAGGAGGGGCTGTCGCGCATCGAAGAGATCGGCGGGCCGTTCATCCACAATAACTATCCGTGGGGCTGGACGGTGGCCGGCAACACGCCCTTTCGCCGGTGGAAGCGCGAGGTACACGAAGGCGGCGTGGCCGATCCGCTCATCGTGCATTGGCCACGCGGGATCGACAGCCACGACGAGGTTCGCCGGCAGTACGTGCATGCTATCGACATCGTGCCGACGGTGCTCGAAGTCGTCGGCATGGAGCCGCCGGCCGAGCTAGACGGCGTCGCGCAGCAGCCGATCGCCGGCACCAGCTTCGCATACACCCTGCATGAGGCTGACGCGCCAAGCCGCCACGAGACGCAGTATTACGAGATGTTCGGCTGCCGCGCCCTCTACCATCAGGGCTGGAAGGCCGTCACCTATCACCCGATCTTCGACCCGAAGCCGTCGTTCGAGGAAGATCGCTGGGAGCTGTATCATGTCGAAGAAGACCTCTCGGAGTGCCATGACCTCGCCGAGCAGCACCCCGAAAAGCTGCGCGAATTGATAGAGCGATGGTGGGGCGAAGCGGAAAAGTACCAGGTGTTGCCTCTCGACAACAGCCCCTTCGAAGCGCTCTTCGGCGAACGACCCACGCAGCAGTCGGCGCGGGTGCGCTACGTCTACTATCCGGATGGTGGACCGGTGCCGGAAGCGGCTGCGGTGAATCTGCGGAACCGCTCGCACACGATTACGGCAGAGGTGGAGATCCCCGAAGCTGGCGCCGAGGGCGTGCTGCTGGCGCAGGGGTCGGGCCTGTGCGGCTACGTGCTCTTCGTGCGCGATGGCCGCCTCCACTACGTCCACAACTTCTCCGGTCTGAAGCAGTATCGAGTTTCGTCCGATGTGGAGCTGCCGGCGGGCGCCCACACACTAGCGTTTCGGTTCGATAAGAAGGGCGAGCACAAGGGTACTGGGACGCTCTTCATCGACGGCGACGCCACCGGCGAGATCGACATCCCTCGCTTCACGCCCACCCGGTTCTCCCTCACCGGCGACGGCCTCAGCTGCGGCTACGCCTCGGGTCTGTCCATCTCTGGCGACTACCGGGCGCCCTTCCGCTTCACCGGCCGGCTTCGACGGGTGGTCGTCGATGTTGAGGGCAGGCCGTTCAGCGACCCCAAGGACGAGGCGGAGATGGCCATTCGCTCCCAGTAAGCCGAGGCCAGCGAGATCAGCCGCGTTCCTTGCCAGTGTCGTATCGCACCGGTGCGCAGACTATGGCGCGACGCCGTGGCTAACACTGCCTGTGATCGCCTGATCGCAGCGGCCGGTCGGCGTACATGCGTTCGGTTTACCGCGTATTCGCTCTGGCAGCCAGTTGACTCTAAGGCCACAACAGGCAAGAATTGGTTAGGCGGATAGCTGCGCCAACGGCGCGGCCCAGTGGAATATGGGATGTTCCGCTGTCCGCATACTACAAGGGAGGGAGACCATGAAAAAGAACTGGCTACTGATAGCGGTAGGCCTCTTAGTCGCAGTACTCGCCATCGCCGCCGTCGCCTGCGGCGACGACGACGATGGCAACGGTAACGGCGACGGCAACGGCAACGGCAACGGCAATGGAACGACCGGTACTCATGAGCAAACCCTGGCCGACGTCCTAGCCAGGGGCAGGCTGGTCTGCGGCGTGAACAACGGGGTGCCCGGCTTCGGGTTTGTTGACGCGGACGGGAATTTCTCAGGCTTCGATATCGACTTCTGTCGCGCGATCGCGGCGGCGGTCTTCGGCGACCCTACGCTCGTCGACTTTATTCCGCTGACGGCACAGGCGCGGCTGACCGCCCTGCAGACAGGCCAGATCGACGTGCTCATTCGAAACACGACGTGGACGCTGAGCCGGGACGTATCGTCCGGGTTGAGCTTCGCGACCACGACATACTACGACGGCCAGGGGATGATGGTGCTCGCTGACTCAGGCATTACGTCGGTCGATGAATTGGCCGACTCGCCGATCTGCGTGCTGCAGGGCACGACAACGGAGCAGAACCTGGCGACAAGGCTGCCGGACAGCGAACCGGTGGGCTTCGAGGACAATGAGACGCTGCAGGTCGCCTTCATCGAGGGGCGCTGCGACGGCTGGACATCTGACAAGTCTCAGCTCGCCGGCCGGCGCTCGGCGTTCCCTGAATCTGAGGGCGGACCGGACGCGCTGGTGATCTTGACGGAGACCTTCTCGAAAGAGCCGTTGGGCCCACTCACCCGTGATGGCGACAACCCCTGGTTCGACATCGTGAACTGGGTGGCGCTCGGCATCATCCTGGCTGAGGAGAAGGGCATCACGAGCGAGAACTTGGCCGACCATGTGGCCAGTCCCGGCGACGTGGAGACGGCGAGCCTGTTGGGTGTGTCGTTCGAAGGTGGCGATATCTTCGACTCAGGCCTGGGCATCGACACCGATTTCATGCAGGCCGTGATCGCAGCGGTCGGCAACTACGGCGAGATCTACGAAAGGAACGTCACACCGATCGGTATTGTGCGCGAGGGGACGGAGAACGCGCTTGCCGCAGACGGCGGCCTTCTGTTCGTGCCTCCTTGGAAGTAAGACCAAGCGTCTAAGAGACGTGCGAGGCGGCTTAGCTCTGAGAGCTAAGCCGCCTCGTTGTTCGGACGGGGACTTCGAGCTTGGCTGTCCATGATGGGACCGGCGTGAAGCGGGCCGGAACGATGCTGGGCCTCTGGCGGGACGTCAGGGTGCAGCGCTTCCTATTCCAGGTGCTCTTCGCTGCCGCGGTGATCGTCGTCGGTTATATTCTGGCGACGAATTTGACGCGGGAGCTCGGCAACCTCAACCTCGAGGCATTCCCCTTTGTTAATGTTTCGGGAAGCTTCCCGTTCATCAACTTGACTCCAAGCTTTCTCGAGCAGCGGGCGGGTTTCGGGATTCAAGAGACGTCGTTTGGCACCGAATACAGCGCCAACAACAGCTACGGCGACGCCTACGTCATCGGCCTGCTTAACACAGTGCGGGTGGCGGTGATTGGCATTGCGTTGGCGACCGTGCTGGGATTCGTCGTGGGGGTTTCGCGGCTCTCGGCCAACTGGTTGGTGTCCCAAGTCGCGATGCTCTACGTCGAGGTGTTCCGCAACATTCCGCTGGCCATCCAGCTCATCTTCTGGCTCACGGTGGTGGTGCTCCGGCTGCCGCGGATCGAGAATGCGCCAGAGTTCGGCGGCTTCGCGGTGGTCTCGAACCGCGCGATCGCGATGCCTTGGGCGACAACGGGGGACGGGCTGGGCGTCTGGCTTCTGCTGCTCGTGGTCGCTGCGGTCGCGGCGGTCGGCGTTTATCGCTACCGAGCGAGGAGTGAGGAGCGCACCGGTAGCCCACGCCATCCTGCGTGGTGGGCACTAGCGACGTTCTCCGTGATCGCGGTCGGTAGCTTTTACATTGCCGGTGCGCCGCTCGGCTTTGACCGGCCGGCGCTGGAGAACCGGCGGGTGATGGGTGGCCTTTCGTTCAGCCCTGAGTTCATCGCGCTGCTGATCGGCCTGGTGGTGTACACGGGGACGTTCATCGCGGAGATCGTTCGAGGCAGCATCCTCGCTATCTCAAAAGGACAATCGGAAGCAGCAGCGGCGCTCGGGCTCTCGACCGTACAGCGTCTGCGGTTCGTGATCCTGCCGCAGGCGATGCGCATCATCATCCCGCCGCTGACGAACCAATACCTCAATCTGACGAAGAACTCCAGCTTGGCCATCTTCGTCGCCTATCCTGACATCTTCAAGGTAGCCAGCATCAGTCTCAATCAGACGGGCCAGGCCGTGCCGCTGATCATCCTTGTGATGCTGACGTACCTGACGATGAGCCTGCTCACCTCTCTGGTGATGGGCATCGTGAACCGCCGTTTGCAGGTCCCGACGTAATGACAGTTTTGAGTCGACCAGCCGCTACCATCACATTGCGCACGGCCCGGCGTTGGGCCTACGAGAACCTCTTCAGCAGCCCTGCGAATAGCGTACTGACGGTTCTGACGTTGCTAGTGATAGGGGTCGCGCTTTTTGGCGTCTTGCGCTTTGCGTTCTTCTCGGCGGAATGGGAAGTGATCGTGGTGAACCGGCGGCAATTCTTCGTCGGGAGGTACCCCGTCGAGGAGGTATTCAGGGCGTGGATTGTGGTCTTCATGATCAGCGGCATGGCCGGCCTGAGCTTGGGACTGTGGAGCAAGCCTGGCGTGCGCACGGCAGCGGCCCTCGGAATCTTGCTGATACCGGTGTTCCTCTTCATCCGCGGTGGCGAGGTGGCGGCGCTGACCGCGGGCGCGGTTGGACTGTTCGTCCTGAGCCACGTGGCAGCGCGCGCGGTAGTCGAGTGGCGTGAGAACGTCGACTTGCTGCGTACCCTCACGATCGTGAGCTGGCTCATCGCCTTTTTGGTCGCGATGTTCATCCTCGGCGAGGTGCCGCGCCTGCTCTGGGGCGGCCTGCTCTTGACCATGATCCTGGCCGTCGCCGGCATCGTGTTGTCGTTCCCATTGGGCATACTGTTGGCCCTGGGGCGGGCGAGCACGTTTCCTGTGGTTCGCATCTTCTGTGTTGGCTACATCGAAATCATTCGGGGCGTGCCGTTGATCACGCTCCTCTTCATGGCGCAGTTCATCCTTCCGCTCATGATCGAACCGGAACGGAGTATTTCCGCGTTGGGGTTCTCCGTGCCAATTACGGGCTACGAGATGGACAACGTCGTGCGAGCGCTCGCGGCGGTGACGCTCTTCTCGGCCGCGTATTTGGCGGAGGTCATCCGCGGCGGGCTGCAGGCAGTACCACGGGGACAGGTGGAAGCCGCGAAGGCGCTGGGCTTGAGCACAACGACGATCCTGGCGCTCATCGTCCTACCTCAGGCACTACGCGCCGTTATTCCCTCGCTCGTGGGCCAGTTCATCAGCCTGTTCAAGGACACGTCGCTGGTGGCAATAGCTGGGCTCACCGACCTGCTCGGCGTGACGCGCACGGTGACGGCGCAGCAGGCCTTCATCGGCAAGCAGGCTGAAGTGCTGCTCTTTGCCGCGTTGTTATACTGGATTGTCGCATTCTCGATGTCGCGCGCGAGCCAGCGCCTGGAGCGGATCCTCGGAGTCGGCGAGCGCTAGAAACGAACAGCTATGACGACCACGGAACGGCCAACTTCAGCCACGGACAACTCCGAGCCGATTATCGACTGCAAGGGCGTGACAAAGTGGTTCGGCGACTTCCAAGCGCTTCACGGGATCACCACTTCTGTGATGGAGGGCGAGGTGGTCGTGATCTTCGGCCCTTCCGGCTCCGGCAAGTCGACCTTCATCCGAACGCTGAACCGGCTGGAGGAGCACGACGAAGGCAAGATCGTCATCGACGGCGTGGAGCTGAACAACGACCTCCGCAATCTGGATAAAATCCGCTCGGAGGTCGGCATGGTGTTCCAGCAATTCAACCTGTTTCCCCATCTGACGGTACGAAGAAACATTACGCTGGCCCCAATGCGCGTACGCAAGATGCCGAGGGCCGAAGCGGATCGGCTGGCAGAGCGGCTGCTGGAGCGCGTGGACATGCCAGAACAGATCGATAAGTATCCGGCGCAGCTATCGGGCGGGCAGCAGCAGCGAGTGGCTATCGCCCGGGCGCTGGCGATGGAGCCCAAGATCATGCTCTTCGACGAGCCGACCTCCGCTCTCGATCCGG
>JADFPV010000089.1 GCA_022562155.1 Chloroflexota bacterium
GCGTATCGGTCGGCGTGTCAGTCGGTGTATCGGTGGGCGTGTCGGTCGGCGTGTGCGTGGGCGTATGAGTGGGCGTGTTGGTTGGGGTCGTCACCACGCAGTTCACAGTCACGGCATCAGAGCTCTTGATCGGGAGCACGGCCGGGTCGCGAGGCTGCGTGTACAGGCTTTCACCGGGTTGTCCCGCCAGCAACGTTATCTGTCCCTGGCCGGCGCCCTTACAGTCGAACCGTATGTTCGCGAGCGTTCCAGCGTAGAGGGTGAGATCGGTCCCGCACGAAATACTGTAGGTGCCTTGGTCCTGCTGGCCAGTAACCAGCAGCGAGTTGCACGTGGGGACGCGGTTGACGTTCACTGGGGCTTGCGTCAGTAGGTTCACGTCGCCCGAATACAAGAGGGCGATCTTGTAGGCCGTAAACCCGCCGGCCGGCGCAAAATGCGTGACGATGTCCACACTGAACGTGTGCTCCACGGCAACTTCGCATTTGCTGTCGCCGAAGTCGCAGACCAGATTGCCGGGCGACGTTACCACGCTGGAGTAGACCCGCAGCGACATGCCCACGGAAGCGGCCTCGGCAGATGGGCCGCCAGACCGAACTGTGCCTAGCAGAATAACGACGCCCAGAAGGGCGAGCGCGACGAGAAGTACCGCCCTGCGAATCAAGCGCGCCGACACGGTATCTCTATCCATTCCCCCAACACACCCCGACAACTACATGCACACACGCCGGCCGTTGCGCGCGTGCGTTCTGTCAACCTAAAATGCCGGGTTCCCCCTCACCAGCAAGAACACCGCGTAGGCTGCAATATATCGGATGTCCAGTCGGCTGACAATGCTCGCGCACTCGTCAGCCAGCAACCGTACCAGCGGCAGATAGCTGGTGAGGAGGCAGACTGAGGCCCGGTAGATACGAAAAAGAGCGCCCCCGGCACGTGGCCGGGGGCGTTGAAGGGAGACCTAGAGTTGCCTCGATAACGAACTCCTCAGCCTCGTCTCCACCTTCGCACAAGAGAGCCCTGCGGTCAACCTCATATTTGGTTACGGTTGCGCGCTGGTTTTAGCTTCGGTTAAACGTTCCCGATTGACCCAGCCTCAGTGAGTCTGGTCAAATAGGTACAGCTAGCCTATTCGTATTCGGAGGGAGCCGCCGCATGACTGAGAACCCAACTTCCGTGCAACTGAGCCGCCCCGCACTGGTGCGACTGCTCTTAGGAGCCGTTGTGCTAATGGGGCTAGCCGTAGCATTCACCGTGGTGGCTGGTAACGCCAGCGCAGGTGGAGGCGACACCAAGATCACGGTGAACAGCACCGCCAACATCGACGACGGCGAATGCGAGGGCGCGCCGAACGACGATGAGATCGGCAACTGCACGCTGCACGAGGCGATCGACATGGTCAACAACGGTGATGCGGACATCATCAACTTCCACAAGCCCGTCTTCTCCAAGGAGCAGCCGGGCATCATCCTACTCTGCACCGGCGAGGGCGAGCTGCCGCGGTTCGAGCGCGACGTTAAGATCGACTCGAAAAACAGCGGTGTGATCCTGGACGGCGGTACAAAGGGCGAAGACGACTGCACAGGGAAGCTGCCAGCCTTTGGCCTTTGGGCCGAGGACTTCAGCAACGGGTTCGACTTCGAGCTGAACGGCGGCAAGAACTTCACGATTCGCAACATTCAAGGGGTTGGAATCACCATCTGTGGCGGTCCTTGCGCAGGTAGCACGTCGCTGGGCACGATCGAGGTCACCGGCGTCATCATCGATAACGTCAGCAGTACCGGCATCGAGATCGTCGGTAGCAACCTGGAGAGCGGCTCGATCACGAACAGCGAGATCTCTTCTAACTTTGGCAATGGTGTCGGAATCTTCATAGAGTCCTGTTCAGGTGACGGCTGTGTGCTCACGGACAGCGTGCTGGAGATCAGCGGCAACCGCATCGAAGGCGGAAAGGATGCGGGCGGGTGCTGCACTCGCAATGGTGTGTTGATTGAGTACGAGGGCGTACTCAATAGCAAGATCAGCGTCAGCGTCAGCCAGAATGAGGTGATCAACGGTTCCGCTTATGGGGTCAGATCCCGGTTCTTTGGTTGCGGCACAGACAGCGGCATCAACGTCCACATCGACGAAAACGAAGATATCAACGGTCAAAACAACGATGCCGTGAGAGTTGATGTCGAGGCCGACGACTGCTTCAAGGAGGAAGGCGGCGCGCTTGCCGGCGGAGTAGGCCCGGTGGGTCCCGGCAACACGTCGGACGCGTTAGACGTCGTTGTGACCGTCAACCGAAACGGCGACATCGAAAACCACGGAGAAGACGCTGGCGTCGACGTCGGGGTATTTATCTGCTGCGAGGGTAGCGACAGCAGCGCCACTGTTGAGGTCAACGACAACGGCCGGATCACGGGCGAATCAGACGGTGTCGATATCCAGACGCAGGTCTGTTGCGGCGACGACAACAGTACGGACATCAGCGTCAGCCGCAACGACGAGATCACCGGTGAGGGCGGCGACGGCATCGACGTGTTCGCCTGGGCCGGTAGCAGCAGTGACGTATCTGGTGCTGGCGCGGCAGGCGGCACGGGCTTCGACGCTGATGACAACATCTGTACCATCACGATCGACGGCAACAACGAGGTCGACGGTGTAGCCGGCGACGGTATGAATCTTGAGTGCTTTGCCGGGACGTGGGGCGACGCGGGCGATTTCGAGCTCCCAATTTTGGCGGGGGCGGTCCCTCCGTTCCTCTCCAGTGGTGACCAGAACGTCGCCAGCATCGTCGTCTCGAACAACGACGACATCGACGGCGATTGCGACGGCGTGTTTGCGCTGGCGGGAGCCGGCAGCACGGACGGTGAGGCCGACGAGAACCTGGCGAGCGTCTGGGTTACGGACAACGGCGAGATCACGGGCGATGATTGCAATGGCGTCGAGGCGATCGTCCTGGCCGGCTCAATGGTCGAAGAAGGTGACGACAACGCGACCGAGATCGTCATCACCGGCAACGACGAAACCGGAGGCAACGGCGGCGACGGCCTGCTGTTGATCAGCGAGTCCGGCGGACTGACGGCGGGTAGCGAGGACAACAGCACGTCTGTGCTCGTGGACCAGAACGGCGCCATCGAAGGTTCAGGCGACAGCGAGAACGAGGAAGGCAGCGACGGCGGCGACGGCATCGACGTCAACAGCAAGGTTTGCTGCGATGAGGCCAACACGAACACGATTACGATTACGAACAACAAGGACGAGATCACGGGCCACGACGGCGATGGCATCGACATCGGTGGGCCCGCATCGTTCGGCATCCCGTTCGACGGCCTCTGCTGCAGCGTCAACATCATCACGATCATGGACAACGCGGGGAACATCCGCGGTGGTGACGACGACGGCCTGGAGCTGAGCGTCTGCATCACACAGGGCACGCCCTTCGGGCTCCCAGAAGTGGGCCTGGCTCAGGCGCTGCCCATCCCGTTCCCCTTCGGGGACGGAGAGGACTGCATGAGCCACTCCGTCACGCAGTTGACGGTGATCAACAACAGCTTCAGTGACAGCGAGCGTGACGGTATCGCCATCTGCTGTGGCGCCTTCCAGTTGGAAGAGTTCGGCCTGAAGAGCGTCATCGCGGACAACGTGATCGAAGGCAATGGTGACGACGGCATCGACATCGAGAGTTCGACCGGGCTGAACATCGGTCCCGGGAACGAGATCTTCGAGAACGGTACGAGTTCCAACGACAACGGCATCGAGATCGACTGGTGCCTGGGCCTGTTTGTATGGGTGTTCACGGGGACGTCCAAGGTGCCGGCCAACAGCAACACGATCACGCAGAACAGCATTTACGACAACTTCGGGCTCGGCATCGACCTCGTCGGCTTTGATGCGGATCAGGAAGGTAGCTGCGACGATAGTCTGGTCGAAGACGAAGGCACCGTTGGCTGTGTGCCGTTCCCCGCAACGGCGATCAGCCCAAACGACTGCATCCCGTTCCCAGACCTGCAGACGCAGTCCGGCGACAAGCTGATTGGTGTCGCCTGCTCCGATTGCACAGTGGAGGTCTTCTGGGCCGACGACGACCCGAGCAATAATGACGATGCGGACGGAAACCCGCACGGCGAAGGCGCCGAGTACATCGTTTCTGGCGTAGCGGAGGAGGACGGCAGCTTCAGCATTGAGTTGCCGTGTGACCTGGACGCCGGCGACCTGACAGCGACGGCGACGGACAAGCTGAAGAACACGTCTGAGTTCAGCGAGAACTTGGTCACGCTGGGCACCGGCTCCTGCGCGACGGATACGCCGATACCCACGGACACGCTGGTACCGACGAACACGCCCGCCGTGACGGACACGCCTGTGCCGACGAACACGCCGGTACCGACGAACACGCCGGTGCCGCCGAAGGTCTGTGGCGACGTAAACGAGGACGGCGTGGCGAACAGCGTGGACGCCAGCCTGGTGCTGCAGTTCAAGGCCGGCCTGATCAGCACGCTCCCGAACGAATCGAGCGGTGACGTGAACGGCGACGGTGCGCTCACAAGCGTGGACGCGGCGCTCCTTCTGCAATTCACCGCCGGCCTGATAGATGAGGACGCGCTGACCTGCTAACCTTCGGTTAGCTTGGCAGTTGGGCCGACCTTTGGTCGGCTTGCAACTGCATGGTGGCTGGCTAGCAAACGAGACTAACAAGGAGGCCCTCAGAGATGGGGGCCTCCTTCGATCCCACACGGCTGTCGCTACGGTATGGGCGTGGGCGTGGGCGTGACCGTTAGGACGGCCGTAGCAGCCGGCGTGGATGCGGGCGCGATGATGGTGATCTGGCCGTCATCGACGGTGATCGGTATCGCCACGCCGCCTGTGTCATCCAGCAGGAAGCTAGAGAGCGTGAGGTCCGACGTCCCCTCCGCAACGGCGCCGAACACGACCGTCGCAAGCGTTCCCGCACCGAGTGGGCCAGGCTGGCTCCCCGTGCTGTCGCAGCCAAAGGCCACGCTGGTGGCCGTGACAACCGGCCCGGCGCAAGTGATGGTGCGGCCGGTTGAGCCGAGGAACGAGCCGTTGGTAACGCTGACGAAGGCAACCACCGCCGGGTCATAGGTGAGTTCGAAGCCATAGGCGCCCAGGTCGGTCACGCTGGAGACTCTGATGTCTATGGAACCTCCAGCCGAGACGGTTTGAGCCGGCGGATTGACGGCGACTTTGGCCTGTGGTTCCGGCGTGGGCGTGACCGTCGAAGTAACGATGGTGGTCGCCGTTGGCGTCGGTGTTGCAGTGAAGGTAGCCGTTGATGTCGCGGTGCTGGTGGCCGTCGCTGTCGGCGTGCTCGTCAACGTGGGCATTGATGTGGCGGTACTCGTAGCCGTCGGCGTGCTCGTCAACGTGGGCGTTGACGTCGCGGTACTCGTAGCCGTCGGCGTCGGCGTGCTGGTGAAGGTGGGCGTTGATGTGGCGGTACTCGTAGCCGTCGGCGTGCTCGTCAACGTGGGCGTTGACGTCGCGGTGCTGGTGGCCGTAGCCGTCGGAGAGTTCGTTACCGTTGGTACTGGTGTGGCGGTGCTCGTAGCCGTCGCCGTCGGCGCCACGAACGTCACGGCCCCATCTGCGCTCGTTGCTGGGATCGGTGAGCTGGAGGTGTCACTCAGCGACGCGCTCAGCACGAGCGGCGAGCTGCCATCCGCGACGGTGGCAAAGCGGACGGTCGCGAGGATGCCTGTTCCGCTGGCGCCGCCGAAGCCCCCGGTGGAAGAGCAGCCGAAGGTGAAACTGGCTGTGGTGGTTGTCGGCGGCAGGCAAGCAACGGTACGGCCAGTGGAGCCCAGGAACGGGCCGTTCGTGACACTGGTGAACGACAGTACGCTCGGGTCCCACGTGAGCGCGATGGTGTAGTTGCCAAGCGCGGCGACTTCGGCGACGCGAACGTCCAAGGAGACAGTGTCGCTGGAGGTCGTCTGAGACGCGGGATCGATGAAGACGTTCGGCAGCGGCGTGGCCGTCGGCGTTGTCGTGGGGCTGGCGGTGCCGGTCGCGGTCGCGGTGAACGTCGGCGTAGCTATCGCCGTGCCGGTCGTCGTCGCCGTGGCCGTAGCCGTGCTGCTTGGCACTGCCGTCGCCGTAGCGGTCGGGGCAGGCGTCAGAGTGCTCGTCGCGGTGGCCGCTGTCGTAGCCGTTGCGCTGGCGGTAGGTGTCGCGGGGAGCGCCGTGGCGGTGGGCGTCTCGGTGCTTCGTGGCGTGTCGGTAGCGGTGGGTGAAACGACAGTGATCGCCCCGTTCGCGGTCGTCGGCGCCACGGGTAGGCCGGCTGTGTCGGACAGGGTGACGCGGGTGAACGTCAGCTCCGATCTGCCGGCGGCAGTGGCGCCGAACTTGAGAGCTGTCAGCACCCCTCGCCCGCTCGGCCCGGGGCCATCGCCTGTCGTGCTACAGCCGAACGTGATGCTATCTAACGCTACGGCAACCACGTCCAACCTCGGCGCGGAACAGACGACAGTACGGCCGGTGGAACCAAGGAACGCCTCATTGCTGATGCTGCTGAACGTGAGCAGCGAAGCGTCCCACGTCAGCGTGAATTCGTAGCCGCCTAGGTCCGTCGCGTCCGCAACGAGGACCTCGATCGAGACGGTCGCGTCAGACGTGGTCTGCGATGCGGGATCGATGGAGACGGCCGGCACTGGCAGCGCCGTTGGCGTGGTCGTCGCAGCAACGGTGGCGGTCATACTCGCCGTCGGCGGGAGCGGCGTCGCGCTCGGTGTGTCCGTGGGCGTCTGCGTCGGTGTGAGTGGTGTCTGTGTCGGCGTATCCGTTGGTGTGTGAGTCGGCGTGTCCGTCGGTGTGTTGGTCGGCGTACTGGTCGGTGTGTCCGTTGGTGTATCGGTCGGCGTGTGGGTCGGGGTATCTGTCGGCACGTCGGTTGGCGCGCTGGTCGGGCTGGGCACGACGAAGAAAGGCCGGGCGGTTGGCGATGGCGACACAAACGGGTCCGACGCCGGCGGGCCCGACGGCTCAGCGGTCGGCGTGGGTTCTGGCAACTCCGGCGTTGCTGTGGGCTGATGGGCGACTTCGACGCGCAGCGGCGCTTCGGAGGTCGCGGCGGCTAGGTTACGTTCGTCATCGGCGGCCATGCTGATGATCTGCGGATCCAGGGGGGCGACGCGAATGTCTCGCGCGTCGGCAGAGTAGTCGGCCTGTAACTGAGATGCGGTCTCGGTCTCAAGCACGCCGAGCCGCGCTCGGCTGAGCGCAACTGCGCCGGCCGTGGTGGTAAGGACAAGGCTGGCCAGGACGAGGAGGAGCAGCAGCCCAATGTGCGCAAATCGCGACCAGAACGGCTGCGGCTCCGGATCATGAAGCGAGCGTTCCGTGTTGTGACCGAACAGGCGACCGGCGAGTCGCATGCTACGCCGCGTTCGTGAGCTGCTGATCCGTCAGTCTGAAGCCCTGTAGGTCTGGGTCTGTGTGGCGGCGCCACTCCCAACGCGAGACCAGGCCCTGGAAGGTAGCGTAGACGTGCGCATCCAGCTTCGCTTCGGCAACCTCGCGGCTCATGATCTCCAGCGCCTCGTCCACGGACATCGCCTCGCGATACGGGCGCGCTGTTGTCAGCGCGTCATAGATATCGGCCACTGTCGCGATGCGCGCGATGATGGACACCTCTTCCCCTGACCAGCCGTGCGGGTAGCCGGTCCCGTCCAACTTCTCATGGTGGCCGCTGACGAAGGCAACCACCTCTGGCGCCAGCTCCACCGGCGCGAGAATCTCCAGGCCGATGCGCGGGTGGTTCTCGATCAACTCGCGTTCTTCCGCTGTCAGCGAGCCTGCCTTGAGCAGGACGCTGTCCCGCACGCCGATCTTGCCGATGTCGTGCAGGTACCCGCCAATCTCCAAGTGCTGGAGCTGCGACTCGGGCAGCCCTAGCGCCTGCCCGATCGTGACGGCCAACTGGCCTACGCGGGCTGAGTGGCCGGCGGTGTTCGGATCTCTGGCATCGATCGCTGATGTCAGAGCTAAGATGGTGGACAGGTGCTGCTTCTGGAGACGTTCGGTCATCTTGTCGAACGATTCGGCCAGCTGCCCAACCTCATCTCTCATCCGGATATTGGAGCGGGCCGTCAGGTCACCGCCTGTCACGGCCTTCGCCACGCGGACGAGTTGCAGCAGCGGCGCCGTGAGGCCGCGCGCGAGCAGCCAGCCGGTCACGAGCACGGCCACCGTCGCGACGGCGAACAGCAGCCCCAACTGCCAGCGCGCGGTCCCGGCGGCGCTCAGGATGAACGACCTGGGCAAGCCCACAGAATAGATCCCGACCGCTTCGTCCCTGATTACAAGCTCGCCGTAGAGGAGGTCGAACTCACGGCCGAAGAGCGTCTTCGTCTCACGGATGGCGCCCGGAGTATCCCGGCCGCTGGAGACAGCGGCGGGCGGTGTGAGATCCGCTTCGCTGGCTTCCCCGGTCGCGGCGAAGGTTGTGGCGATCGGCACGCCTTCGAAATCGTAGACGGTGATGTCGGCGAGCGCTTCACTCTTGGCAACTGGAAGGAACGAGTCCAGCCGGCTCCCGACGAGCGCCACGCCGACCAACTCGTCGTCCTGGAAGATCGGGCCTGAGGTGTAGAGTGCGTAGCCCTCTTCCGTCGCCGCGATCTGGGCGTACTTGTCGCCGAGCGCATCGACGTTCTCCCTCAAGACACGGTCGACGACCGACCAAGCCGACCGATCTCCGTCGTCGGCAAACGGTTCATACTCGAACGTCTCCGCATCGGACAGCCAAAGACCGAAGACTCGCTGGCCATCCAGGTTGAGTACCTCCACCAACTCCGCGCGGCCGTTTGCGGCGAGCGGCTCAATGAGACGGGCCAGGGCGCTCTGGTTCTGGTCGCGAATAGCCGCCGCCACACCCTCCGTGAACGAGATCCCACGGACCAGCTCCAAATGCTCTCGCTCCCGGCGGACAACGGCGTCAGACGTAACGCGAGCGGCCTCCGCGAGCTGGTTCTCAAACCGCTCCTCCAGGGAACCGGTGACCATGCGGGTGGCCATAAACGTGCCGCCGGCGGCGAGCACCAGCGTCAGGATGGCGTAAGGCGCGATGATCTTCCAGCGGATCTGCCGCGCAGGCGCCAGCAACCTCGCCTTTAGCCAGGCCAGATTCAAATTCATTCAGTCTCCTGTGTAATAATCGGCAGATCTGCCGAACGGCGCCAGATACGAAGTGCCAGAAGCGATTCGTATCTGAGGGAATTAGGGAATCTACCAGTCCCGTGCGCCTCAAGAGTAGCGACGTATCCGTTCCAGTTCTACGATTAGGGACGTTGTGCTGTTCCCAGGGCCCGTGGGCCAAGATGGAGGAGAGTGTGGCGAGTGGGGACAGCGTGAAGCGGCAGATGACAAATGGGCGGATA
Organism: Chloroflexota bacterium; assembly: GCA_022562155.1. Classification (GTDB taxonomy): domain Bacteria; phylum Chloroflexota; class Dehalococcoidia; order DSTF01; family RBG-16-68-14; genus SZUA-185. Next base: position 9,387 of record JADFPV010000089.1, read on the forward strand.
TGGAGCTATACTAAGCGTCCGCCGGCGGACCGGCTCACAGAGCCACCAGTCAAGGCCTCTTTTGCCGGGTCCGCCGGCTCTTGACAGATCTGTCGAACTAGTGTAGAACAAGCGGGACTGGTGGTTCCGCACTGCTCCCCGCATCGCGGTGCAGAGCTTCCTAATTTGCACGGCCCCGCCTTATGTTCAGGAGAACTGAGCATGCCCGGAGTTCACGCTCGCAGAGAGCGTAGTAATTCGCTATTACGAAAACTAGTGGCTGGGGCGATCGTCGCTCTCGGTTTGGCGGTAGCCTTGATAGCCATCGCGGTAGATGACGGCCCTGCGGAAGCCGGCGGTGCGCCTACTCCTACTCAGCCGCCTATTTTCATCGGCACAGGCACACCCCTGCCTACCATCGACAAGGCCGATCCACCGTCCCAGAAGATTGCGGGCGGCGAGCCTCGCCAGTTCTTCCGCGTATTTGGGAACGGCAGCGTCTGTGAGTACCAGATCAGGCTGAAGGGCGTGTTCACCAGCGGCGGCAACTTCGATTGGGTCTACGAAGTTCAGGACCTAAACGGCGGCGGCTGCGGCCTGAGCCACATCGTCTTCTCCCTCTGCCAGCCGAACGCCTTCAACGCCTACGTCGATCTCGACGAGTTTGATGCGATCGTTCTCGTAAAGCCCGACCCCACCACCGGCCTAACGGGCGTGAAATTCAACAACCTGAGCGAGGTGGATGACTTCATCACCGGAAACTTCACATACACGCTGAGTAACAACTTCACCGATGCGGTAGGTGACATCCTTGTCGCGTTCAAGGTCGGTAAGGGAACCGTCTACGGCACCATTGAGGGGCAGGATTGCGTGGCGAAGAAGACTGCGTCAACACCAACGCCAACGCCGACAGCCACCAACACGGCGACGAACACGGCCACCAACACGGCCACTAACACGCCGACGAACACGGCTACCAACACGCCGACGAACACCGCGACCAATACGGCCACCAACACCGCGACCAACACCGCGACCAACACCGCGACGAACACCGCCACCAACACGCCGACCAACACGGCC
>JADFPV010000029.1 GCA_022562155.1 Chloroflexota bacterium
GGCCTGGTGCCGGGCGACGGGGGCGCGGTCATCTGGCCGCTGCTCGTCGGTCCCGCCCGCGCGAAGGAGTATCTCATGACGGGCGACCTGATCCCGGCGGCGGAAGCCGAGCGCATCGGGCTGGTGAACCACGTCGTCGCCGACGACAAGGTGCTCGACGATGCGCTCGCGTTCGCCGGGCGCCTCGCCGACGGCCCGACGATGGCCATTCGCTTCACCAAGCTCTCGATCCAGCGCACGATTCTCCAGCAAGCGCTTCAGTCGATGGACATCGGCCTCGCGCTCGAGACGATCACCGGTACGAGCCACGACTACAAGGAAGCAACGACAGCCTGGAGCGAGAAGCGCACCCCTAAGTTCAAAGGCCGCTAGCGCCAGCACATGGACTTCCGGTTCGACGCGGAGGACGAGGCGTTTCGCCGCGAGATTCGGGCGTTCCTTGCGTCCGAGTGGTCCGGCGGCACCGGCGACGCCGCCGTCGACAGCGAGGAAGAGTACGAGGCCGAGCGCGCGTTCGAGAAGAAGCTCGCGCAGCGCGGCTGGCTGACGCTCGCCTGGCCGGTCGAGTACGGTGGGCAGGGCGCGACGAACGTCCGGCAGGCGATCATGAAAGAGGAGTGCTCGTACGCCCGCGCGCCGATTGGCGGCGGGCCCGGCGGCCAGGCGACGGGTCTCGTTGGCCCGGCCGTGATGGCGCACGGCACCGAGGAGCAGAAGCAGCGCTTCCTCCCGCCCATCGCCGCCGGCGACGTCTCCTGGTGCCAGGGCTTCAGTGAGCCCGACGCCGGCTCCGATCTCGCCGCCGTGCAGACGCAGGCCGTGCGCGACGGCGATTCGTACGTGCTCAACGGCCACAAGGTTTGGACTTCCGGCGCGGCTTACGCCGATTGGATTCACGTCCTCGCCCGCACTGACCCGGACGCGCCGAAGCACAAGGGCATTTCGTACTTGCTCGTCGACATGAAGTCGCCCGGCATCAGCCACACGCCGATCCAGGAGATGACGGGCCGCTCCGGCTTCTACGAGACGCACTTCGACGACGTCGCGGTGCCAGCCACGAACCTGCTGGGCGAAGAGAACCGCGGCTGGTACGTCGCGACGACAACCCTGGGCTTCGAGCGCTCCGGCATCGCCCGCGTCGGCGCGATCACGCGCTCGTTCGACGACCTCGTCGCGCACCTAAGCGGGCAGACGTCACCGGCGCTCAGGCACAAGCTCACCGAGCACCGCATCGAGATCGAGGTCGCGCGCTGGCTCGCCTATCGCGTCGCCTGGATGCAGGACCACGCGCTCGCCCCGACGTACGAGGCGTCGCTCTCCAAGCTGTACGCCACGGAGGTCGCCCAGCGGCTGGCGAACACAGCGGTCAACGCGCTCGGCCTGAGGGGGATGTTGGACCTGGATTCCTATCGCGCGGCCATGGACGGGTTGCCCGCGTTCACCTACCTGCTCACGATGCACTGGACGATCTCGGCTGGCACGAGCGAGATCCAGCGCAACATCATGGCCCAGCGCGGGTTTGGTCTGCCCAGGGAATAAACTCTAGTTCTAGAAGCAGCACTGCTCGTGATCAGTGTCACCACGATCCGACTAGCGGTTCGCTACGCTGATCTCAACATGCGATTCAGCAAGAGGTACGCTGCAACGGCCCTGATCGCCTTCGCCGTCATCGCCGTGGCCTGCGGCAGCACAGGCGGCTCGGAATCCGCCACCGGCACGCCGAGTGACGATGACGTGCGGGATGAGCCCACGGCCCCGCCCGATCCTGGCGTCCTCAACTCCGGCGGGTCGGAGTCCGCCACCGGCACGCCGAGTGACGGTGACGCACGGGACGAGCCCACGGCCCCGCCCGATCCAGTCGTCCTCAACTCCGACTCGTCGGAGTCCGCTTCCGGCACGCCGAGCGACGATGGCGTCCAGGACGAGCCCACGGCCCCGCCCGATCCAGGCGTCCTCAACCCCGATGAGTCGGAGTCCGCCACCAGCACGCCGAGCGACGATCACGCACAGGACGAGCATTCCGACCGCCTCGATCCACGCGTCCTTAACTCCGATTGGAGCACGGACTTCTCGATTCACTCCGTCCCGCTTGGCGACTTCCTCTCTGGAGGCCCTCCTAAGGATGGCATTCGCTCGCTGGAGAACCCGGCCTTCATCAGCATCGAAGAGGGCAACCAGTCGTTCGTGGACAACGAGCCCGTCATCGCCTTCTCGATCAACGGCGATGCCCGTGCCTACCCGCTCGGCATCCTCACCCAACACGAGATCGCCGACGACGTTGTCGGAGGCGTGCCTGTGACCGTCACATTCTGCCCGCTCTGCAACTCTGCCATCGTCTTCGAGAGCACGCTCGATGGCGTCGTCTACGAGTTTGGCGTCTCCGGCGTGCTGCGCAACAGCGACCTCGTCATGTACGACCGCACGACCGAGTCCTGGTGGCAGCAGTTCACCGGCGAAGCCATCGTCGGCGAACTAACAGGAGCCCTCCTAGAGGTCGTGCCGTCCTCTCTCGTCTCATGGGGCGACTTCAAAGACACGTACCCCGCCGGCCAGGTCATGTCGACGGAGACGGGCTTCGGCAGGGACTACGGCCTCAACCCCTACGTCGGCTACGATAGCGACACCTCGCCCTTCCTCTTCCGCGGCGAGCCGGACCCCCGGCTCGGCCCCGTCGACCGGGTTGTAGCGCTCGACATCAATGGAGACCCGATCGCCTACACCTACGACTCTTTGGAGGACGAAGGCGTCATTCACGACACGGTCGGTGGCGAGGATATCGTCATCTTCTTCCAGTTCGGCACCGCATCCGCACTCGATGGCCGGAATATCTCCGAATCACGCGATGTCGGTGCGACGGGAGTCTTCCGGCCCGTCGCTAATGGACAGTCCCTCACCTTCAGCGCCGACGGCGACGACATTGTCGACGACCAAACCGGCAGTCGTTGGAACCTCCTCGGCCTCGCCACGGACGGCGAACTCGCCGGCACGCAGCTCGAACTCGTTCCCCACGCGAACCACTTCTGGTTCGCCTGGGCCGCGTTCAAGCCCAACACTCGCATCTACGGTACGTAGCGAGCACTCTCCCCAGCGCTTCGCTCTTGATCTCGGCGGGCACGAGCGAGATACAGCGCAACATCATGGCCCAGCGCGGGCTCGGCTTGGCGAGCGAGTAGGGGTGCAGCAAGTGAATCCAGTGGCAGCGTCTGCAGGACGGTCTAGTGCTCGTTGTTTCCTTGGAGTATTGGCTGTGCGCTAGCCTGCAGGCAGACCAGTGGGAACAACCAGCGGCGGTGGTGCTTCGGTTAAGTGGAAACTTTTAGGACTAGGAAATGAGGCTTGAAAGTGTCTCTCCAACCCGTTCGCGATTCCACTAAAAAATGGCGGTCGTTGCTTGATGAGGTACTTGGCTTTTCTGAGCGGGTCGTTGCCTCTGTCGGCCGCTCCCATGCGGACATCGTCGGCTAACGACTCCAGTTTGGTAAGAAGCCTCTTCAATTGGCTCGCCTTCTCCTTGACCTCAATGCACCAGACCAGTTCTTCTCCCCGGCGAACAGCGAGATCCATCAGCTTGTCTTCAAAGACCGGAGTTAATTCCTCTTGGAGGCAGGGCTCCCAAATCCGGACTAGATAGGCCACCTGGACGTAGTATTCCCAATTCACCTGCGGGGACTTAGCATCGTTGCGCTTGCTGAACCATTTGTAGGGACCTTTGTGCGGCTGATTCTGGGCCACATTGAATCGTAGGCCTTCTGGTTTCACGATCTCCCTCTGCAAGCCAAACCCGATCCAAGAGAGAGTAGCGTCACCAAGACGGTCGATTACTCCCGCATAGAAGGCATCCGTAGGAGCGGGGTAGTCCCACTCCCGACAAGCGTCAACGACCCACATCTTGAAGTGCTCCATGAACAGGTCTAAGTGACTCATGCTGCCGTCTAAATAACCCCGCCGTCACGAAGCTCTGTTATCTTCTCCCAGTCGAAGTCCAGTTCCTGCAGGATCTCTTCGGTGTGCTGGCCGAACTCCGGCGCTTCGCTCTGGATCTTTGCGGGCGTCTTGCTGAAGCGCACCGGGTAGCCCATCGCCTTGATCTCGCCGGCCTCCGGATGCTCGAAGTTCACGACGTAGTCGTTCGCCAGTACCTGTTCGTCCTCCAGCACGTCGTAGTAGTCCTGCACCGGCGAGTAGGCGAACGGCACGTGCTGTTCCTCGAAGATGCGCACCCACTCGTCGCGCGCCTTGGTCGCGAGTGTCTTGTCGAGGATCTCGATCAGCTCCACCGCGTGCTCTCGACGTCCGCCGCCATCAGGGCCGCCCAGGGCAGTTGCGAAGCGTTCGTCTTCGACTAGTTCGTCGAGGCCGAGCGCCTTACAAAACTCCGGCCAAAAGCGGTCGGCCTGGATCTCCGCGAAGAGGATCCACTTGTCGTCGGCGCAGCGGTAGTGGTTCGTGAGCGGGTTGGGTGCCTTCTTGCGCGCGTGCCGCGCCCAGGACTTGCCTCGAAAGCTCGTCACGCTCAGGCCCATGTACTGCAGGTGGAGCATGCTGCCGAGTAGGGAGCTGTCGATCAGCTGGCCGATGCCCTGCCGCTCGCGAGCGACGAGCGCGGCCAGGATGCCCTGCACGAGGATCGTCGCGCCCATCTGGTCGGCGACGCCGGAGACCGTCTGCACGGGCTCCGGCATATCGCGTTCGCCCATCGCGAACATCAGCCCGCTGCGCGCCTGCGCGGTCTGGTCGAAGCCGCGACGCTCCGCCCACGGGCCTTCCGGCCCGTACGTGCTGGAGACCGCGTAGATCAGCTTCGCGTTCTTGGCTGAGAGCGTCTCATAGTCGGCCTTCAGGTCCCTGGCGACGCGACGCGTGTAGTTCGTGAAGAAGACGTCCGTCTGTTCGACCAGCTTGTAGAGTATCTCGCGGCCCGCGTCCTGCTTGAGGTCCAGCGTCATGCTGCGCTGGTTGCGGTTCACCGCCTCGAACCCGGCGTGGCGTCCGCCCTTCATCGACATCGCGGAGCCGTACATGGTCCCCATGCCGCGATAAGCGTCGCCTTGTACCGGGTGCTCGATCTTGATGACGTCGGCGCCCAGATCGCCCAGGATGTAGCCGGCGCTGGACGGCGTGAACTGCGACCAGTTAAGGACTCGGATGCCGTCGAGCGGGCCTGGCATGATGGCGGTTGGGTCCTAGAAGCCCAGGTCTTCCCAGCGCTTCTCGCGCTCCGCGAACGCCGCGGTCGTCCCGACCTGGCCGCGACGCTTGAGGAAGTTGAACTCTTCGTCTTCCCACTTGAGGTTGGTGAAGAGCGGGTAAGCCAGGGCGCCGGCCGTGAACTGGCCGTTCATACCCAGCAGATCGAACATCATGTGCAGGTGCGTTTTGGCGATCATGAGGCTGTCCGCCGGGTTGAGCGCCACGGCCTTCGCATAGCGCATCACTTCATCTTCCAGTTGGTCGTCCGGAACGATCTGGTTGATCACGCTCCACTCCTTGGCCTCTTCGGCGTTCAGCGTGCGGCCGGTGAGCTGCCACTCGCGCATGCGCTTGTAGCCGATCGTCAGGAGCTGGATGTGCTGCCAGCCCATCGAGAGACCGCCGAAGCCCGTGCGCTGCTGGCGCTGGCTGAAGACCGCGCTCTCGCCGGCGATGGCGATGTCGCAGCACATGAGGATCGCGAGGCCCACGCCGATCGTCCAGCCGTGTGCCTGGCAGATGATCGTCTTCGGGCAGTACAGCAGCGTGCGGTACATGCCGTTGAGCCACGTGTGCATCGCCTTCACGCGAATGCGCTGCGACGGCTTCACTCCGGGCGCGCCGCCGTACGTGTCGTACGGCGCAAGGTTGAGGTCGTCGCCGGAGCAGAACGACTTGCCGGCGCCCTTCATGATGATGCACTTGATGTCGTCATCGTCGACGGCCATGGCGATCTTGCGGGAGATCTCGTTGAACATGTCCGGCGGGAAGATCGCGTTGTGCTTCTCGGGACGGTTCAGCGTGATCGTGACGATGTCCTTGGTCGTCTTCTCGTACAGGACCGTTTCGTCCAGCGGCTTCTCTAGCGTGTACTTGGCCTTGGGTGGGGCCTTCTCCTCAGTAGTCATCGTTTCCCTCTCCTTAGCTCTATTGATTGACAGAAGTATTCGGGGCGTGCACAGCATAATAGAGCCGCGAGAACACGTCAACTAGACTCCCAGGATGGTAGTGGGTCAGTTTGACGGCCCACGCCGTCAATCGCCCTCGTAGGTAAAGATGGAATACCACAGCACAAGAATGTAGGCAACGGCTGCCGCGAAAGGCATCAAGAGTAGAGCCCACTTCCAATCCCAGCCTCGACCGGCCTTGGGCCAGACCTTCACCAACCCGACGACGAAGCCGCCCAGCGCGATTAGGGAGATTAGGAAGAATATGGTGAAGAACGCCACTATCGACATTGGTTGGCCTCTATTGACGACGCCCGCCGCTTCAACAACGAGATGTGCCGAAGCCGTGACGTAAACCGATGACCCCGACAGCTTTCGGTGCCATTGTAGCTTGAGTCGCAGGGGAAGGGCACGTCAGGCCGTGTTCCATTGACACCCCTTTCCACGTCCACCTACCATACCCACCATGTGCGCCCTGGAAGACCTCCGTGTAGTCGAACTCAGCGAGACCGCGGCCGCCGCGTTCGCCGGCCGGCTTTGTGCTGACGCCGGCGCGGAGGTCGTGCTGGTCGAGCCTCCAGAAGGCCATCCGCTGCGGCGTGAAGGGCCGTTCTGCGGCCCCGCCAGTCAAAATGTCTCCGCCGTCCATCTCCACGTCAACGCAGGCAAGCGCTCCGTCACGCTCGACAGCGAGACCCAGGCGGATGAACTACGCGCGCTCGTTGATTCTGCCGACGTGTTTCTTACGGACTGGGCTACGTCTGCGCTCGAGCCGTTGGCTCTCGATACCGGCGCGTTGCAGAAACGCGCTCCGAGGCTCGTGATCACACAGGTCACGCCGTTCGGCGATACTGGGCCGTATCGAACTTACGCCGGCACGAACATTGTTGAGCTTGCGTTGGGCGGGCAACTCAAGATCACCGGCGATCCCGATAAGCCGCCGCTCTCCAACTACGGCTCCCAGGCCGAGTACCAGGCCGGGCTCTCCGCGTTCGCCGGCACCGTCGCCAACGTGTTGCTTCGCGATGCGAGCGGAGAGGGAGAGTACCTCGACCTCTCGATCCAAGACGTCGTCGCGACGCACTCTGAGCACCGGGGGCCTGCGCTGAACCTCGGTGCCGTCGCCAATCGGGCCGGTCTCAGCGTCAGCGCGACGTACGGCGTCTACCCATGCGCGGACGGCTTCGTGTACCTCACCGCGTTCGCGCCGCCGCTCTGGGAGCGGCTGAAGGCCGTCGTCGGCCTCGATGAGCTGGAAGACGAGCGCTTCGCGACGCAGGCCGCGCGGCTCGAACACAACGACGAATTGCAGGCCGTCCTCACCGGCTGGACGCTCGGCAAGACCAGCGATGAGCTGCGTACGTTCGCCCGTCGCGGCGATCCCATGACGGTCATGGAGACGCCCGAACGCCTCCTCGCTTCAGAGCAGTGGCGCAATCGCGGCGTTGCTCATGAAGTAGATCGTGTCACCGTGCTCGGCCCACCCTGGCCGCATGAGGAGCCACCAAGGCATGCACCTGCGCTGGGCGATGCGAACGAGGCGCAGCTCTAGTGGATTGGAAGACCGGCAGGTTGCCCTTGACGGGCATGCGGGTTGTCGATTGGACGGTCTACTGGGCCGGCCCCTTCCTCGGCATGATGCTGCACGACCTCGGCGCCGAGGTCATCAAGGTCGAGTCGCCGTCGAACTGGGACTCGATGCGTACCGTCATCGACGTCAACCGCTACGCCGGGGACAAGAAGCGCCCGATGACGGCCCAGGAGCGCGCAAACGTCAACCAACACTACAACGAATGGAACCGGGGCAAGCTCAGCCTCGGAGTCGAGCTGAGAGAAGAGCGCGGACGTCAGATCGTGCTCGACCTGGCGGCCAAATCGGACATCTTCATCGAAAACCACAGGCCGGGCGCCAAGCATAAACTGGGCGTAGCGTACGAAGACGTGAAGGCAGTGCGGCCAGACGTCATCTACCTATCGCTCTCCGGCTACGGCCAGACCTTGCCCGAGCGCGACGCCATGGCCCTCGGCGCGCCCGTGGAGCTGGCCAGCGGCCTCTTCTCCCTCAATGGCTACCTGAATGACGACACGCCCGCGAAGACCGGCTTCAGCTACGGCGACCCCGTCGGTGCGCTGGCCGCCCTCTCGGCGCTCCTGCTGGCTGTCCGCCACCGGCGGAAGACCGGCGAGGGTCAGTACATCGATGTCGCCATGCGCGACGCCCTTTCGTTCGGCATCGGCGCGGCGTTCACGGACTGGTCCGCGAATCACACAGAGCGCCCCCGTCGCGGCAATCGACATCCGGTCTACGCGCCACAGGGTGTCTATCGCGCGCAGGGCGAAGACGCCTGGGTCGCCATCAGCGTCCGCGACGATGCCGACTGGGCAGCGCTTGGCCTCGCGCTCGGCTCACCGGACTGGCACGGCGACGCGCACTACGCAGACGCACAGGGCCGCCGCGATCGCCACGACGAGATCGACGGCCACATCGAGGCCTGGACCTCGCAGCGCTCCGCCCGCGAATGTGAGACGCTGCTGCAGAACCACGGCGTGCCCGCGGGCGCCGTGCTCGATCTGCAGCAGGTCGGCGAGGACCCGCAGCTCGCGGCCCGTGGCGCGTTCCAGGAGATTGAGCATCCGGCCTTTGGCACAGAGGTGCGCGCCTCGTCGCAATGGGGCAGGGGAGACGAGCCGCAGCCTATCGACATGCCCGCGCCGTGCTTCGGCCAGCACAACCACGACGTCCTCTCGCGCATCCTCGGCATGGATGGCGCGGCGATAGCAGAGCTTGAGCGCGACTGCGTCATCTCCGATGAGATCAGCGCGACCGACGACTAAGCAGGCTCGCCGAGTGGAAGAGAGGAAGCAACGTCTGAGGTGGAGGGCTAGACTCCTCGCTTCGCAGGGCGGCTTGGTTGTTGTTCCAGGTACGTTACGGTGCCCGTCATTCCGAGCGCAGCGAGGAATCTGATCCTCGGCTGATGCCTGACTACTACGTCTACATCATGACCAACAACTCAGGAACGCTCTACACGGGCGTGACGAACGATCTTGAGCGAAGGGTCGCGGAGCATCGATCGAAACAAGGAGCGGCGTTCACGACGAAGTACCAGATCAACCGTCTTATGTACTACGAGGCTGTATCCAGCATCAACGACGCGATAGCAAGGGAGAAGCAGATCAAGAGTTGGCGACGGAGAAAGAAGATTGACCTCATCGCATCCTTCAATCCACGTTGGAAGGACCTCGCAGCCGATTGGTACGAGGATTCGAGTGTCCTACCCGAGGGGCTAGACCCCTCGCTGCGCTCGGGGTGACAGCGGTCGGCCGGTCACTGCGTGGGCGGCAAGACATACCCCTGTCATTCCGAGCCCTTCGACCTCGCTCAGGATAAACTCCGCGAGGAATCTGATCCTCCGGTGACCCTCCTGTTGACGGTTGCCACATCCCACCTATAATTGAGCGATCATGAAGCCCGCGCCGTTTGAGTACTACGCGCCCACGAGCGTCGCCGAGACGGTGGCGTTGCTTGAGCAACACGGGCCCGAAGCCAAGCTCCTGGCGGGCGGCCAGAGCCTCGTCCCGCTCCTCAACATGCGCCTCGCGCGGCCGACGGTCGTTGTCGACGTGGGGCGTGTGGCCGGCCTCGACTACGTCCGCGAGGAGGACGGCGCGCTCGCCATCGGCGCGATGACGAGCCAGCGGACGATCGAACGCTCCGAACTGGTCGAGCAGCGGCTGCCTCTGCTTCGCGCCGCCACGCGCCTCGTTGGCCATCCGCAGATACGCAATCGAGGCACGGTCGGCGGTTCGATCGCCCACGCCGACCCCGCTGCTGAGTATCCGGCCGTCGCGCTCGCGCTCGACGCGCAGATGCGCGTCGCAGGGCCTGGCGGCGAGCGTGTCATTGAGGCCGCCGACTTCTTCGTCACCTACCTGACCACCGCCCTCGAGCCGTCGGACGTGCTCACTGAGGTACGGATGCCGTTGCTGCCCGGAGGGGCGGGCTGGTCCATCGTCGAGATCGCCCGGCGCCACGGCGACTTCGCGCTCGCCGGCGCGGTCGTCACGCTGTCCGTTGATAGCGGGTCAATCAAGGACCCGCGCGTCGTTCTCTTCGGGGTCGGCGCGACGCCGATCCGTGTGAGAGAGGCCGAGGAGCGCCTTGCAGGCGAGTCGCCAAGCGAGGCGCTGTTCACGGAAGCCGGTAAGCTCGTCAGCGAAGTGATCGATGAGCCGCTCTCCGATATTCACGCGACCGCCGAGTTCCGCCGCCATCTGGCCGGCGTCATGGCACAACGAGGACTGGCCGAAGCAGCCGGGCGCGTCGCTTAATGATCTCCCAACGAGACATTCGCCTCACCGTCAACGGCGTGTCATATGAAGGCAGCGCCGAGCCGCGCATGACACTCGTCGATTTTCTGCGACACGAGCTAGGGCTGGTGGGCACGCACGTCGGCTGCGAGCATGGCGTCTGTGGCGCCTGCACCATACTCATGGACGGTAAGGCCGTGCGCTCATGCATCATGCTGGCCGCTCAGGCCGACGGCGCCGACCTCATGACCGTCGAGGGGCTGGCGAAGGACGCGGAACTGCACCCGATTCAGCAGGCGTTCATGGAAGAGCGGGGCCTCCAGTGCGGCTTCTGCACGCCCGGCTTCATGATGTCCATTCACGAACTGCTGCAGACGACGACCGATCCCAGCGATGAGGAGATCAGGGACGCGTTGGGCGGCGCGATCTGTCGCTGCACCGGCTACGAGTCGATTCTGAAGTCGGTGCGCAACGCGGCGGCGAAGTTGAGGGCGTCAACCTGATGGGGGGTTTCGAGTTCCCCAAATCGATCGACGACCTGCCGGTAACCAACCCGAAGTGGGTGGGCCGGCCGGTCAAACGCGTCGAAGACCCGCAGCTTATCACCGGACGCGCGGAGTTCATCGACAACGTCGAGCTTCCGGGCATGCTGCACTGCGCAATTCTGCACAGCCCGCACCCGCATGCGCGCATTAAGTCGATCGACATGAGCCGCGCGGCGGCGATGCCGGGCGTCGTTACGACGCTCACCGGCGAGGATGCCGAGCGCTGGACCCGAAAAAGCTATACGACGCCGGAAGGGTGGGGGACGTACGTGTTGGCGACCGACAAAGTGCGCTTCGTCGGCGAGCCGGTCGCCGCCGTGGCTGCCACGAGCCGCTACATCGCCGAGGACGCGCTCGAGTTGATCGACGTCGAGTACGAGCTACTCGACCCGATCGTCGACGCGTTCGCCGCCGCGCAGCCCGACAGTCCAAAGGTCTTCGATGAACACGAGAACAACATCATGTACCAGCGGAAGTTCACCTGGGGTGAGGTCGACGAGGCCTTCGCACAGGCCGGCCACACGTACACGGAGAAGTTCCGCTGGCATCGCGTGGGCGCGAACCCGCTTGAGACGTTCGGCGTCATCAGCGAGTGGGATTTGGTCGAGGACACGCTGACGTGCCGCGGCTCGTTCCAGACGCCGTCCTACATGGCGATGGGCCGCGCCGCCACGTTCCGGCTGCCGTCCAACAAGGTGCGTTTCATCGGCCAGCCGCACGGGGGCAGCTTCGGCGGCAAGGGAGGCGGCCGCGGCACTGACATCACGGCCATGCTCTCGCGAAAGGCCGGCGGACGGCCCGTCAAGTGGATCGAGGACCGCATCGAGTACCTGACGGCCGGCGGCAGCCAGGCCTGGGACCGTCATTACGAGGTGTCGATCGCTGTCAAGAACGACGGCACCGTCACGGCGCTACGCGTCAAGCTCCTCGACGACCTTGGCGCGACGGCCGAGGGCTTTGGCGCAACTGGCGCCGTCAAGCCGATGGCGTCATTCACGGGTTGTTACGCTATCCCCGCCGCCGAATACGATCTTACGCTCGTCGCGACGAACAAGCTGCCGGCCAGCCCCTACCGCGGCATGGGGCCCCCGCCGCATAACTTCGTGCTGGAACAGATGATGGACATCGCCGCCCGCGATCTTGGCATTGACCCCGCCGAGATCCGGCGTCGCAACTTCATCCCGCCCGACCAGTTCCCATACATCATCCCCAGCGGCAACGAGTACGACAGCGGCGAGTACGAGGCCGCTCTCGACAAGGTGCTGGAGATGTCAGGCTACGAGGAGCTGCGCAACGAGCAGGAAGAGGCCCGAGCGCAGGGCCGCCTCATCGGCGTCGGCGTCGTCAGCACGATCGAGCCCGGCGTGTTCGATTGGAACGCCTACACCGTGATCGGCACGCGCGGCATCGGCATCCCGGAAGGCGTGAACGTCAGCATCGACACGATGGGCAAGATCACGGCCCGCGTGGGCTTCGCGCTCGAGGGGCAGGGCCAGTACACGGTCGTGACCCAGCTGCTCGCCGACTACTTCTGCGTGGAGCTTGAGGACGTGCGTGTGGTGATGGCCGACAACCTCTCCGCGCCGCCCAACTTCGGCCCCGGTGGCAGCCGCCTCGGTGTCGCGATCACGGGGGCCGTGCTCGGCGCGGCGCAGCGCCTTACGGAGAAGCTGGTCAAGGTCGCGGCGAAGCTGTTCGAGGTGCAGCCGGAGGACGTCGAACTGCTCGACGGAGAGCTGCGCGTGAAGAGCGTTCCCGAGTCCAAGATCTCAGTGCGTAACGTCGTTGGCATCATGCTCAACCGCAGCGACATGCTCCCGCCGGACGTCGACCCCAGCCCGGAGGCCACCTTCGCGTGGACCGCGCCGGGCCGTGTCGAGCCCGACGAACAGGGGAGGGTGAAGAGCTACCTGACGGCGGCCAACGCCTGCCACCTTGTGATGGTGGAGGTCGATCCCGACACCGGCATGGTCGAGATCCTCAAGTACTACATCGCCGACGACTGCGGCACGCGCCTCAACCCGGCCAACGTCGACGGCATGATCCAGGGCGCGCTCGCGCAGGGCGTCGGCGCGGCGTTGCTAGAGGAGTACGTCTACGACGAGAACGCGCAGCCGCTCACGGCGTCGTTCATGGATTACCTGCTGCCGACGATCCACGAAGTGCCGATGCCGGAAAAGGCCTCGCTCGTTACGCCCTCGCCGTTCACCCCGCTGGGCGCAAAGGGCGCGGGCGAGAGCGCGATCCACACGACGCCCGCGGCCATCATGTGCGCCATCAACGACGCGCTGCTGCCGCTCAAGGTGCGCGCCACGGAGGTGCCCGCCAGCCCTAACCGCGTCTGGAAGCTGATCCAGGACGCTCAGCAGCAGTAAGTCTTAAGGAAAAGCCTAAACCAAAGCGCCTCCGGCTTACCTGGGTAGCCCCAGCCCTCGCGTTGCGATAATCGTGCGCTGGATCTCTGACGTCCCGGCGATGATGGTCGCCGTGGTCGAGTTAATCAGCGTCTGGACGACGCGCCCACCCAGTAACGAGCGCTCGTCTTCATGTGTCAGGTTCCCGCGCTCTCCCGCGATGCGCTGCGCGGTGGCGCCCAGCCGCTGAAACGCCTCGCTCATGAAGAGCTTCGCCTGCGAGGACTCGCGGTCTGGTAGCTCGCCCGCGGCGTGCTTGCTCACGACGCGCAGCGTCAGCAGCCTGCCAATGTGCCAGTCAATCTCGTGCCCGACGAGCATGTAGCGGGCGAGGTCGCTCAGCTTCGCCGTCATCTGTGCCAGGTCGCGCAGCATGCGCGAGAACTGGCCGATGAAGAGCGCATCGCCACGTTCGTACTGAAGCAGGCTGGTGGCGTACTTCCAGCCTGCGTTCTCCTCACCCACGCGTTGTTCCACGGGGATCTCCACGTCCTCGAAGAACACCTCGTTGAGCATGTGTTCGTTCGTGGCGTCGTATACGGGCCGGATGGTGATGCCCGGTGCGTCCGTCGGCAGCAAGAAGAGGCTCAAACCACGGCCACGTGAGTCTTCGTCGCCCGTTCGCGCCAGCAGGATCATCCACTTCGACCAGTGGGCCATGCTCGTCCAGAGCTTGTGGCCGTTGACGACGTAGACGTCGCCCTTGCGGGCCGCCTTCGTCTGCAGCGACGTCAGGTCGGAGCCCGCCCCAGGCTCGCTGAATCCCTGGCACCAGACCAGGGCGTTATTCGCGATCGCAGGCAGGTGCTGCGCGCGCTGTTCGTCGCTGCCGTAGAGGATCAGGACCGGCCCGACGAGGTCGACCGAGATCGTGGTCAGCCGGGGCGCCAGCGCGTAGCCCAACTCCTCGTAGAGCGCGAACTGCTCGTACGGCGTCAGGTCGCGGCCGCCGTAGGCCGACGGCCAGGCCGGCGCGATCAGGCGTTCTGCCGCGAGGCGCTTATCCAGTGCCTGCGCCAGCTCCCGATGTTCCGGTCGCACGTCCATCGGCAGGAAGCCGCTTCCCTGCCAGCCATCGGGCAGCTCCTCCGCGAGCACCTTCCGGATTTCGACGCGGATGCGTTCCATCTCCGGCGTTTGCGCGAAGTCCATAGTTAGCGTCTGCGGAAGACGACGAGCGTGACGTCGTCGCTGATGTCCTCGAAGTCGGCCCGCAACGCCATGCCGATCTCGTAGTCCTCGCTGGCGTCGTCGACGAGGTTCGTCGCCATCCGCGGGCCCTCCTCAAGCTGCACGACGGCCAGCGGCCACGGCGCGCGTTCCATGAAGTAGGGGAGTAGTGGTGGATGAGCTTCGGTCCACGTGTACAGCTCGGCCCGTCCGCTCACCTTCGTCCATGTGGCCAGCATCGAGCCGCAGGCCGCGCAGCCGTACTCGGGCGGAAAGCGAAACGTCCCGCAGCCGTCGCAGCGTTGGATTTCCAAGCGGCGGTCCTTAGCCGCCGCCCAGAACGGTTCGGTCAGGTCGGTGATCTCCGGGAGCGGGCGTGAGGCGATCATGTCTTGCGTCATGGCGCCTTCCTCAGGATCAGCGCGCTCGACGGCACGACTGCGGCCGCCGCGACGAGCGCGGTCGATGCGTCCTCTACCTGGCAGGTCGACGTGCCGCGGATCTGACGCACACCCTCCAGCACGTGGTTGAAGCCGTGCACGTACGCCTCCGAGAGGCTGCCGCCGTGCGTGTTCACCGGAATGTCGCCGTCCGGCCAGTCGATGCGGCCCTCTTCGACGAACGCGCCCGCTTCACCGCGCTTGCAGAAGCCGTACGCCTCCAACTGCCACAGCACCATCGGGCTGAAGACATCGTAGAAGAGCGCCACGTCCATGTCTGCCGGTCCTAAACCGGCGCTCGCGTAGACGTCTCGCGCGGCATAGATCGAGGGCAGGTCGAACGGGTCCTCTTTATAGAGCAGCCCGTTCATCATGTAGTGGCGCGGCCCCATCCCCTGCGATGCGCCGGAGATGTAGGCCGGCGTTTGCTGCAGGTCGCGGGCGCGCTCGGCGCTCGTGACGACGACAGCGCAGGCGCCGTCCGTCTCCAGTGAGCAGTCCAGCAGGTGCAGCGGGTCGGCGATCATGCGTGACGAGAGCACGTCCTCGACCGTGATCGGGTCGCGGAAGAACGCTCGCGGGTTGCGGGCCGCGTTCTGTCGCTGCGTCACGGAGACGCGCGCGAACTGCTCCGATGTCGCGCCATAGTCGTGCATGTAGCGACGCGTTACCAGCGCTAGCTGCTGGACAGGGCTCACCAGCCCGTACGGCGCTTCGAACGCTGCCGTCTCACGCACGCGGGCGCCCATTTTCGACCATGGCCTCGCGCCCGACCCGCGATTCCGCGCGCGGAACGCCACCGCGACCGACGCCATGCCGGTCGCAACAGCCATCGCCGCGTAGACCACCGGCGCGCACGCGCCTCCTCCTCCGTACCCGAACCCGCCCCAGGCGCGCAGGTTGTCCGCGCCCAGGTTCCGCGCGACGTTGAGTTCGCTGTTGCCGTCCTCGCCCGGCGTTTCGATCTTGTAGATCGCGTCGACCTCCGCCGGCGTCAGGCCCGCTTCGTCGAGCGCCTGGTGGATCGCCTCCAGCGATGTCTCCAACTCAGAGCGCCCGATGTTCTTCACGTACTCCGTCGTGCCGATGCCGACGATGGCCGTCTTGTCCCGGATCGACTCGGTCATGAAGGCACCCACGCCTCCACGACTTCACTGTCGATGAGCGTCTCGACCTCGCTCTCGCTGAAGCCTAGCTCGTTCAGGATCGACCGCGTGTGTCCGCCGAGCGGCTCCCACGGCCCGAACGTGAGCGTCTCGTCGGAGAACTTCTGGAGCGCGCCGTGTCTGCGGTACGTGCCGTAGACGGGACTCTCGACCTCAACCATGTGGCCCAGCTCCCGCATCGTCTCGTCCTCCAGGCAGAACCTGCCGGGGTCTCGCGTCTCGACGGCGACGAGAGGCACGTCATGCTCGGCGAGGGTTCGCTCCCACTCATCAGCGGGTCGCGTCCGGAAGACCGCCGCGATCTCGTCTGCGAGGCTGTCGTCGCTCTTAGTGGCCAAGTCTGGCCGCTCGACTGCCTGGCAGAACGCCTCCCACTCATGCTCTCGCGGGCAGGCCAAAAATACCCAGCCGTCCTTGGCTTCGTATAGGCGGTAGCGTGGCCCCAGGCCGTAGAGGTTCGCGTCCACGCGCGGCGGCTCTGGAACCCCATCGTAGTCGATCAGCTCGTCCGTGTTGGCGTACATGTTGGAGCAGAGCATGCTCGTCAGCAGCTCCTGGCCGCTGCCGCTCTTGTCGCGAGCGTGTAGGCCCAGCAGCAGCGCGGTCGCGGAACCCAGCGCCGCGATCGGGTCGGCGTTCCACTCGGCGGCCTTGAGCAGCCGCCAGGCCTCGTCCTTGAGATCGTTGATCGGCAATGCTTCGCTGCCCGGGCGCGGGTGGCCTTCGCCGGCCTGCCGCATCTGGTTGCCGCCGTTCGCGGCCGCGATCGCGTAGAACGCCGGCCGGCGGCAGTCCGGCCCGCTGTCGCCGTACGACGCCGCGTTGAGGTAGAGCGCGCGCGGGTTGAGTCGCTTGCACGTCTCGTAGTCGATGCCGAGTCTCTCCGCGACGCCCGGCCGGAAGTTGTGCAGCACCATGTCAGCCTGCGCGATCAGCTTGTGCGCGACCTCGCGCCCTTCAGGCCGCTTCAGGTCGAGCGCGAGGCTCTCCTTGCCTTGTGTCATCGGGAATGAGAGCAGGCCGTCCGTCGAGTAGCGGCTGAAGTCGCCGCCCGGCACCTCGACGCGGATCACGCGCGCGCCCATGTTCGCCAGCACGCCGGTCGAGTACGGCGCCGCGATCCATTGCGAGAAGTCGACAATCGTCACGCCGGCCAGCGGCCCGTCTCCCGTCGCGTGGTCGCCGCCGTTTGTTGATGTCGACTCTCCATCGAACGTTGCGTTCGCGTGCTCGTCGAGCTGCGGCGCCGCTTTCCCGATGACCGCCTCGTTTGCCGAGAAGCGTACGAGCGGGCCGATCTGCTTCGTCGGCTGGCCGTCGAGGCCTGGCACGTCGACGACGTTGCCGTTGTGCAGCACCTGCCGGTGCTCGAGCGCCTCCCGTGGCCAGCGGACGCGTTCGACGGCGACGTTCTCATACTTGTCGAAGATCTCCGTCCACTCGGCGTACGTCTTGGAGCGCACACGCTCCAGCACGATCTCCCAGAGCGCCTCGGAGTCGGCCTCATCGCCGACGGCCGGCAGCTTGGCGAAACGTTCATCTTCGTAGACATGGACGAGGTCGAGCGCCTGCATCTGCGCGAAACAGAGGTGGTCGATCGTGTTCGCGAACTGGAGCCAGACGCCGTCCTTCGTGACCGCTGTTAAGTAGTTCGGACGCGGCACACGGAAGGATGGCCGGTGAACCTCGCGCGGGTTATAGGTTTTCGACTCGTCGCCACCGTCCTTACCCAACTGCTGTCGTCGCCCCATCAACTGCTGCAGGTACATGTTCGCGGTCTGGCCTTCCGCTTCCGGCCCCTGTTCACGCAGCTGGTGGCCGATCCACAGGATCAGGTCGTACGGTATCAGCGACGCCAGCAGCGAGACGCTGACCTTCTGCCCGCGTCCGGTCGATTGGCGCTTGTGGAGCGCTGCAAGGATGCCTTGCACGGTGAGCATCGCGGCTGAATAGGAAGCGCAGGGGACGGCCGGATAGCCGGGACCGTTCCGGTCCGCGATGCGTTCGAACATCATCATCCGGCCGAACTTCGCGCAGACGAGCGCCTCGTAGCCCTTCAGGTGGGCGAACGCGCCCTCTTCGCCGTAACCGGTGATTGCCGCATAGATCGCGGCCGGGTTTGCTTCTCGCACCTGCTCGTAGCCGATGCCGAGTCGCTCTGCAACGCCGGGCCTATACGACGTCACGACCGCGTCCGCGTCGCGAATGAGTTCCAGCGCCCGCTCCTGACCGGCGTCCGATTTCAGGTCGAGCGCGACGCTCCTCTTGCCGCGATTCCAGGTCTGGAACGCCGGCTGGCTGCGGGCGGGATCGCCTTCCGGTGGCTCGACCTTGATAACGTCGGCGCCGTTGTCGGCGAGGACCATCGTCGCCAGCGGTCCTGCCATCCAGGTACTGAAGTCGACGACCCGCAGGCCGTCGCACGCCCCGCCGCCGCTTGCGGCGGACCTCATACGCTCGCCTCGCGGACCGGCAGCAGGAGCGTCGCGCTGCACGGCGTCACTGGCCCTTCTTGCGTCGCGATCGTCACGTCGACGTCGACGCGATGTTCGCCGGCCTCTTCGTACTTCTTCGTTATCTTGCCGGTGATGATCATGTCGTCGCCCGCGCAGACGTTGCCCCGCATCGCGACCTTCATCCGGCGTACCGTGCTCTTCGGCCCGCCCCAGTCGGTCAGAAAGCGCGACACCATGCCCATGTTGAACGGTGTGTTCACGAAGACGTCTTTAGCCTTCGATCGCTCCTGTGCGTAGTCGCGGTTCGAGTGCTGCGGCGAGAAGTCGCGCGTAGCCGATGCGAGATACGCCGCCCGCGTTGTGGTGAACGGCATGACCAGTTTCGGCAGTTCGTCTCCCTCGCTCACGTCGTCCCAGTAGCGGTCGACGTACTGCGGAGGCTGGTAGCCGGTCTTCTCGCCTTCGATCGCTTCTTCGACGGCGGGGCTCCAGCCTGCGCTCGATGCTGCGCTGGACGATTCTGCTTCGCGGCCGTAGCCGAACCCCGTCATGCGCTCTCGCACGATCAGTTCGCCGCTCTGGTTGCGATAGAGCCGGTCCATCGTCCAGAAATGTCCTTCGCCGAGCTTCGTCTTCTTCCATGGCGAGATCGATACGAGCCGCTGGCTGACGCTGATCCGGTCGCCCGCCACGGCGGGACGTGCGAACTCCAGCTCGACGTCAGAAATGATGCCGACGGGCAGGTTCAGCAGCTCTTTGATCGTGTAGTGGATATGCGGCGCCGGTTCACGTCCGTCCGGCGGCCATGGCCAGCGGAACGGCATGCTGAACGTCGTCATGATCGATCCCGGCGGCGCGACGAGGCCGCCGTGCCCCTGCGATCTCGCGTACGCCTTGTCCAGGTAGAGGGGGTTGCCGTCCTCCAGCGTCTCGCACCAGTGGCGGATCAGGTACTCACTGACCTCCAGCGGCGCCGCTTCCGGCTCCGACTCTTCGGTCAGGGCCTGGAGGCGCTGCTTCGTCTCTTCGGACAGGTCATCGGGGATGTAGTCCAGCGCCATCGCTAGCGGTCCAAGATCTCCTCGGCGATGATGTCCTCCCAGAAGCCGGAGTCGCCCATCGAGAGTTGGTACTGCTTGCCGCGCCGGAGGAAGAGCGTCGTGTCCATGTCTTCGTCGTAACCGATGCCGCCGTGGATCTGGGCGCCAATGTCCGAGGCCTTGCGGAACGTGTCGCCGGCAAACGCTTTGGCTGTTGCCACGATCTCGCGGGACGGCTCTCCTTCGTCCAGCGTCCATGCCGCGTAAAACGTTGTCGTGTCTGCCGCGATGATCTCGGTAATCGAGAGCGCAAGGTAGTGCTGGATCGCCTGGAAGCTGCCGATCGGGTGGCCGAACTGGACGCGTTCCTTCGCGAACGCCGTAGCCATCTCGTGGATGCGCTCGGAAGCTCCCACCATGTAGCCGCATAGCGCGACGACGCCGCGTTCGATCACGCCTTCGAGCGACTCCCAGGCCTTACCCGGCTCGCCGATGACGTCCGCGGTTGCGACCTTCACGCCGTCGAGCTTCATCTGGAACTGGCGGTCGCGGGCCACGGTGTTGAGTGGCTCCATGCGTACGTTTACGTCGTTCGGGTCGACCAGGAACATCGACAGCCCGTCGGTCTCAGGCGGCGATCCCGCCGTCCGCGCGACGACGAGGACGCGGTCAGCCGCCGTCGCGAACTCGACGAACATCTTCGTGCCGTTTAGCACGTAGCCGTCACCCTCGGGCACGGCTGTCGCGTGGACGCTGCGAGCGTCGTAGAACGTGTTCTCCTCTTGCAGTGCGAACGCGATCACCGTTTCGCCGGAGATCATGGCGGGCAGCCAACACTGCTTCTGTTCATCATTACCGGCGGCGGCGATGGCCCCGCCCGCCAGGATGACAGTCGGGATGTACGGACTGGGGCAGAGCGAACGCCCCATCTCCTTCGTCAGCACGACAAGCTCGACGGTACCCATCCCGGACCCGCCGACGTCTTCGTTGTGCGGCAAGCCGAACCAGCCTAGGTCGGCCATCTTCTTCCACAGGTCGCGCGAGAATCCATTTTCGTTGGACTCCATCTCTCGCGCCATGCTCAACGGGGACTCTGTCGAAAGAAACGACCGCGCCGTGCTTTGCAGCGTCTTCTGTTCTTCGCTGAACTCCATGTCCATAAGGCTTCTCCTAAGACGCCGGCAGGCCGAGGTAGCGGCGCGCGATGATGTTCTTCGAGATATCGACTCCGGCTGCCGCGACTCGCTGGTGGCCCGCCCAGAGGTAGTCGTCCACCATGTCGCCGTCCATCGGCGCGTGGCCGCCGTTGTGCCAGAGGTAGCCGTACGGCCCCATGATGTCCAGCGCTTCGTCCGTCAGGACCGTCTCGGCGATACCGCCCCACATCTTGTTCATCGCCGCCTCGTTCGCGGGGACGTAGTCCGGCCGCACCGCTTCGCAGACGCAACGCAGATCGAGCATCCTGCCCGCCTCGACGACCATCGCCAGTTTCGCGATCTTGCGGCGGACGACAGGGTCGTCCCTGAGTGGCTTGCCGTTCAGCTCCGTGTCCTTCACCCACTGGACGAGCCGGTTGAACTTGCGGATGGTGGGCGCGAACGACGTCATCGCGAAGCGCTCGTATGTGAGTGCCTCCGTGATGTAGCGCCAGCCCTCGTTCAGTTCGCCGACGAGGCGTTCTTTAGGCACGCGCACGTCGTCGAAGAAGACGTCGTTGGTCTGTTCTCCGATCACGGTATTCATCGGCGAGAGCGTCATGCCCGGCGTCGGCACGTCGATGATCAGCAGGCTGATGCCCTTGTGCTTGGGCGCGTCCGGATCGGTGCGCACGCCCGTCCACATGTAGTCGGCAAAGTGCGCCGACGTGATGAAGCGCTTCTGCCCGTTCAGGACGTACTCGTCGCCGTCCAGTTCGGCCTTCATCTGCATGTTCGCGAGGTCGGAGCCGGCCTCAGGCTCCGTGTACGCGAGCGCCCACTGGATCTCGTTCTTGAGGATGCGCGGGATGAACTCCTGCTTCAGCTTCTCGCTGCCGTTGTGCAGCAGCGTGTTCACGACGACGCCGAGGTTCTTGCCCACGATAGGCGCCTGCGCCTTATGCAGCTCGTCGTTGAGGATGTACTGCGCCAGCGGCATCGATTCGCCGGTGCCGCCGTACTCCTTCGGGAAGCCCATCGAGAGCCAGCCGCGCTTCGACATCTTCGTCACGAACTCCTGCCGCTCCGGAGTGTCGAGCAGCCCGCCCAGCCATTTCGACCGGATGGTGTCCGTCATGTTGGCTTCAATGAACTCGCGTACCTCTTTGCGGAAGGCCTCTTCCTCCTCGCTGAATCGAAAGTCCATGCTGCTACCTCCTCGGTGGCGTTGGTGGTTCGGTTCTCAGGCGAGGCCGCGGGAGAGCCTCGCCGTGTTGTTCAGGCGATCGCCTCGCTGCGGCGCAGCGCTTCGATGGCCGGTTCGTCGTAACCAAGCTCGCTTAGGATATCAGGTGTGTCCTGTCCTGCCTCTGGGCCGGGGCTGCGTATCGAACCGGGCGTCTCGGACAGCTTGGCCATCACGCCGACCTGAGTGCGCGTGCTGCCGTCGCCCTGTTCGACGTCGACGATCAGCTCGCGATGGCGCAGGTGCGGGTCGTTGACCACCTCATCGATGCCCAAGACCGGGCCCACGCACGTCTCGCCCGGCATCAGCAGCTCGACCCACTCATCGCGCGTCTTCGTGAGGAACGCCTCGCGAAACGCTCCAAAGACCGCCTGCTGCTGCTCCTCGTCGCCGTACTGGTGCGGGATTAGGTCCTCACGCTCCAGCAGCTTGCAGAGGTTTTCGTAGAACCACGGTTCGATAGCTCCGACCGAGACGTACTTTCCGTCCTTCGTCTCGTAGATGCTGTACCAGGGATAGAGGCCGGTCGTGATCGTCCCGCCCCTGTGCGGTACCGCGCCTGTCGTTAGGTGCTCTTCGATCGGGAAGAACATCATGGTGACCAGGCCGTCCACCATGGCCATGTCGATGTACTGGCCCTTACCCGTGCGTTCGCGCGCCAAAAGAGCACCTAATACGCTGATGGCGGCGTTCATGCCTCCACCCGCGTTGTCCGCGATCGTATTGCCGGGGATCATCGGCGGGCCGTCGCGGTCGCCCGTCATGTCCAGCATGCCGGTGATGCCCTGGTAGTTGATGTCGTGGCCGACGTAGCTGCTGTACGGCCCCTCTTGGCCGTATCCGGAGAGTGAGGCGTAGACGATCTCCGGCCGGACCGCCTTCACGGCTTTGTAATCAACACCGAGGCGCTTTACGACCCCCGGCCGGAAGCCCTCCGTGATTACATCCGAAGTCGCCGCAAGGGCGAAGAAGACCTTCTTGCCTTCGTCAGTCTTTAGATTGAGACTAATGCTGCGTGAGTTGCGCCGGATGGCGGAGTCGCCTGGAAGGTTGATCATGCGCCCTGCTCGCGGCCCTTCCTTCGGCTCCGGCGCTTCCACCCGGATCACGTCTGCTCCCATATCGGCCAGGATCTGGGAACAGTGCGGTCCCGGGCCCAACCGGGCCATATCGATGATGCGGATTCCCTCTAGGGCGAGCAAATCGTCTCTCCTTCTGTTGTTTGGCCGCACGTTGTTGTAGCGTGTTCTTTGCGAGACCGTCAAATCGAAAGGAAAGACTACGTGTCAGACTCGGATCAGAAGTGGGACCTGGAGGCGGACGTTGTCGTCGCGGGCTCCGGTGGCGCCGGGCTGACGGCAGCCATCCTCGCGCACGACCAAGGCGCGAACGTTGTCGTCATCGAACGCTCCGACAAGGTCGGCGGCACAACAGCCGTGTCCGGCGGCGGACTCTGGATCCCGATGAACGACCACATGTCCGAAGTCGGCGCGACCGACTCTCGTGACGAGGCGCTGGCATATTGCTTGGCGCTTACAGCCGGGCAAGCGCCGGCCGAGCTGGTTGAGACCTTCGTCGACACTGCACCTGTGATGGTTCGATACCTGGAAGAGCACACGCCGCTCAAGTTTACCGCCACGCAAATGCCCGACTATCGCGCCGAGGAACAGGGCGCGAAACTAGGCGGCCGCACCCTCGATCCCGAGATGCTGCTCAAGTCCGAGTTGGGCGAATGGGCGGACAAGCTCCGGCCATCGCCGCTCATGTTCGTCCCGCTCAAGATTGAAGAGTCGCTAAAAGGGATGTCCCAGCCCAAGTCGATTCCGGTCGCCGTCGTCGTCGATCGCATGAAGAAGGGCATCGTCGCGTCTGGCAACGCGCTCGTCGGCAGGCTGCTCAAGGGCTGCATCGAACGAAACATTACGATCATGCTCGAAACGCGCGCCCGAGAACTCGTCCGCGAGGGCGGCGCTGTGGTCGGCCTCAGCGCTGATCGTGATGGCCAGCCGTACAGCATGAGCGCCAAGGGCGGCGTGATCCTCGCCTGCGGCGGCTTCGAGTGGAACGACAAGCTCCGAGAAGAACACCTGCCCGTGGACGTGGCCGGTCACTGCAGCCCCGCCTCCAACGAAGGCGACGGACTCGCGATGGCGCTGGAGGCCGGCGCGGAGATCGGCAACATGGACCAGGCCTGGATCTACCCCGGCGGCACCGTCCCGAGCGAGGAGCACGAAGGGCGGCCGGTCAGCCGCTGGATCATGGCCGAACGTACGTTGCCCCACGTGATCCTCGTGAACAAGGCGGGCCGTCGCTTCGCGAACGAGGCGCAGAACTATCACGACCTCGGCAAGTCGTTTTCGGACGAAGCCAACCTGCCTTGTTGGGCGATTCTTGACGGCCAGTACCGCTCGAAGTACCCGATCCTCACCATCATGCCCGGCGACCCGGACCCCGACTGGCTCACGAAGGCCGGTTCCTTGGAGGAGCTCGCGAGCGTTCTCGGCATCGATGGCGGCGGGCTTAGGTCGACCGTCGAGCGCTGGAACGAGATGGTCGGGCAGGGCAAGGACACCGACTTCGGTCGCGGCGAAGGCGGTTACGAACGCTGGTTGGGCGATCCGGAAGCGCCGCATCCCAACCTTGGTACGATCAAGGAGCCTCCCTTCTACGCGCTGCCCGTGCATGCGCATTCAGCGGGAACGAAGGGCGGGCCCAAAACAAATAGCAAGGGCGAGGTCATCGACGCGCAGGGGAACGCTATTCCAGGCCTCTACGCGGCGGGGAACGTCATGGCCAACATCGCCGGGCCCGGTTATTATGGCGGCGGCGGCACGATTGGAACGGCGATGACGTGGGGTTATCTCTGCGGCATCAACGCCGCTAAGGCCGCGCAAACGTAAGAGGGGAAAGCTATGGCACAGGTCGACTACAGCGCAAATATTAACGTCCCGCGGCCCACGGTCTGGGAGTTCGTTCGGGATATGAATAACTGGGCGCCCTTTGCGACCGGGTATCAGGAACACGAAGTCATCAACGACCGCGAATCCGTCTGGACCGTCAAGGGAGAGGTGGGACCGATCTCGCGCGTTACGAAGTTCAAGGTCGTCATCACCGAGTGGGTAGAGCAAGAGAAGGTCGCCTTCACGCTGGAGGGCATTAACGAACCGATCACGGGCGGGGGCGCCATCCTGCTCACGGACGGCGACGGCCACGGCACCGACATTCGCGCCGATGCGGAGCTGGAGTTCGGCGGGAGCCTGGGCCCAATCATCAGTCCCCTTATCGGCCCCTGGATCAAAGCCGGCGCTGACGAACTGATCACAAAGATCGCCGTCGCGCTCCAGCCCGACTATGTGAAGCCGAAGAGGCCATTCTTCGTCGCCGCCTGGCTACAGGCGCTCATGCGAACGTTCCGTTTCATGTTCGGCGACGCAACCGCCAGCGACGCAGGTACCGCGGTTCAAGAGCGGCCGGGCGCGACTGCTGTAGCCGAACGGCCCTCCGTGGTCACCATGCCCGCTCCGGAGAGTCTCAAAGACGATGCGTCATCTGGTCTCCGCGTCGAGACGCTGCTGCTTGGGCCCAGCCTTGAGCAGTACAGCGGCTCGAGCGCTGGTATCGCCGAAATCGGATCCATCCGCGACGCCGCGCGGCTGATCGAGGAGTTGGGCTTTGACGGGGTGACCACGCCGGAGGCCGGCCACGACCCCTTCCTGCCGATCATGATCGCCGCCGAACACACGGACCGCATTCTGCTTGGCACCAACGTCGCGATCGCGTTCCCGCGCAGCCCGATGATCACGGCCCAGATCGCCTGGGACCTGCAACGCTTCTCCGGCGGACGCTTTCGCGTCGGGCTGGGCACGCAGGTGAAGGGCCACAACGAGCGACGCTACGCGGCGCCCTGGCTTGGCCCGCCGGGTCCTCGCCTGCGTGACTATCTGCTCTGTATGAAGGCGATGTTCCACACGTTCCAGACGGGTGAGCCGCCCAGCTACGAGGGAAAGTATTATCGATTCACGCTCATGTCGCCGTTCTTCAGCCCCGGCCAGATCGACCACCCCGACATCCCGATCTATATCTCGGCGCTCAATCCCTACATGGCGCGCCTCTCCGGAGAGCTATGCGATGGTGTGCGGCTCCATCCGCTGGCCACCTATGAGTTCACGCGCGACGTTGTCATGCCGGCAATCGAAAAGGGCGCGGAAAAGGGAGGCCGCCAGCGTTCGGACGTCGATGTCGTTGGCTCGCCGTTCCTCGTATCAGGAAAAGATAAAGCTGAGGTCGAGGCGGCGAAGGCCGGCGTCAAACAGCAGCTCGCGTTCTATTCGTCGACGCGCACCTACCACTCGGTGCTGGAACATCACGGCTGGGGTGAGGTTGGCCGCACGCTCCACCAGCTTTCCATCGAAGGCAAGTGGCAGGAGATGGCGGACCAGATCACGGACGAGATGCTGGAGACCTTCGCGACGATCGCGACCTACGATGACCTCGTGCCGAAGCTGAAGGAGCGATGGGGAGAGTTCTGCGACACGATCTTCCTGGGCTTCCCGCCACAAGTGCTCGCGGACAAGATATTGGTCCGCGGCATCGTTGACGGTCTACACCAGAGCTAGCCGCTCTCCGCGCGCACCTCGGCCATCGTAACGACGCGTCCCGTATAGTCCACCTCGCGAGACGCTATCCAGCGAACAGCCTCTGCCGCCGCCTCCGGCTGCTCCCACTCCGTATCGACGCCGGGGTCGGCGAGCCGGGCGCCCTCGGTAGCGATGGCGCTCTCGATCCGCAGGCAGTTCACCGCGATGCCGCGCGGTAGCAGCTCCAGCGCCAGCGCTTCAGTCAGCGCTTCCACCGCGGCCTTCGAGACCGCGTACGGAATGATGCCTAGCCTCGCTGTCGCCTCGGCGTCCGTCACGGCGCCAGACGAGATGTTGATGATCCTACCTGCCCCTTGTTCGACCATCTGCGGCAGCACCGCCCGCGAGCAAAGCATCGTGCCGCGGAGGTTCACGTCCAGCATCAGGTCCCAGCGTTTGGTTGTGATCTCCGCGAACGGCGCGGGCGCGACCACGGCTGCGTTGTTCACCAGCAGGTCGAGACGGCCAAACGCGTCGATCGTCTGAACGATCATGGCGTCGACTTGCGCTTCGTCTCTGATGTCACACGCCACCGCGAGCGCCCGCCCGCCGAGCGCCTCGATCTGCTCTGCCGTCTCCTCGATCGTGCCGGGCAGCTTGGAGGGCGCGTCCTTCGTCGAGCGGGCCGCGCAGACGATGTCCATCCCGTCCCGCGCCAGCGCGAGCGCGATGTAGCGTCCGATGCCACGCGAGGCGCCGGTGACGACTGCGACAGTTGTTTCGGGCAATGTGTTCCTTTCTGGTTTCGACGTGTGCTATATCTACGTGCGATAGATTATCGCATCGGTGCGAACATTATCGCATGGGTGCGATATCGTAACCCAACCAACAGCGAGATAGCGAGGTGGTCGCAATGTCTGAAGAAGAGCACGTCCTATTCGAAATCGATGACGGCGTCGGGGTCGTCACACTCAACCGGCCGGACCGGATGAACGCCGTTCACTGGGACATGGCCGAGCAGCTCGTCAACCTCTTTCGCGATATGCGCCAGAACGACGACGTGCGGACCATCGTGCTCACGGGCGCCGGCGGCCGCGCATTTTGCGCCGGCGGCGACGTGACCTGGCTCAGCGGCGGCACGGACCGCCCGATCCCGGGCCTCTCCGACCTGCCCGTGCCGCGTTACCAGCGCAAGACGCCTGGCGGTCCGTTCTCCGAGTTCACGAAGGCCATCATCGACGTCGAGAAGCCTGTCATCGCGGCCATCTCCGGCGTGGCGGTCGGCGCGGGCCTCGCCTACGCCTGCGCCTGCGACCGGCGCTTCGCGGATAAGAAGTCGCGCTTTTCAGCCATCTTCGTCAAGCGTGGGCTCGGCCCCGACTGTGGAATCAGCTACTTCTTGCCGCGCATCATCGGGTTGCCGAACGCGCTGATGATGATCGAGACCGCGAAGATGCTCAGTGCCGAAGAAGCGTATGAGATCGGCGTTGTCGACGAGCTGGTAGAAGAAGGCGAGGCGCTCAACGCCGCGATGGCGTACGCGAAAGAGCTGGCGAAGGGAGCGAGCGTAGCCATCGACCTTGGCCGCCGCTACGTTCACAAGTCGCTGACGTCAACGCTCGACGAGATGCTCGACTACGAGGCGGTCGCGTCAGTGATGACCGCCGCGACGTTGGACGCGAAAGAAGGCACGACGTCTTTCATCGAGAAGCGCGACGCGAAGTTCGTTGGGCAGTAGGCTCCGGCAGCCGCTCGCAGCAGGTTGGCCTTACTCGGCGTCGACCTCGGCCAGCAACTTCTGGAGGTTGGTGATCGCTCCTGCAGCGTTCTCACCGAGCTTCCCCAAAATCTGGAGCAGAGCGGGGCTCGGCTCGCCGCGCCCGGCAAAGCTGCTGTTGACATCGAGACGAGAACCAGCTAGCCAGGCGCTCAACTCTGGATCGCTGCGCCAGCGCGCTGTGTTGACGGCGTTCCCGAGCGTTATCCGTAGCCAGTCGACGTCCGAATTCGGATAAGGGACCGGCGTGCAGAGTTCGTTCTTCTGCGTGTCATCCGTGTAGCTGGCTTCCACATGGCCCGTCAGTCCAGCACTGAACGTTGGCTGGCAAACGCGGATATTCTGGAGTGTGATCCGGTCGCCTTCGAACACGGGAACCGCCGGCCGCCGCGCCAGACCGTCGGCCGTGCAATCGATGTGGAGCACCTCTGGGCCGGTGGGGATCGATCCGTTCTCCAGAACGATCTCGTCGGCGCTAATGGATCGCACTCGCCCCAGCCGCACTACGTTGTCGATCCGACGCAGCTCCTCGAGTTCGGCGATGGACACAGTCGAGCAGCGGTACGTGGTTGGGCGGACGGTGTCGTCGAGCCGGAGCAGCTGGCCAGTCGCCTCCAGCCGCTCGAATAGATCATCGATCGACGTGGCGAGTGCGGAGGCTTCCATCTGCAGCGCGAAGCCGCCGACCGTGCTGTCGAAGAAGTCTGGGCCAGGCTGGATCTTGGCCCGATCTAGGATCCAGGGGTCGCGCGGCAGGATCCAGGCGATGTCTTTGGGATCGACGCCCGCGTCTAACAGCCAGAGGCAAGCGTCAATTCCGGTCTTGCCCGCGCCAATGACGACGTAGCCGGAAGGAGTCTCGTCGATAGTGTTCAGTGCGTTGGGTGGAACGCAGCGAACGTCGTCAGCGACATCGTAGGCCGGTGGCCGCATTGAGGGCACTGTCACCTGCGAGTAGGTGGCATCGACGATCTTCTTCCCCGTGACCTCGTGGCGTTCGCCCGAAGCGAGCGAGACGATGGCCCCGCCTTCCGCATACTCGCACATCGGGAAGTAGTGAACCCGCCCAGTGGGGAGGAACTGTTGGTTCATGACCTGGTCGAAATAGGCGACGACCTCGGAGCCTGACGCTAGCTCGAAGAGGCCGGCGTTCCCACCCCTCGTGTCCTTGGTGTTGCGGCCTAGCGGCTTTGAGTTCACACCGTAGAACGCCGAGGGCTGATGCAGGCGCACATGCGGGTACGCGCGAGTCCAGTGCCCGCCGGGGCTGCCGTAACGGTCAACGATCGCGATCGTAGCGTCGGTCTCGGTCAGCAGCGCATCGGCGAAGGCCATGCCCATCGCGCCCGCCCCGACGATCAGATAGTCTGCTTCGATCATCTTACTCACCTCCGTGGCCAGCTAGCGCTTGAGAATCGCGGCGGTACCGTTGCCGCCGAGGCCGAGCGTCTGGGCTAGTCCGACCTTCGCGTTGGGCACCTGACGTTCTCCCGCCTCGCCGCGGAGCTGCCAGGCCAGTTCGCAGATCTGGAAGACGCCCATCGCCGTCGTCGCCTCCCCGAACGACAGAAAGCCGCCGCTCGGGTTGATCGGCATGGATCCCACCGGCGTCGTCTCGCCCTTTTCGACGAGCGACTCAGCCTCACCAGGCTCGCAGAGGCCCCACTCTTCAGGGAACGCCAGCTCGTAGTAGACCGTATTGTCCTGCAACTCGACGAGGCTAACATCTTTCGGCCCCACACCTGCGTCGTCGAACGCCTTGCTGACGGCCAGCTTGGCTTCACTGTGGAGCGTCCTGCCTTTCGGCACCACGGATGCCAGGCCCCTTGGGATGCCGTCGTCGTAGCGATACGTCGCGACAGTGCTGGACGCGAGCCAGACAGGCCTGGTCGTGTGCTTGCGAGCCACTTCGGCAGAGCAGAGCACGACGGCCGCCGCGCCGTCGCTGATGGGACAGATCTCGTAGAGCCGCAGGGGATAGCTCACCATCTTCGAGTTCAGCACGTCCTCCAGCGTGAACTTCTGGCGGAAGCGGGCGTTCTCATTGTGGACGGCGTTCTCGTGGGCCTTCACAGCGATCCGCGCGAGCTGCTCCTCAGTCGTTCCATATTCGTCCATCCGCTGGGTGCAGAGCATGCCCCAGAAGGCCGGGCCCGGCATACCAACCGATATCTGGCGCAGGTACTCAGGGTCGGTCTCCTCTTCTACGCCTGATGTTTGGATCATGCCCTTCGGCATCTTCTCCGCGCCGAACACAAGCACGCGATCGTAGAGGCCGCTTGCGACGAGCGTGTAGCCGATGTTGAGCGCGTTGCCGCCCGCCGCGCAGCCGGCCGAGAGGTTGTAGACGGGGACGCCGTTCGACCCCATCTCTTCGACGATATCGTTGCCGTTTAGGCCCCAGCCCTTGCCGCCGGAAAAGCGCGAGCTGGCGGCGGACACGGCCTCGATCTCCGGCCAGGCGATCCCCGCGTCCCGAAGCGCCGCCTCTACCGCCTCCCGGGAGAGGTCTGTGATCGACTTGTCTTCGAACTTACCCCAGGGGTGCATGCCGACACCCAGGACCGCGACATCTCTCATCGTGGTTGGCCTCCGTCCGTTTCGATTATGACTGTCTGAACTTGAACGTCACGACTTCGTTGCCGTCCGCGTTCGTGTGGAGCTTCTCGATCACCAACTGAACGTTCCCGCCCACTTCGATCGCTTCGATGTCGTCCGCGGTCACCTTGGAAAGCACCCGCAGCCCTTCGGGCAGGTCAATCAGGCCGAGCGCGTACGGCTCGAAGGGCTCGTCGTACTTGGCGGGCGGCGGCGGTGGATAGTACTGGACCGTGTAGCTCCAGAGCGTGCCGTTCGGGCCGAACTCGGCGTCCTCGAGCTTCGAGTCGCTGCAGTTCGGGTTGTGGCAGATGGCCGCCTTGGGGAAGTACGGCGTTTCGCACGTCGCGCACTTCGAGCCGAGCAAGCGCGGCCCGTCCGCTGTCTCGGCGAACAGCCCTTCCGCTACTGGAATCTGGTTCGACGTTGTCATCACGATGCCTGCGAGAGCATAGCTTTCGACATGACGGGTGTCAACGTGCCTTCACGGCGTTGGTCAGTTCGGTGAGCAGCTCGATGCAATCGCCAACGATACCGTAGCGAGCATAGCGGAAGATCGGCGCGTCCGGATCGCGGTTGATCGCGACGATCGTCTTCGCCGCCGAACAGCCTGCCATGTGCTGGCTCGCGCCAGAGATTCCGGCGGCGATGTAAAGCGCCGGCCGGGCAACCTTGCCCGTAAGCCCGATCTGGCGTGAGGGGTCAGCCCAGCCATCGTCGACGATCGGTCGCGATGCCGCAGCCATCCCGCCAAGCGCCTCAGCGAGATCCTCGACGTGGTGGAACTTGTCTGCGGAACCGAGACCGCGGCCACCCGCCACGATGATGTTCGCGTCCTCCAGCCGAGGGCCTTGTTCTGGCGTTCGTTCGACGATGCGGATGCGCTCTTCGATTCGACTCAGGTCCACCGAGACGTCGTTGATGACGGGTGTCGCACCTGACGAGCGTTCCGGGGCCGTCGCGTTCGCCATTACGCCGATAACGTGCGGACCGTCGCCGGTCAGTTCGTAGACGGCTCGGGTATCGCCGCCATAGGCCGAAACCGTCACGCGAACTGTGCCAACGTCGTTCTCGACATCGACCGCGTTCATCATGACCGTCGCGTTTACACGTCCGGCCAATCGCGGCGCGACGAGCCTAGCATCGAACGTCTGGCTCAGTAGCAGTGTTGCTGGTGGCCGGCTGGCGCAGTACTGCGCCAGCGCCTCTACCGAGGCGTCCGGCGCCGCGCCCTCGAGCTTCGGATCGTCTATGCGGTCGACAGTCGCTACGCCATACGCTGCGGCTAACTCTTCTACGGCCGCGCGCGGCGCCGAGCCGGCCACAAGCCATCGTAGGTCGGAAGCGTTCGATTCGCTGAGCCGTCGCGCTAGCGTTAGCAGCTCCTCGACTTCGCCCGACGCCGTCGGATCGCCGAACGTGCACGCCACGATCGTCACGGCAGCACCTGGTCGGCACGTAGGCGTTCGATGAGGTCGCTCGCGATCTGCGCTGGCGAATCGCCGGATAGCATCTCGCAGTTACCCTGGACCTGTGGTACGAACTGCTTCGTCAGCGCCACTCTCGGCTGTAGATCGTCCGGCGTAAGGCCCAGATCGTCCGGCGACAGCACGTTCGCTTGCATCCGCCGAGCTGCAATGCGGCCTGCCGTCGTCGGATAGCGAGGCAGGCCGAGTTCGTTGCTGATCGTCACGACTGCGGGCAGGTCCGCCTCGACGATCTCTTCGCCGTTGGGCGTCACGCGCGTCACGCGAGCGGCGTCCGAGGTGACTTCGACGGCACGTGCGATCGTAATCACCGGTATCCCCAGCGCCTCGCCTATGAGAGCGGGAACCACGCCTTGGTCGTCGTCGGATGCCTGGCGTCCGCACAAGATCAGATCGGCGCCCCCGCTGTGTTCGACGTAGGCCGCCAGCAGCCGCGCGGCCACGTGGTAGTCGACGGTCGACGTATCGACGGTGATCGTCGCGATCTCGTCAGCGCCCATCGCGGCGGCCTGCTTGAGGACGTCGGCTTGGTCGCCCCCCACCGATACGACCGCGATCGTGCATTCGACACCGGCATCGCGGATGCGCAGCGCGGCCTCGATCGCCTGCTCGTCGTAGGCATTCATCAGGCGCGGGATCGCGGCCTGCGTGATCGTGCGGCCGTCTTCGCCGATCTCCAGCCGCCCGGCCACCGCATAGCTGTTGACGGCGTCCGGATCGAGCACCTCTTTGGCGCAGACGACGATGCGCATGTTAGGAAGCTTCGTTGGTGACGAAGAGGTTGCCTGACTCACACCAGACGGTTGTGTCGCTGTAGCCTTCCGGCTTGA
>JADFPV010000090.1 GCA_022562155.1 Chloroflexota bacterium
GTTAGCCATTCGTTGACGGTGAATGAGCTGGTCGCGTTTCAGAAAGAGCGCTCGAACGGCCACAATGACACGCTGATCCGCTACGAACTGGCCGACCGCGCCATCGAGTCGCAGGTGGAATTGATGCTGAACCACAAAGTCATCGGCGTGCAGGCCCGTGGAATGGTGCCGAGCAACGAAGCCACGGTCGCAAAGCTGTACTCATCAGAGTTGGACCAACGCATCGCGGCCACGGGACTGAAGCTCACCGGCCTGTTTGGGCAACTCAACAACGACAGCGCGTACGCTGACCGGGCTATGGCCGGGCGCTTCTCATCGACCTACATGTACGCTACGACCAGCACGATCGGTGGTGGCACGAGCGAAGTACAGCGAAACATCATCGCCCAGCGGGGGCTGGGGTTGCCCAGAGTCTAGGACGTAAGGGGTAGGCACTGACAGCTGTTCGCAAGCGAACAGCTGTCAGTGACCAAGGAAGGAGCGGACGCATGGACTTCAACGACACGCCAGAGGAGGCCGCATTCCGGCAGGAGATACGAGACTTCATCGACAAGGAGCTGCCGGAGCGCTTCAAGGATGCCGGCGGTTTTGGCTTCGGCGGCGGAGGGGGCGGCGATATGCGTTCGCGCTTCGAAGAGATGAAGGAGTGGCGTAAGAAGCTGTCTGACAAGGGCTGGATCGCGGCTGCCTGGCCGAAGGAGTACGGCGGCGCCGGGCTCGGCACCATGGAGCAATTTATCATGAACGAGGAGTTCGCGGAGAACCGAACTCCTCCGGTCGGCGGGATGGGCGTTTCGATGATCGGTCCGACGCTCATCATCCACGGCGATGACGAGCAGAAGGACGAACACCTGAGCCGGATCCTCTCCGGAGAGGTGCAGTGGTGCCAGGGATTCTCCGAGCCGGAGTCCGGCTCGGACCTCGCGTCGCTGCAGACCAAGGCGGTCCGTGACGGCGACGACTTTGTGATCAACGGCCAGAAGATCTGGACCTCCGGCGCGCAGTACGCGCACTGGATGTTCATGATGGCCCGCACGGACCCGGACGCGCCGAAGCACAAGGGCATCAGCTACTTCATGCTCGACATGAAGTCGCCGGGCGTCACCGTTCGCCCGCTTGTCAACATGGCCGGCAACTCCATGTTCAACGAGGTCTTCTTCGACAACGTGCGGGTGCCAGCGAAGAACCTCGTTGGTGAGGAGAACCGCGGCTGGTACATCGGTACGACGACGCTCGACTTCGAACGCTCCAGCATCGGCTCCGCAGTCGGCCAGCGGTTGCAGGTCGAAAACCTGATCAAGTTCGCGAAGGAGCACAAGGACGACCACAAATCCACCTTGGGCGACAACGAAACGCTGCAGTTCGAGTTGGCAGACCGCCTCCTAGAGACGCACGTCGCGAAGATGCTGTCGTACCGCGTCGTCACGATGCAGGCAAGGGGCCTTGTGCCGAACTACGAGGCGTCCATGTGCAAGCTCTTCTCCTCGGAGATGAGCCAGCGTATCGCGCGCACGTCAATGAAGGTCGCTGGCCTCTACGGTCAGCTCCTGAACGATGATACGGATTGGGCGCCGGCCAAGGGCCGCTATGGTGCGTCCTACATTCAGACGGTCGCGTCGACGATCGCCGGCGGTACGAGCGAGATCCAGCGCGGCATCATCGCGACGCGCGGATTGGGGCTCCCGAAGAACTAGCAAGTCGAGCTCGACTAACCAGGGGAATTCGGGCGGCGGTCGCCACGGCGATTGCTGCTTGTGAACGGAACGAAACGAACCAGCAAGCCACGGAGGTAGCAGATGGACCTACGGGATAGTGAAGAGGAAGCGACGTTCCGCGCAGAGGTAAAGGACTACATCACCGCCGAAGCGCCGAAGGCCAAGAAGGGCGTGAGCGGCGAAGAGGCCCTCGTCGGCAACTGGGAGGCGAACCAGGAGTGGTTCAAGAAGCTGGCGTCCAAAGGCTGGATCGCGCCGGCCTGGCCGGAAGAATACGGCGGCGCGGGTCTCAGCACGATGAAGCAGTTCGTGCTGAACGAGGAGCTGGCGTTGAATCGCGCGCCTCGTCCGTTGCATCTGATCATCGGCCTCGGCATGGCCGGCCCCACCATCATCGTCCATGGCACGGAGGAGCAGAAGAAGGAGCACCTTCCCGGTATGCTCTCCGGCGAGGACGTTTGGTGTCAGGGCTACAGCGAGCCGGAGTCGGGCTCCGACCTTGCGTCGTTGCAGACGAAGGCCGTCCGCGACGGCGACGACTACGTTATCAACGGACAGAAGATCTGGACCACACTCGCCCACATGGCGAAGAAGATGATCCTGCTCGCGCGGACGGACGCGGACGCGCCGAAGCACAAGGGGATCACCTACTTCATCCTCGATATGAAGTCACCGGGAGTAGAGGTGCGGCCATTGATGAACATGGCCGGCACGCACGAGTTCAATGAGGTCTTCTTCGACAACGTGCGCATCCCCAAAGAGAACGTGATCGGCGAGGAGAACCGCGGCTGGTATGCGGCTATGACGACGCTCGACTTCGAGCGGTCGGCGATCGGTTCGACGACGGGCATGAAACAGGGCGTAGAGTCGCTGATCGAGTACGCTCGCGAGCACGTGGAAGACAACACCAGTGTCCTGAAGCGCAATCCGATGCTGCGCTACGAGCTGGCCGACCGCATGTTGGAGGTCGAGATGGCCCGTATGCTCTCATATCGGGTCGTCAGCATGCAGAGCAGGGGCCTCATTCCGAATTACGAAGCTTCGATGATGAAGCTCTACAACACGGAACTGAACCAGCGTATCGCGCGGACCGGACAGAACATGCTGGGGTTGTATGGCCAGCTCGGCCGTGGCTCCCACCTGGCGCCGAACGGCGGCCGTAACTGCTACACCTACCTCCGTTCTGTCGCCTACACGATCGAAGGCGGCACGAGCGAGGTGCAGCGCAACATCGTCGCTCAGCGTGGCCTCGGATTGCCCCGAGACTAGCATTCAGGCTCCAGCGTAATGGAATTCAAGTTCACGCCCGAGCAAGACGTCTTTCGGGAGGAGGTCCGCTCCTTCCTGAAGCAGGAGTTGCCCGAAGGCTGGGGCAGCCGGCCGGGCTCATTAAGTGAGGAGAATCACGAGTTCGGGCAGGAATTTCTGAAGCGTTTGGCGCCCAAGAAGTGGATCGCGCCCGCCTGGCCGCAGGAGTACGGTGGGCTGGGACTCGGCCTCTGGGAGCAAGTCGTCTTCAACGAGGAGATGTCCTATCAGAGAGCGCCGCTGCTCAATTTCGCCGCGACGGGCTACCTGGGCCCGACGATCATGATGTACGGGACCGATGAGCAGAAGGCGGAACACCTGCCGGGCATCACGTCGAACCACGTTCAGTGGTGCCAGGGCTACAGCGAGCCCGAGTCGGGCTCGGACCTCGCGTCGCTCCAGACGAAGGCTGTGCAAGACGGCGACGACTTCGTCATCAACGGCCAGAAGATCTGGACGAGCCAAGCCCATTACGCGGACTGGATGTTCTTGCTGGCGCGGACCGACCCGGACGCGCCGAAGCACAAGGGCATCAGCTACTTCCTAATCGACATGAAGTCGCCTGGTATCAGTGTGCGGCCACTAATTAACATGGCGGGCGAAGACGGCTTTAATGAGGTCTTTTTCGAGAACGTGCGTGTGCCTCGCTCCGGCCTGCTGGGCGAGCTGAACCGCGGCTGGTACATTGCGACGACGACGCTCGACTTTGAGCGGTCCTCGTCGTCCGGCTACCCGACGAGCCTTCGTACCCTCGAAGAGTTGACGAAGTTCACGAAAGAGACGAAATCGAACGGCAAGCACCTGATCCAAGAACCGCTGGTGCGCCGCCAGATCGCGGACCTGTGGGTCGACCTCAACATCCTGCGCTTCCTTTCGTATCGAGTTGTCAGCCTGCAGTCTCAGAAGCTTGTGCCGAACTACGAAGCGTCGATCGTTAAAGTCTTCAACTCAGAGTTGGGGCAGAAGCTCGCGATGGCGGGCCTCCACATGCTCGGACTCTACGGCCAGCTTGAGCCTGAGTCCAAGTACGCTCGACTGTTTGGCCAATTTGGGCGCTCGTACGTTACGTCCGTCGGCTTGACGATCGCCGCCGGCACGAGCGAGATCCAGCGCAGCATCATCGCCACGCGCGGGCTGGGACTGCCGCGAGGCTAAGATGGAATTTCGAGACTCCCCTGAGGTCGCAGAGTTCCGCGCGGACGTGCGGGAGTTCCTCGACAAGGAGCTGACGGACGAGTTTCGCCAGCCGGACGAGGCTGTCCTCGGCGTGGGAGTAGGCGAAAACCCAAACGACGAGGCCTGGCTGAAGAAGCTCGCCGGCAAGGGCTGGGTCGCGCCGGCCTGGCCGAAGGAGTATGGCGGCGCCGGCCTCTCGACGGCGAAGCAGTTCGTCTTCAACGAGGAGCTGGCGCGCGCGCAGGCGCTGCGACCGAACTTCCTCGGAATCGGCCTGATCGGGCCGACGATTATCGTCCATGGGAACGAGGAGCAGAAGAAGGAGCACCTCTCGGGGCTGCTGTCCGGCGATGTCTACTGGTGCCAGGGATTTAGCGAGCCCGAGTCTGGCTCCGACCTCGCATCGCTGCAGACGAAGGCCGTCGAGGATGGCGACGAATTCGTCATCAACGGCCAGAAAATATGGACGTCGGGCGCCCATCGCGCGGACATGATCGGAATGCTCGCCCGTACGGATTCGGACGCGCCAAACCACAAAGGCATCAGCTACTTCCTGGTCGATATGAAATCGCCTGGCATCAGCGTCCAGCCGCTCACGAACATGGCCGACATGCACAGCTTCAACGAGGTCTTCTTCGATAACGTGCGCGTCCCGAAGACGGCCATCCTAGGCGAGATGAACCGCGGCTGGTACGTCGCGACGACGACGCTCGATTTCGAGCGCTCCGGCATCCTAAACGCGATCAGCCTCCAGCAGCTCATGTTCGAGGTGATCGACGCCACACGCCCGTTCCACGACGGCAGCCCGCTCGTTCGCCACACGATCGCGGACCGCATGATCGAGATCGAGATCGCAATCATGCTCTCGTACCGCGTCGCCAGCATGCAGGAGAAGGGCCTGATCCCCAATCAGGAAGCCTCGATCACGAAGCTGTTCGCCTCAGAGCTGGCACAGCGTATCGGGACAACCGCCATTGGCCTAGCGGGCCTCTACGGCCAGCTTGGCCCCGGCTCGCCGTACGCGCCGCTTCTGGGCCGCATCGAGCGCATGTACCGCGTACAGGTGGGCTCGACACTGGCCGGAGGCACGAGCGAGATCCAACGTAGCATTATCGCCCAGCGCGGACTGGGACTGCCCAGAGGATGATGATGTTTCACCGAGTAGGCATGGCTGTGTTCAATGAAGAGAAGCTTCTCATGGTCCGCAAGAAGGGTTCAACACACTGGCAGATACCCGGCGGGCACATTGAAGAGGGCGAAACGCCGATCGAGGCGTTAACCCGCGAGTTGCGCGACGAGCTGCAGGTCGCTGTCGACGAGCAGGGTTTGCGCGAGGTAGGTGAGTTCCGCGACCGCGCCTACGATAGCGATGAGGAATTCCGCCTCACGCTCTACGCGGGCGATATCGTGGGCGCGCCGACGCCCTCGTCAGAAATCCGAGAATACATCTGGTTTGATGGCCACCTCAGGAATGGCGACCTCCCGCCGATGTTCGTCAACCACGTGCAGCCGGCTCTTCGCGAAGCTCTTGGATGGCAAGGAGCCGCCCAGTGACCAGCGACCTTCTATCCAAGCACTGCGTCCCCTGCGAGGGCGGCACGAAGCCGCTAGCCCGGTCGACGGCTGAGGCGTACCTCACCGCCACGCCCGGCTGGGACCTGGTGCAGGACGAGCCGATGAAGCTCACGCGAAAGCTGAAGTTCAAGGACTTCGTCGGATCCATGCAATTCATCAATAGAGTCGCCGATGTCGCTGAAGCTGAGGGTCATCATCCCGACTTCAGCGTTTCGTGGAACCGCGTGCAGCTAGAGCTGACCACGCACGCCATCGGCGGCCTGTCTGAGAACGACTTCATCATGGCGGCCAAGATCAACGACTTGGAAGGAGGGGGAAGCTAGCAGCGGCTAGGAAGAATCATCAGGTAGCGGGCCGCGGGGTGGCCCGACCTTGTAACAAGTAAAAGGAGAGGAGCAAGGGACAATGGACCTAGGACTGAGTGAAGAACAAGAACTGCTGAAGAACTTCGCACGCGACTTCCTAGAGAAGGAGTGTCCGGAGCAGCACGTCCGCGACATGGAGGAGGACGAGCAAGGATATACGCCCGACCTCTGGAAGAAGATGGCCGAGCAGGGCTGGCAGGGGCTGATCATCCCCGACGAACAGGGCGGCTCCGGCATGGGCTTTATCGACTTCATTATCCTGGTCGA
Organism: Chloroflexota bacterium; assembly: GCA_022562155.1. Classification (GTDB taxonomy): domain Bacteria; phylum Chloroflexota; class Dehalococcoidia; order DSTF01; family RBG-16-68-14; genus SZUA-185. The sequence goes on from JADFPV010000090.1 coordinate 6,407, forward strand.
GGAGTTCGGCCGTGCGCTGGTGCCGGGACCGTTCCTACCAACCGCGGTTGGTGGCGCGATCGCGCTGATGGAGGGCGGCTCCGACGAGCAGAAGAAGCAGTATCTGCCGAAGATCGCGTCCGGCGAGCAGATCTGGACGCTCGCCCTAACAGAGCCGACCGCACGCTTCGACGCCGAGGGTGTCGAATTGGAGGCCAAGGATGACGGCGATAGCTACGTCCTCAACGGCACGAAGCTCTTCATCCGCGACGCTCACGTGACGGACTACATGACCGTGGTCGCGCGGACGGGCGGCAAAGGCGAGAAGGGCATCACCGTCCTGATCGTCGACAGCAAGAGCGACGGTATCTCGTTCGAACAGCTCAAGACTATTGCTTCCGACAAGCAGTGCGAGGTCAAGTTCGAGAACGTGAAGGTGCCAAAGGCCAACGTGCTCGGCGAGGCCGGCAAGGGCTGGGAACTCGTCGACAGGATTGCCAAGAAGGCGACCGTCATCGAGTGCGCGTACCTGGTCGGTCTGGCGCAGAAGGACTTCGAGATCAGCGTCCAGTACGCCAAGGACCGCATCCAGTTCGGCCGCCCGATCGGCAGCTTCCAGGCGATCCAGCACAAGACCGCCGACATGGTGACGGACGTCGATGGCGCCCGCTTCATCATGTACAAGGCTGCTTGGTCGGTCGCGGAAGGCACCGACGAAGCCGACACGGACGTCCACATGGCCAAGGCCTGGTGCAGCGAGGCGACTCGCCGCGTCGTGGCGCACGGCCAGCAGATCCACGGTGGCATCGGCTTCACCAAGGAGTACAACATCCAGCTGTTCTTCCGGCGCCAGAAGGCCGGAGAGCTTGCCTGGGGCGACGGCGATTACCACCGCGAAAAGGTGGCAGAAGCACTCGAGATCTAGAAACGACGTTGAGTGGGGGAGGTCGCAGGACCTCCCCAATTGATACCCCGGAGAGCGCTACATGGCAGACGATTGTCTCTTCTGCAACATGGCGTCCGGCAAGATACCGGTCGACAAGCTGCACGATGACGACCTCTGTTTCTCCATCCGCGATATCAACCCGCGCGCGCCGACGCACCTACTAATCGTCTCCAAGGAGCACATCCCGACGGTCCGCGACCTTACGGAAGACCACGGCGGCTTGCTAGCGCGCATGGTGACTGTGGGGAACAAGCTTGCGGACGACGAAGGCGTCAGCGAACGCGGCTATCGTCTTACGTTCAACTGCGGCGACGAAGGCGGCCAGACGATCTACCACATCCACCTCCACATGCTCGGCGGCCGCCAGCTCGGCGCTGAGGGGTAGGGCGGCCTGATTTAGAGCCGCGTCACACTTCCGAAAGCTATCCACCAGTGGCCCCGTGCTACACTGCTAGTAGACATAGCTAAGGGAGTCATATAGATCATGGCAATGTTCAAGACCACGGTTCTTCTCGCGGCCCTGATGGGTCTATTCCTCGGCATCGGCTTGTTAGTTGGAGGCCTCACCGGCCTCATCATTGCGGCTGTACTCGGCCTTGGGATGAACTTTTTCGCCTACTGGTCGTCCGACAAGCTGGCGTTGCGCGTGGCAGGGGCCAAGGAGGTCTCGCCTCAGGAGCAGCCCGGGCTGCATCGGATGGTCGCGGAAGTCGCGACACTGGCCGGCCTGCCCAAGCCGCGGGTCTACCTGATCCAGAACGACGCGCCCAACGCCTTCGCGACGGGCCGTAATCCCGAACACGCCGCCGTCGCCGTGACGACGGGCATCATGCGGATCCTCAGCGATCGCGAGTTGCGCGCGGTGATGGGGCACGAGCTTGGCCACGTTAAGAATCGCGACATCCTGATCAGCTCGATCGTTGCCGCGATCGCGGCCGCCATCAGCATGGTGGCATTCGTCAGCTACTTCTTCCGACGGAGCCCGTACGCAATGCTCGTTGGCTGGATCATCGCGCCAATCGCAGCGGGCATCATCCGGTCTGCGATCTCGCGAACGCGTGAGTACCAGGCTGATCGCACAGGCGCCGAGATCACACGCGACGCAGCGTCGCTCGCCACCGCGCTCGAGAAGATCCACCAAGGGGCAAAAGAACGCCCGATGGAGGCGACGCCGATGGCCGAAGCGACGGCCCACCTATATATCATGAACCCTTTCAAGGCTGGCGGCATCGCGAACCTCTTCAGCACCCACCCGCCGTTGGAAGAGCGCGTGAAGCGCCTCCGCGACATCGCCTACAGGCGCAGCTAGCTACACCCGGCGTCCTACCCACCCCGAGAGCGCCTCACGAGGCCCTTCAATGTGAAGGGCCTCTGCTATCATGTCGCCCGATGACATACGAACAGCGCCTCCGCAACCAGCTCGTGAAGGGCCTTCGACGAAACGGTTTCCTGCACAACGATACGGTGGCGGAAGCTCTCTCGACCGTGCGCCGCCACGTCTTCGTGCCAGACAGGTCCCTCAAAGCTGTGTACCGTGACGAGGCGTTCATCACAAAGCAACTCGACGGCGTGCCGGTGAGCTCCTCAAGCCAGCCTTCGATCATGGCGGTCATGCTGGAGCAGCTTGAGCTGGAGCCCGGACAGCGCGTGCTCGAGATCGGCGCGGGAACCGGCTATAACGCCGCGCTGCTCGCTTCGCTCGTAAAGCACAGAGGCCGGGTGACGACCGTCGATATCGATCCTGAAATCGCGGCGCGCGCGAAAGCGCACCTCCGATCGGAGGGCTTCAACAACGCGCACGTCGTTACGGCGGATGGTGGCTTGGGGTACGCGGACGACGCGCCATACGATCGCATCATCGCGACCGCAAGTTGCTGGCAGGTCCCGCCGGCATGGATAGATCAGCTCAAGGACGGTGGCTTGCTCGTCTTGCCCCTGCGCCTCAATGGTGCGCACATCAGTCTCGCCTTGCGCAAACATGGGGAAGATCTGATGAGCACTAGCGCCGCAACCTGTGGCTTCATGCCGCTTCGCGGTGCCTTCGGGCCGCCTTTTGAGCGCCGATTCGACGATGCGACAGCATCGGCCGACGGGGAGTTGAGCGCCACGGCGTGGGCGTCGCTAGGGGCGATGCTGCGTGAGGCGCGGGACGTCAAGGTCTCCTTCCCCAGGAGGCGTTACGCCGGCAACACGCCGCTGTACTACATTGCCCTGCAAGGCAAGCCGGTGCTGCGTTACTTCCGGCAGACGGGGTCATGGGGCATGATTCCATTTCTCCTCATGACCTCCGAGGCATCCGCGATCGCCCTGCCGTGGCAACGACCTCCACGCGGACGTCTGCCGCTCTGCGGTTCGGACGAGGCGCTAGACTACCTCCGTAAGACGCTCAGCCGGTGGCACGTTGAGGGCCAGCCCGACCAACGTCAGTTGCGAGCGCGAGTTCGTCCCTCGCGGGTGCGGCTGGGTCCCCTACCTCGCAGGGCGAACGGCAAGTACCGCTTCCGACGCGGTGACCACCTCTTCGAGCTATGGTTCGAGCAATGAGCGTTACAGATCTGCGCGCCGAACTCCAAGCTGCTGTCGCCGAGCTGCCGGCGGGGCTGCGCGACCACGTGAGCCGGGTGGTCACCGAGGCACGACGCCTCGCTCACCACCACGACATCGACGAAGATCGCGCTGTTATCGCTGCTCTCGGCCACGATCTCTACCGCGGCCATTCGCCGGAAGACCTACTATGTGAGGCCGAGGCCGCC
>JADFPV010000001.1 GCA_022562155.1 Chloroflexota bacterium
GCTGGGACCAGAATAGTCCGTACGATCGTCGCATCCAGGAATATCGCGACCGCCAGACCGAAGCCGAACTGCTGCATCCCCACCAGATCGCCCATGGCGAAGCCGCCGAAGACCGCGACCATGATCAGGGCGGCGCCGGTGATGAGGCGGCCCGTGGAGCGAAGCCCGAAGGCCACCGCCTCGGCGTTGTCACCTGTCTCGACGAACCGCTCGCGGATCCGGCTCAGCAGGAACACGTGGTAGTCCATGGAGAGGCCGAACAGGATCACGAACAGGAACAGCGGGAGCCCGGTCTCAATGACATCCACCTGCTGGAAGCCAAGGAGGTCTGCCCCGACTCCTTTCTGAAAGACCAGCACCAGCAGTCCGTAGGTGGCTCCCACCGATAGGAGGTTCATGAGGATCGCCTTCACGGGGATGACGATGGAGCGGAACGCCACGGCCAGGAACACGAAGCTGAGGCCGAGGACCCAGACGAAGACGATGGGGGTGTAGGTGTCGACGGTATCAGTGAGATCCACGAGCTCGGCCGTTTCGCCGGTGACCAGGGCTTTGGCCGGCGCATCGTCAAAGGCCCCCGGGATGTAGTCCGCTCGCAGCCGCTCTACGGCGTCCATGGCTTGCTTGCTAGCTGGATCCCCCGCCAGCCGCGCGCGGAGGATGGAGAGGTTAGCGTTCGGGTGTACCTCGAGCTCCGAGGTAACGAAGGCTGGGTCCGACGCCACGGCCACTTCCAGGCGCTTGATGGCTGCCTCTACGGATTCTGAGTCCGTCCGCCCGTCGATGACTACCACGGCCGGCAGGTCCTGCCCGAACCCGAACTCCTCCTGGAGCACGATGAACGCCTCTTTGGACCTGAGGCTGTCGGGCAAGGCGCTCACACCGGTCGCTCCCAGGTTGATGTCGAAGTACGGAACCGCTGCAGCCATCAGCAGGCCGGCTGAGAGAACCACGCTGACCACAGGCCGGCGCATGACGGCACGGGCGGTCCAGTCCCAGAACCCGCCTCTGGCCTCGGCCGGCTGCCCGACCTTGCGGCGCTGGATCAAGGGTATCCGGATCGCGTTGATCCTGTCGCCCATCAAACCCAGCATGGCCGGGAGTAGGGTCATCGAGGCCAGCATGGCGGCGATGACGACCAGGATGGCGCCGGCTCCGATGCTTTGTAAGCCGGAATGGGGCGTAATCAGCAGCCCAGTAAGGGCCAGTACCACGGTCATTCCGCTGAGCAGCACCGTGCGACCGGCGGTGGCGCCGGCGGCGGCGATGGCCTCGACCTTATCGAGCCCCTTCGCTCGCTCCTCCCTGTAGCGGGAGACGATGAAGAGGGAGTAGTCGATGCCCACGGCCAGCCCTATCATAGTGATCATGTTCGTTACGAAGAAGGGGAGGTCTAACGCCTGTCCCACCAACGCTGTGGCCCCCAGGGCCACGATGATGGCGGCTATCGCTAGCACGATTGGCAGGAACGCGGCGGCGATGGCGCCGAACACCAGTGCCAGCACCAGCAGCGCCACGGAGATCCCGATGCCCTCGCCGATCAACAGGTCCTTCTCGGCAATCTCGTTGATCTCCACTTCCAACGTGGCCTCACCCGTGACGAGGACCTGAAAGGAGCCACTCTCGTTGGCCTCGTCCACAACCTGGTGGACCTGATCGATCTCCCCCCTGGCGTCTTCCGGTATCACCAGAGGCAGGAAGGTTGTGTGGCGGTCCGCGGAGACCAGCGACTCGTCTCCCGTCAGGTAGTAGTGCGTCCCACCGGCAATCACCTCATCGCCCAGAGCCGTAAGATCGCCGTATAGCTCCTCGACGTAGCTCCGGTACGCCGGGTCGTCCACCGTCAGGGTCGTGGAGCGGACGATGGCGATCTCGTCGATGGTGTTGTTGGATTCCCCCAGTCGCTCGTGCAGCAGGTTATCGGCCTGCACGGATTCGGGGTTGTTCGTGAGGGTCTCTTCCGTGGTCAGCGCGTCTCCCAGCAGCGTGCCCACTAGAACCATCGCTACTACGAGGACCGCCAGCCAGGTACCGATTGTGAGCCAGCCATGCCGAGCGCTGGCGCGGGCCAGGCCTTCTGTGGATAAATTCAGCTTCATTGTGGGTCTCCTTTTAATACGTAAGTCTTGTTTCTGATCCGCCGTCTCACACAGTAATGACGACCTTGCCTATGGCATGGTGTCCCAGCATGTGGGCGACAGCGTTCGCGGCCTCGCTGAGCGGGTAGACCTTGTCGATGACCACCTTGGCGACGCCCGATTCGAGGAGTGTGGCGAGGGCGTCCAGGTTTTCGCGGTTCACTACACAGGTGACGAACTGCACATCGGTCGAGCCCCGCCCCATCAGGGCCGCCCGCGCCATCCTCGGCAGGCCCGCGAAAAAGCCTCCCGTGTTCCCGATACTGTTTGGAATGAGCATCCCGTGGGGTGTTAGCACCTGAGCCGTCGCGCAGGACGGGTGGTTCATCACGTTGTCGAGGATGAGGTCGTAGCGCTGATCGCCGCGGGTGAAGTCCTCCTTCGTGTAGTCGATGACGTGGTCCGCGCCGAGGGATCGGACCAACTCGAGGTTCCTGGTGCTGCACACGCCGGTGACTTCCGCACCGAGCGTCTTGGCGATCTGCACCGCAAGTGTCCCCACGCCTCCCGACGCGCCGTTGATCAGGACCCGTGTCCCGGGTCCGACCCCGCCCACGTCGCGCATGGCGATCAGAGCGGTCAAGCCGGACATGACCGAGGCTGCGGCGTCCTCGAAGGTGAGGTTGGCGGGCTTCTTGATGAGCTGGGACGCCGGCACCACGGCGAACTCTGCGAACGCGCCGGACCGTTTGGGGAGGTCGTGATCCCACGATGACCCGAACACCTCGTCGCCGGGCTGCAGGTCGGTCACGTTGGGACCAACGGCCTCCACGACCCCGGCGACATCGGTTCCCCGCACCGGGGTCGACGGCTTGAAGGGCCCGAAGGCCAGCCGGGTAACGTACGGGACTCCAGCCACCGTGATCCAGTCCGGGGTGTTCACGCTGGTGGCCCGCATCCGCACCAGGACGTTGTCGTCGCCGGCCGCTGGTCGGTCGATCTCTTCTAGCTTCAGCACCCGCTCCGGCGCACCGTACCTTTCCTGGACAATGGCCGTCATCGTGCTCCCCTGATCCGGCACCGGCGCCGAGGCCGGCGTTCGCGGTCTTGCTGCTTTCGGCTCATCGTTTCGGTTCCCAGCCAGCCGCTCTTGCTGGGTTTCCTTTCCAATCATCTCCACCACCATCTGGTTGAACGTATCCATTCTGTTCCTCCTGTTCCGCTTGCCATTCCCTGTTTCGATTCGTTCCATACATACGCTGTACGCTTACGCTGTATGTGTACAATGTAAGTATGTTATACTTATGCTGTAAGCTTGTCAAGGGAAAGTGGAGGTCAGAGTGTGGCCAAGTTAACAGAGACCGCAACAGAGCCGAGGACCCCTTTGAATAGAGAGCGGGTGCTGGCTGCCGCCGTAACTCTGGCAGACAGCGAGGGAATCGAGTCACTCAGCATGCGCAAGCTCGCCCATGAGCTCGGCGTCGAGGCGATGTCGCTGTACAACCACGTGACCAACAAGCAGGACATCCTGGACGGCGTGGTGGATTTCATCGTGAACGAGATCACCACGCCGGCTGACGGCGCCGACTGGAAGACGGCCATCCGTCATAAGGCCATGTCGGCCCGCGAGGCCCTGCGACGTCACCCGTGGGCGGCGGGCGTCATCGCGACACGAACCGACATGACCCCCACGATGCTGAAGTACTTTGACTCCGGCATCGGTGTCCTTCTGGACGGGGGCTTCTCGGCGGACCTGGCTCATCACGCTGTGCATGCACTAGGCAGCCGCTTCTTCGGTTTCACGCAGGAGCTGTTCGACTCGGAGGACGACAGCAACCAGGAGGTTACACCGCTCCTCATCCAGCAGATGGCCGGCGAGTACCCGAACCTCGCAGAGATGATGACGGCGGCCATCCACGATGATGACTCTATCGTAGGTCTGGGCTGCGATGACCAGTTCGAGTTTGAGTTCGCACTGGACCTCATCCTCGACGGCCTCGAAAGGCTCCGGGACGGGGCCTGACGCCGGTTCTAGCTGCCTTTCTCTCCTCTCACTCTCGAGCTTGAGGGAACGAAATCTCCCAATAACGCCTGCATCCGACATAAGCGCTCACACGGGCCTGGAGCGCACTGCTATAATGGCCCTGCCGGTAGTCCCCAGAAGCGATTAGATGTTTACGCACCTACACCTTCACACCGAATACAGCCTGCTTGACGGGCTTTCGCGCATTCCGAATCTGCTCGATCGCGTACAGGAGATGGGCCAGAAGGCCTGCGCCATTACAGATCACGGCGCCCTCTACGGCGTCATCGATTTCTATCGAGAGGCGCGCAGCCGCGACATCAAGCCCATCATCGGCATCGAGGCCTACGTGGCCCCCGGCGACCGCCGCTCGCGCGACGTGAAGGACAAGTCGCCCTACCACCTGACGCTCTTGGCGAGAAACCAGCAGGGCTACCAGAACCTGCTCAAGCTGGCTACAAAGGCCCACCTGGAGGGCTACTACTACAAGCCCCGCATGGACCGCGAGCTGCTGGAACAGCATGGGGAGGGCATCATCGCGCTCTCCGGCTGCAAGTCGGGCGAGATGCATCGCTATCTATTGGACGGCCGCAAGGACGACGCGCGGGCGCTGGCGAGCTGGAGCAGCGAGGTCTTCGACGAGTACTACCTGGAGCTGCAGGAGAACGGCCTGCCGGACGTCATGGAAGCCAACAAACTGCTCGTCGAGATGTCGCGGGAGACGGGTCTGCCCGTCGTCGCGACGTGCGACAGCCACTATACGATGCCCGACGACGCGCCAGACCATGATGTGCTCCTCTGCATCGGCACGAACACCACGGTTCACGATGAGAAGCGCATGAAAATGAACGCGCCGGTCTACTACTTGCAGTCCGAGGCCGAGGTGCGCGCTCGCTTCAGCGAACTGCCGGAGGCCGTCGACAACACGCAGCGCATCGCCGACGCCTGCGACGTGACGTTGGAGTTCGGCCGGCTGCATCTGCCGGATGCCGAACTACCCGCAGGCCTCTCTGCGGAGGAGCACCTGGCGAATCTCGCGACAGAGGGACTCGAACGTCGCTATGACCCCGTGACCGACGAACAGAGAGAGCGTCTCCAATACGAACTGGACGTCGTGCGGGAGACCGGCTTCACGAACTACTTCCTCGTCGTGTATGACATCGCGCAGTTCGCGCGGAAGGCCGGCATCCCCATGGGCGTTCGCGGGTCCGCCGCGGCGAGCGTCATCCTCTACTGCCTGGACGTCACAGACATCGACCCGCTCAAGTATCGCCTGGTCTTCGAGCGCTTCCTCAACGTCGAGCGACGCGAACTGCCGGACGTCGACTTCGACTTCGCGGACGACCGGCGCGACGAAGTGCTCCGCTACGCGGCCGAGAAGTACGGCGCCGACCGCGTTGCGCAGATCATCACGTTCGGCACGATGGGCGCCAAGGCGGCCATCCGCGACGTTGGCCGCGCCCTTGGCATGAGCTATGGCGATACCGACCGCATTGCGCGAATGATACCGGCCGTGCTCGGCATGACGCTCGAGCGCGCCCTAGATGACAACCCGGAGTTGAGCGCCGCCTGTGAGGCCGACGAACAGGTTCGGAAGCTCGTGGAGACCTCGCGGCGCCTGGAGGGCGTCGCGCGACACTCCAGCACCCACGCGGCGGGCCTCGTCATCTCACACGACCCGCTCGTGGAGAATGTGCCGCTCCAGCTACCTCCGCGCGCGGACTCCGAAAAGGACGGCGCGCTCCCGACAACGCAGTTCGCGATGAACCAGGTCGCAGAAATCGGCCTGCTCAAACTCGACATTCTCGGTCTCACGAACCTGACGATCCTCGGTCGCGCAGTCGACCTGATCCGAGACGTACGCGGCGTCGACATCGATCTGCAGGCGCTGCCCGAAGATGACGCCAAGACGTTCGAGATGCTGTGCAAGGGCGAGACGTTCGGCGTCTTTCAGCTCGAATCTGGCGGCATGCGACGTTCGATCCAGGAGCTGCGCCCATCGTGCATCGCCGACCTCTCAGCCATGGTTGCGCTCTACCGGCCCGGCCCAATGCAGCACATCCCAACGTTCTGCAAGGCGAAGAACGGGCTGCAGAAGATCACCTACCCGCACAAGGACCTTGCCGACATCCTGGACGAGACCTACGGCGTGATCACGTATCAGGACCAGGTGTTGTTGATCGCGCAGAAGTTCGCCGGGTACACGCTCGGCGAGGCCGACATCATGCGCAAGGCCATGGGCAAGAAGATCCCCGAGGTGATGCACGCCGAGCGCGAGACGTTTGTGAAGGGCGCCAAGCGCAACGGCTACTCGGAGGGCGACGCGCAGGAGATCTTCGAGCTGATCCTCCCGTTCGCGGGCTACGCCTTCAACAAGGCGCACGCCGTCTGCTACGCGTTGATTGCCTACCAGACCGCCTACCTGAAGGCGCACTACGCAGCCGAGTACATGGTTGCCGTGCTCGGCTACGCGACCAGCCATCCGGCCGGTGGCCAGTCGCGCATCGCCGCCGCGGCCGCCGAGTGCGCACGGCTCGGGATCGCCGTTATCCCGCCCGACGTGAACGCCAGCCGTGCCAACTTCTCGCTCGAGGAAGGAGAGGCCGGAGAGGGCAAAGAGCAAGCCATCCGCTTCGGCCTGCGCCAGATCAAGAACGTTGGCACAGGCGCGGCCGAAAACATCGTCGGCGAGCGCGAAAAGAACGGCACCTTTGCATCGCTGGAGGACTTCTGCCGGCGCATCGATACCAAGACCGTGAACAAGCGAGCGCTTGAGAGCCTGGCGAAGGCCGGCTCGCTGGCGCAGTTCGGCAGCCGCGCGACGCTCCTCGCGAATCTCGATCGCCTCGTGTCCTTGGCCCAGCGAGAGCAGCGCCTACGCGAGTCCGGCCAGTCGACGATGTTCGACCTGTTTGGAGACGAGGTTTCGACGCCGATGCCTGCGCTGGAACTGGAAGAAGCTTCCGTGCCGCGCAGGGAAGAACTGGGTTGGGAGAAGGAGCTGCTCGGCCTCTACGTCTCCGAGCATCCTTTCAAGGCAGCGGCCTCCGTGTTGGGTCCGCACGTCACGGCGCAGTGCGGCGAACTAGAGGCTGAGGCTTCTTCGACGCAAACCAACGGCAATGGAGACGACGATGCACCGGCAACGCCCGCGTTGCCGCCTAAAGGCCGCGTAGCCACGATCGCCGGCATGGTCGGGAACACGCGCAGGCTGTATACGCGCGACAGCCGGCCGTTCTGCGCAGCTCAGATCGAGGACCTCTCCGGCATTGTCGAAGTGACGGTCTGGCCGGAGCAGTTCGAGAAAACCCAGGACGTCTGGATGGAGGGCAACATCGTCTTGCTGGAGGTGCGCGTCCGCGAGCGTAACTCCCGCATCAACATCTCTGTCCAACGCGTGGAGCAGTTCGACACCGAGACGGAGTCGACGACGTTCGTGCCGCCGGCCTGGCTGACGAAGGCTGCTGATAAGGCCGATATCACATCCGGCTTCAACAACGGCAACGGATCACCGCAACCGCCGGTGGGGCCGGCTCCGGCTCCAGATAAGGCGGCGCCATCCCCATCTCCTGAACCTCCACCAGCGCCAGAGCCAATCGACGAGTCACAGACGGTGGAGCCGGAGGGCGCTGTAGCTACGGCGACACGCCCACGCGCCCCGACGGGCGCGGCCGGCCTCCAGGTCGAGCTACGGGAGTCCGACGACGAAGACGCGGACAGAGATCGCCTGGAGCGGCTCCTGGCGGTCTTGGCGGAGTTCCCCGGCGAGGACGAAGTGCGACTGACCGTCCATACGCTGGATGGCCAATCGCAGGTCGTCAAACTCGGTAAAGTCCGCGTGTCGATCGACGGCGAGCTCCTCTCGCAGCTCTCAGACCTCCTCGGTGATGCGGGAGCTGTAAGGGCTTAACGGTACACGTTACCGCGTAGCGTAGTTAGTAGGCTGTTGCGAAACTCAGGCCAAAAGACGCAGCCTGATCCGTTCTGCGATCTGCATCCTAGCCGCTGCTGGCGATTTCTCTACACGCTCCCCAAAGGAATCACCCTCGTAGCGCGGCACGATGTGCATGTGGAAATGCGGAACGGATTGCCCAGCCGCAACGCCGTTGTTCTGAAAAAGCTGTAGCCCTTCCGGCTCATAAGCGTCACTCACCGCTCTAGCGATTCGGGTGACACACTGCATCACCGCAGCTGCCTCGTCGTCAGCTAGATCAAAGACTGTAGGAACGTGGCGCTTCGGAATCACAAGGGCAGCGCCCTCTTGGAGCTGGTGAGGATTGACAAAGGCAAATGTTGCCTCACGATCCTCAATCACCGCACAGAGATTCCTTCCCGCGATGTTCTCGCAGAATGGGCATGGATCTCGCTGAGGCAGTTCAAGCGCCATCGCCAGCATCATAGCCAACCATGAGGATCGCTTTCAAATTGCTGAGCCGGTGGTCACGCCACGCACTTCTTCACGTCGCCCTCAACGTTGACCACCGCAGTCGCGTTCATAGCTAGCAGGCTCAGCGCCACGTGTAGCCATACCTTCGCTGTCCGTCGTTAGCGGCCCCACTCTTGCCCACTCCCGTACCCACCTCGTAAGCTGCCAACGTTGTGGACTGGCGCAAGCAGTACGCCGATAAGGTCCGTTCGCCTGAGGACGCCGTAGCCGACGTCGCGTCCGGGCAATCGGTCACGGTAGGCTTGCTCGATGGCATGCCGCCGTCGGTGTGCAGGGCGTTGAGCAATCGGGCGGACGAACTCGAAGACGTGACGGTCTTTCACTTCGTCAGCGTCTACCCCTGGGCCAGCTTTAACGAAGGCAAGGCCTTCAAGCCGATCTCGCCGTTCGTGACCAACGTCGACCGTCCCGGCGTGCGCGACGGCAGCGTCGACTACCTGCCTACCGCCATCTGGCGCAGCGGCAAGCTTCCCTATGGCGTCGGGCCGTTCGACTACCATCTCTGCGTCGTGTCACCGCCCGACGAGGACGGCTGGTGCAGCTTCGGCAGCTCCGTCTGGCTAAATCCCACCTATGCAGCCAACAGCAAGACGATCATCGCGGAGGTGGACGAGAAGGCGATCCGTACGGGCGGCGGCAACCGCATCCACGTCGACCGCATCTCGCGTCTCGTTGCTGTCGAAGAGGGTGTGAGCGAGAAAGTCCAGGCTGCGATGAAGCGCGCGCAGGGCCGCAAGGACGAAGAGATCGCGCAGGCTGAGGTGATCTGCACGCTCGTCGGCATGGAGCTGGTTGAAGACGGCGATACAGTGCAGATCGGCGCAGGCGCCATCTCGGCCGCGCTCGCACCGTACCTGGCGCACCGCAAGGACATTGGCATCCACACCGAGCTGCTCACAGGCGGCATCACCGATCTCGTCGAATCGGGCGTTGTCACAGGCAAGCACAAGACGCTTCATCCGGGGAAGGTCGTCGCGACCGGCCTCGCGCTGCTGCCACGGGATGAGGTCGACTTCATCGACAACAATCCGATGTTCGAGCTGTACGACTTCACGTACACCGACGACATCGCGGTCCTGGCTAAAGAGCCGCGCTTGGTCGCCGTGAACAACGCGATGCAGGTCGACCTCACGGGCCAGGTCAACAGCGAAGCGATCGGCCCGTGGCCGTATACGGGTCCTGGGGGCCAGACCGCGTTCGCCATCTCCGCCGCGCACTCCGATCAGGGCCGCAGCATCATCGTGGTGCCTTCGTCGTTCGAAAAGGACGGCGAGCGCCACTCGCGCATCGTGCCTTCGCTCGATGTCGCCGCGCCTGTTACCGTGCCGCGTACCGCCGTCGACTACATCGTGACCGAGTTCGGCATCGCGACCATGCGTGGCAAGACGATCCGCCAGCGCATCGGCGAACTGATCGCCGTCGCGCACCCCGACTGCCAGCCGCAGCTCAAGGACGACGCTAAGCAGCTCTACGGCTGGAGCTTCTAGGCTTACTTCGTCAAGGACATGCCCTCCGAACTCGAGCTACTCGCAATCGAGATCGACACACTCTGGCTCGAGGACGACCGGAATCGCCTGCTCAAGGTTCAGAACGCCCAAGACCGGCCAGCGCTTCATTTACGGGTCGGCGTCTCGACGGAGGGATGGACGCTCGCCTTTGGGAGCGATGTGCCGGATGCGGTCGTCGAGGAACTACAGGCCGCGTTCGAGGTGGAGCCGCCAGCAGCCGACCCGTCCAAGCCGCCCGCGTTGTTTGCTCGTTGTAAGCAGCTTCTTGAGAGCGCGCTCGGAGACGTGGAGTCTTCGGGTGGCCCTAGCTACGTAGTCCCGCCGGACACCGCCTTCGTGTCTGGAGCCGCGCTACTCCGTTCTGACGATGAGCACAAGGAGCGTCTTCGAACTCAAGACCTCCAGCGACTCAATTGGAGCGCTGAGGAGTGGCGTCAGCTCCTCGACGGCGATCTCGGTCCGTGGGCCTTCGTCATGAACGGCGATCGCGTTGTGAGTATGTGCCATACTGCCCGGCTCGCAGGTAACGGCGCCGAGGCCGGCACCTGGACCGACCCCGACTATCGCGGCCGGGGCTATGCCGCCGCGGCCACCGCCGCCTGGGCCTCGCTATTCGCACCCGGCGACCGCCACCTCTTCTACAGCACCGGCGCCGATAACCTCTCATCGCAACGTGTCGCCGCTCGGCTCAACCTGCCTCTCATCGGCTGGATCTGGAGGCTCGCCGCTAGCTGAAGGTCTGAGTTGCCGAACTCTGCGCTCGCGTCATTGCCGGCCATCGAACAACACATAACGCTTGCGTCCAATCCCCCCATTCTCTATAACTACCCTCGTGTCCCCCCGGTGGCGGGGTTGGACCTGAATTCGCATCTAACAACTGGACAAGGAGAGGAGTATCATGGGTGATCGACTGAAGGATCGCGTCGCGATCGTAACCGGCGCAGGCCGTGGCATCGGCCGCGGCGAAGCGCTGCTGCTGGCCGCGGAGGGCGCGGCGGTGGTGATCAACGACTTCGGTGGCAGCGCTGCCGGCGAGGGCGGCGAGAAGTCGCCCGCCGACGAGGTGGTCGAAGAGATTAAGGCCGCCGGCGGCAAGGCCGCCGCGAACTACGGTAACATCGCCGACTACAGCACCGGCGAGGCGCTGGTGCAGCAGGCCGTCGACACGTTCGGGCGGCTGGACATCGTCATCAACAACGCCGGCATCCTGCGCGACCGCATGGTCTTCAACATGGCCGAGGACGAGTGGGACTCCGTCCTCGCCGTGCACCTGAAGGGCCACTTCAACCTGACAAGAGCGGCCTGCGTGGTCTTCCGCCAGCAGCGCTCGGGCGTCATCGTCAACACGTCGTCGGAGTCGGGCCTTGGCAACATGGGCCAGGCCAACTACAGCGCCGCCAAGGAAGGCATCATTGGCCTCACGCGCACCGTCGCCCGCGACATGGGCAAGTACGGCGTGCGCTGCAACGCCATCCGGCCGCGCGCCGGCACGCGACTCGTCATCAGCGACCAGATGCGGGCAGCCGCCGAGCGTGAAGGCAGCGGCGGCATGCAGCTCAAGGGCCTGGAAATGTTCGAGAAGACGAACCCGCCGGAGGCCGTTGCGCCGATGGTCGTTTGGCTCTGCACCGACGAGGCCGCGCACGTCAACGGCCGCGACTTCCTGGTGGGTGGTAACCACATCGCGCTCTACAGCCTGCCGGAGCAAATCGCGAGCATCAAGACCGATAGCACCTGGGACCTGGACACCGTCGCGAAGCTTGCGCCGGAAGAGCTGACCAAAGACCTGACGAACCAGTTCCTACCTAAAGAAGCGTAATCTAGCCAAGCAACGAGCGAACGCCAAGACGCCCCGCCAACCGGCGGGGCGTCTTCTTGATGCCTAGGCAGGAGAAGCGAAGCTTCTCCAAGCTGAACCGCAGGTTCAGCCCGTCACCCTGAGCCGGTCGCCGCAACCGACCGAGTCGAAGGGTCTGATCCGGTGAGGCAGGCGCCGCGTGCCTATTCTCTGCGACGCATTGACGGCCTCCTGAGTAGAGGCGTATGATCGCCGAGAAAGGCGGTCATCATGAAGCGAGTCCTTCCTCCTAGCGTAGTGCTGACGTTCGTGGCGTTGACTTTGGTCGCTTGCTCTTCGGCAACGACATCAGAAAGTGACGTCCTCGTTGATCCCGCGCTGCTGGACGCACTCGAGCAAGCATCGGAAGTCGAGGTTCTAGTATCTCTCAAGCCTCCCGACATCCCCGCGGAGGAACGGACAGTGGAGATTCGCAGTCAGGACTTTGAGGAGCGTCTAACACGGGTGCTGGATGACGTTGACGAAAGCGACTTCGAAGTACTCATCGAATCTGAGCAGTCTGGAGCGCTTACCGGAATGCTTACGAGAGACGGGCTCGCCGCTCTTCGTGAACACGGTGATGTAGAAGGCGTCGCGTTGGCAAGGGGTGAGGGAGAGGTGTCGGAGACCTTGCCTGCAATCACTATCTTCACCGGCACGATGAGTCGGCTCGTCGAACAGGTCTTTGTAGATGGCGTGGTCGTGGACGAGATCTTGGAACCGGTGACGAACGGCCGGGTTTCCATTCCCGAGCTGGGAGTCGAGCAGCCTCTGGGACCAGACGGTTCGTTCAGCTTTAGGCGCCTTGAGCTTCCTCAGATCCCCATGTTGGTGAGCGTGGAGGTAGAGGCGGACGGGTACCGACCTACTACCTGGGCGAACAATCTTGTTCTGTATCGAGGCCTCGGATGGAACTTCACTCCGAGGCTTGTACTAGGTAATGAGCCAAAGCTTACAGACGCCTGTCCGGACCTCGTGGCCTATTCACGGGGAAGCGGGAGAAAGAGCGCAGCGCAAGAGTTGCGCGCTGAACTCTGTAGGGGATTAGGCTACCGCTGACTAGCTGCTCCGCCCTTCTTGCTACACTCCACCCATGGCCGTCGACATCGAGGCGATCAACGCTCGCGTGCAAGAGCACAGCGCCTTCGTCGAGCGGGTGAAGGCGGAGACGGCCCGCGTGATCGTCGGCCAGGAGGCGCTGATCGATCGCCTGCTGATCGGCCTGCTCTGCAGCGGGCACATCCTCATCGAAGGCGTTCCGGGGTTGGCCAAGACGCTCTCAGTCAGCACGCTCGCGAGCAGCATCAGCGCCAGCTTCGTGCGTATCCAGTTCACGCCGGACCTGCTCCCCGCCGACATCACCGGCACGGAGATCTACGATCCGAAAGACAGCAGCTTCCGCGTCCGCAAGGGCCCGATCTTCGCGAACATCGTCCTCGCCGACGAGGTGAACCGAGCGCCTGCCAAGGTGCAATCGGCGCTGCTGGAGGCGATGCAAGAGCGGCAGGTGTCGATCGGCGGCAAGACGTTCCCGCTGGACGAGCCGTTCATGGTGCTCGCGACTCAGAATCCCATCGAGCAAGAGGGCACCTATCCGTTGCCGGAGGCGCAGCTCGACCGCTTCATGCTCAAGGTTGTGGTCGACTACCCGAGCCGCAACGAGGAGAAGCAGATCCTGGAGCGCTTCGTGCTCGACGAGGTGAAGCAGGTGAGCCATATCGCCAGCACCGACGACATTATGGCGGCGCGAAGGGCGGTCCGGGAGGTCCATCTGGAAGAATCGCTGCGTGACTACATCGTGCATGTCGTCTACGCCACCCGCGACCCAGAGTCGTACCGGCTAGCGGAGATTCGTCCGCACATTGCGTACGGCGCTTCCCCGCGTGCCAGCATTTTCCTCGCCCAGGCCGCCCGAGCGTACGCATTCATCGGAGGGCGTGGCTACGTCACGCCGGACGATGTGAAGGCCATCGCGATGAACGTGCTCAGGCATCGTGTGATCGTGACGTACGAGGCTGAAGCTGAGGATGTGTCGAGCGAAGACATCGTGGGGCGCGTGCTGGAGACGGTACCGGTTCCGTAGGTTGAAGTATGGCTATCAGCGCTGTCCCCGTCGCCGATATCGCTGGCTACATTGATGACCTTCTGAACATCACCCAGTTTGAGGAAGACGAGGGTGGCAACGGCCTCATGGTCGATGCTGGCGCTCCGGTGTCGCGAATCGCGGCGGCCGTGAACACGTCGTTTACGTCGATCAGGGGCGCAGCGGAGGCCGGAGCGCAGCTCCTCGTCGTCCACCACGCGACCTGGGGTGGCATCGATCTCGACCTCAAGCCGAAGAAGGAGCAGGCGCTACGAAAGGCGGGCGTGTCGCTCTACGGCGCCCACGCTTCGCTGGACGCCTCACCTCGGTTCGGCAACGGCAGTATGTTGGCTCCTCAGCTTGGAGTTACGATCGAAGGGCGCTTCCTGGAATACTGCGGCGGCCAGGCCGGTGTGTACGGTCTGTGCGACGGTACGTTCGCGGAGTTCGTGGAGCGTGCGAACGCGGTACTGGGCGTGCAAGTCGAGTCGTGGCAGAACAGCGACAGCTTCGGGCGGGTCGGCATCGCAACAGGCGGCGCGGGCATGACGTCGATGCTGGAGGAGGCGCGGGCTCTAGGATGTGACACCTACCTGACAGGTGAAGGCTCCATGTACACGAAGCTCTATGCCCGCGAGGTTGGAGTAAACCTGGTGTTCGGCACGCACTACGCCACGGAGATGCCCGGCCCGAAGGCGCTGGCGGAGCACCTCTCCAGTCACTTTGCTCTACCGTGGTCGTTCATCGCTGAAGACCCTGACGTTCTTTAGGCGCCGCGGCCCGCTTTGGCCCTTGACGAGTGCGGCCGACATAAGGCAATATGCTTTCGCACCCAACGGCGAGTGCCGTGCTGGACTCGCCGAGTATTCTGAGCGAACGCTCACGAACGAGCGCCGACGCTTACCAAGGAGCGCATCATGGCTGAAGAGACCGCTGCCCCACCCACCGAGATGCCGGAGGAGCTCGTCGAGACCGCGAAGGCCGCCGCGTGGCCTGAGGACCTCGTCATGGAACTCCTGTCGCAGGGCGCGGAGCCGTCCGACCTCATGCGTTACATGACGTCGGGTGTCACCGCAGAGCAGGTCCGCCAGTTCATGGCGTCGCAGGGTGGCGACCAGGGTGGCGGCGGCATGGAGCTAACGCTGGCCTGGATGAACGTCCCGACCGAGTGGGGCATTCGCGCGAAGCCGACCAAGCACGGCCTCACAATCGACGCGATCAACGTCGGCAAGTACGGCGAGGTGCCGGACGTTTGGAAGTACAACACAGAGATGCCCAGAGGCGCCGTCCCCATCACCGGCGTCGAGGCCATGGGCTACACCATCTTCGAGAAGCAGGAACTCTGGGCCGACAACGCCGGCGCCCTCTATGAAGAGGCGATCCAGCGTCGCTGGGGCTCGGCCACGGACATTGATTGGGAGAATATCAAGGAGTTGCCGGACGACCTGGAGCGGGCCATCTGCCAGATCTGCACCCACTTCAGCGAGAAGGCGCAACTAGAGGCTGACATTCTTGCGGGTTGGGAGCCGGAGCTAAGCTACGGCTACCACGAGATCAAGCTGTATCTCTCCACGGTAATATTCGAAGGCGCGCGCCATGCGGAACTGTTCCGCAAGCGGGCGCTCTCGAACGGAGGCGGCCTCGGATTGCAGAGCACGGGCTGGGGGTTCCGCTCCGTAACCGACTCGCGCAATTTCACCGAGGCGGTCTCCATTCAGATGGTGCTGCAGGACAGCTTCACGCTCACGCAGTACCAGTACTGCGAGCGCTACGCGCCCAGCGCGCCCGAGAAACGCATGTTCCGCATGGCCATGCAGGACAAGGCGCGCCACGTCGCATACGGCCTGGCTCACCTCAAGTATGTGCTGCTCCACCGGCCGGAGCGGCGGGGAGAGATGGAGAAGTATCTAGACAAGGGGGAGTCGCTGCTCGTTGCCGACGATAAAGACACCGCGACACGGGAAGCGTTTGCTATTTTATTCGGCGGGAGCCAAGAGAAGATCCAGGAAGGGCTCCAGAAGTACGAAAAGATGCGCGAACGTCAGGTTCGCCAGTATCTAGCGCGCCTGCGTTGGGCTACACTAGAGCGCGAGGAAACAATTTTCCCTGCCCTGCGCAAGTACGTTCAGGGCCAGGACGAAGCAGCCGCAGCACCCAGTACGGCCGCCCGTATGGCTGCGGTCAGGCCCGTATAATCGGGGCCGAACCCGCATCGTCGGGGCCGGATAGGAAGCGAAAATAGAGGAGGTTCACAATGGCGAAGTTTCCATCAGTTGAGTGGTTCGAGGCGATCAAGGACCTGGTCAACGCGGACTCCGAGTACAAGCGCCTCGGTACGGTCGATTCCAAGGTCGGGATCAAGGTTGGCGACGCGCTTCTGGAAATCACGTTCGAGGCGTTCGAGTGCACCGGCGTCCGCGAGATCGAGGAGGCGGACCTCCAGGACGTCGACTTCTGGCTGGAGCAGTCGCCGGAGGCTTGGCAGGAGATGATCGAGGACATCAAAAAGAACGGTTCTGCCGGTCTCGGGTACACCCTGAACACGATCGACCTGAACATCATCCCGGAGGGCTTTGCCCGCTCGCACGACGGCTACCGTCGCGACGCCTTCTACCGCTTTAACCAGAGCCTCCAGCACTTCTTCGACACCTCGTCGAAGATCGACACGGAATTCGCGGTAGGCGCAAAGTAGCTAACAGCGGTTGACGCCGGCCTAACCCACACCTAAGTAGCGGAGGCCTTCAGGCCTCCCGCCGCGCAGCAGGCGCCCACACCGACGTCTCCCCTACTGTAGGGGCGGTCATCTGGCCGCCCGGTGTGCTGAACCGCAAGTTCAGCCGCTACACTTCTCGAATGAACGTTAGGATGTAGCAGAAGGCAACCTGACCGAAGGTCAGGCCTTCTGCCAAGCTGAACCGAAGGTTCAGCCAGGATGCAGACTTGCTAGCTAGACTCTGGCTGCTGACCAAGCGCACCGTGCAGGAGTACGGCGACGACAACTGCTCCCACATGGCGGCTGCTATCTCCTACTACGTCCTGTTCTCTATCATCCCGCTCACGATCTTCACCGTCTCGATCTTCGGGCTAATCGTCCGTGACGAGGATACGCAGCAGAACATCGCCGAGGAGATCGTCGAGTTCCTCAACGTCGAAGAGGGCGTGCCATTGCTGGAGCCAAACGAAGAAGCGATCGAACGCCTGTACGGCGCCGAGGTTGTTGGAGAGGTCCAGGCCGCGATCGACGACTTCTCCGTCCCGACGATCGAAGCACTCGCTGCGCAGCTTGAGGCCGATGAGGCGATCACGCTCACCGGCATTCAGCTGACGTCCGATGAGATAACTGTCCGCGCTGACAACATCGTCACGGATACGCTCGAGGGCGTCGCGAACGTGAGTGGCGCCTTGACCGTAGTGGGCCTAGTTGGCATGGCGTGGGCGGCCTCGGCGATGTTTGGCGCGATCCGCAAGTCCCTCAACATCGCCTGGGATACCGACGTCCACCGTCCTGTTGTCCAGCAAAAGCTGGTCGACCTCAGCCTCGTGCTGGGCCTCGGTATCCTGCTCGGCGCGTCGATCGTCGGGACAGGCGCGCTCCGCACCCTGCAGGCGCTCAGCGACGATAACCTCGGGCCGCTCTCGGAAGGGTCGGGCCTGCTCTGGTCGGTGCTGCCGCTCTTGCTGCCGGCGGTCTTCACGTTCCTTGTCTTCACCCTCCTCTACCAGTACGTGCCGAACGTGCCGACGCCGTTCCGCGACATCTGGCCCGGTGCCGTGCTCGCGACGGTGCTGTTCGAGCTGCTGAAGAACCTCTTTGCGCTCTACATCGCGAACTTCAACAACTACGCGGGCGCGTACGGCGCGCTCGGCGGCTTGCTGCTCTTCCTGCTCTGGACGTATCTCACGTCGAACATCCTGTTGATTGGCGCCGAACTCGCCGCCGAGTACCCGCGCGTCATGCGCGGCGACTACGACAACCTGCCCAGCGGCCCATCGCGGCCCCTGACCGAGAACGTGCGTCGTGTCGTCCGCAACCTCTTCTTCGCCCCGTTCGATGACGATGAAGATGAGCCGAATGGCTAGTCCCCGCGGCAGAGCGGTGTGCTACGATCCGTTCGCAAAAGGCAGATGCGGGCAGCAGCTGAACCACAGGTTCAGCCGGAGGGCCTCAAATGGTTTCGATAGCTAAAGGTGACATCCTCGTCGGCCAGGATATCGGCGCCCACGACTTCGAGATCACACCGGAACTCGTCGCCACATACATGGTCGGCACCGACGATCCGAACCCCTGGTACACCGGCCCCTCGCCGTTCGACGCCGGCCCCAGCGGGGCCGCTGTTGCCCCGGCGCTCGTTCTGCACTCAGAGGTCTACCGATTCGGGGGCTGGTACCTGAAGAACATCTTCGGGAACCTGCACGCGAAGCAGGAGTGGGACCTCTTCGCCCCGATGATGGTCGGCGACACCGTCACCACGCATTCGACCGTCATCGACCGCTACATCAAGCGCGGGCGTGACTACGTTGTCAACGAGGTGCAGGTCTACGGCGAAGGAGGCAGGTTGCTCAGCCGCGCTCGCACGCACCAGAGCTTCCTGCTCGACGAATCGACCGAAGGATTCGCGGTCGACAAGAGCCGCGAAAAGAAGAAACGCACGGCAGAGACAGGCGGCGGCGACTTCGTAGAGGAGATCGCGCCGCTCGAGAAGCCGGTTTCTATCGACATGTGCAAGACGTTTTCGCCGGGTGTCACCTACCATAACGATGCCGATGCCGCGAAGAAGCTTGGCTTCCCGGACATCGTCGTCCAGGGCATGATGACCGTCTGCTTTCTGTCAGAGCTGATGACACTGCGCTTCGGCGAGGGCTGGTACAGTGGCGGGCGCATGTCGGTGAACCTCGTCAACGTCCTTTGGGGCGAGGACGGCGGCGTCACATGCAAGGGCGTCATCCGCGAGTACACGTCTGAGTCCTCGGCCCGCCGCGCCCACTGCGAGATCTGGGCCGAGAAGGCCGACGGCACGAAGGTTATCGCGGGTACCGCCAGTGCAGTGGTGTAACGAAAAAAGCAGCAGATGCGGCAGAAGCGAAGCTTCTGCGAAACAGAGCCGCAGGCTCTGCCAGCATCTGCCAAGCTGACCGGAGGTCATCGCTGACCACCCCGCCCGTCTGGGTCTTCTTCTACGGCTCGTTCATCAACCTCGACGTCCTCGCCAAGGTCGACTATGTGCCCGAGCGTTACGAAGTCGCCCGGCTCGATGGCTACGACATCCGCATCCGCCCGCTCGCCAACCTCGTGCCGTCAGATCGCGATAGCGTCTATGGCATCGTCGCGCTCGCTACTCACTCCGAATTGGAGCGGCTGTATGGGCAGGACTGGGTCGGATTGTACCTACCTCATCCCGTCGTCGTTAGCGTCACGGGTGGGACCCTTCGGCCAGCCTTGACCTACATCGCGCCGGACATGAAGCCCAAACCACCGGTCGATGACTACGTCGATCGCATCATCGGACCGGCACGCCGCCTCGGCTTTCCCGACTGGTATGTCGAGCGGCTGGAGAAGGAGCGGGCAGCAGATGCGGAGCATCTGCCAAGCTGAACCGTAGGTTCAGCCAGCAGCGCACGTAGCTCCTTCACCCCACGCAGGCGTCTGGCTATACTGCGAGTCCCAGATATGTAATCAGGCCGCGCATCGATAGCGTGGCATGACAGGTTAAACGGAGGATCGCATGTACAAGATTGCCGTAATCGGTGGCGATGGCATCGGCCCGGAGGTCGTCGCCGAGGGCCTGAAGGTCCTCGAAGCTGCGACCGCCAGGACCGGCGTCACGTACGAGCTGGAGCACTACGACCTGGGCGGTGAGCGCTATCTGCGCACCGGCGAGGCGCTCCCAGAGGGCATGGTCGACGAGTTGCGGGGCTTCGACGCGATCTTCCTGGGCGCCGTCGGCCACCCGGAGGTCGCCCCCGGCATCCTCGAGAAGGGGTTGCTGCTGCGCCTGCGCTTCGAGCTGGACCAGTACATCAACCTGCGCCCGGTGAAACTCTACCCCGGCGTCGAGACCCCCCTCGCCGGCAAGGGCCCGGAAGACATCGACTTCGTCGTCGTGCGCGAGAACACCGAGGGCCTCTACAGCGGCATGGGCGGTATCCAGTACAAGGGCACGCCGCAGGAGGTCTCGACGCAGATCCACATGACGACGCGCTTCGGCGCCGAGCGAGCGATCCGCTACGCGTTCGAGCTGACGCGAAAACGTGATCGCGAGAAGAAGCTGACGCTCTGCGCCAAGACCAACGTCCTCACGTTCGTTCACGACACCTGGTGGCGCGCGTTCAACGAGGTCGGCGAGGCCGACTACCCGGACATCGAGCGCGACTACGCCCACGTCGACGCGACATCGATGTGGATGATCAAGAACCCGGAGTGGTTCGACGTCATCGTCACCGAGAACATGTTCGGCGACATCATCACCGACATGGGCGCGATGATTCAGGGGGGCCTCGGCGTCGCCGCCGGCGGCAACATCAACCCGGACGGCGTCTCCATGTTCGAGCCGATCGGCGGCTCCGCGCCCAAGTACGCGGGCCAGAATGTCGCCTGCCCGATCGCCGCGATCTCCGCGGGCCAGATGCTGATGGAGACGTTGGGCGAAGAAGAGACCGCCACCCGCATCGAGAGCGCCGTCGAACGCGCGCTGGCGTCTGGCAAGATCAAATCGCTCGCTGCGGGCAAGATGGGCATGTCCACCTCCGAAGTCGGCGACCTCATCGCAGGCTACGCAGGCGAGTAACGGCCTTCCTATCAACCCTCCCCCTTAGGGAGAAAGCCATTGGAGGTAACAATTGAAAACAATGACATGTAACCAACTTGCTGGAGCTTGTGAGCAGGAATTTCATGCTGAGACGTTTGAGAAGATGGGGGAACTGAGTAGAACGCATGCGATGGAAATGGCCGAGAAGGGCGATCAGGCGCACATCGACAAGATGGACGAGATGAAGGAACTCATGACGAAGCCCGGAGCAATGGAAGAGTGGTTCGCCGGTGCGCAGAAGGAATTTGATGCTCTACCTGAAGACAAATAGGTCTCAGCAGGTTTGTCCACAGGGTTCCTCCTCGCGCGGCCACTGAGCTGATCGGCGGCATCGACGAGGCGCGAGCAGGCTTAATCGCGTTCCTGCGTTCCAAAGATGCACAGGCGCTGGCCGAGCGTCCACCCTCCGGAGAGTGGTCGGTCATCGAGAACGTGCGACATCTGCTCTTCGCGGAGCAGCTACACGTCGGCAAGTTCTTGCCTAACGGCTTCGAGTGGAACCGTGTGGGCTTGTCGGGAAGGACTGGCAAGCGGTACGCAGAGGCCGGCAAGGACGCGACCGACGACTTAAGAGGAAGTCCTCCAGGCTTGGGAAACGGTTCATCGACCGATTCGCGGAGCGGTCAGGGGAGGAGATGAGGAGGTCCAGAAAAAGCTGCGCCTCAACCTCAAGCACCTCGTGCGCCACATCGACACCATCAAGACGCTGCTCGCCGAGGCCGGCGGCTGACTCCTGGTAGCCCACGAGCCACAACCTCGTGGGACAGGCTGAAGCGAGGCTTCAGCCCCGCGGCTCAGGAAGGCGTCCGCGAAGATCCTGCGGTTGGAACGGGCCCGGCTCCGCGATCAGGCGCCGCGCCGCATCGAGTTGCCCCCTGACGCCCCAGAGCAGGACACCCCGCACTCGCTCATCTTCCACGTAGTAGACAACGCCTCTCTTGTACGGCTCCTCGCTCCAGTCGCTGATGGTCTCGTGGCGAGCGTCGAGCTCCCCCACGGCCTGGTAGCCGAGGTCGAAAAAGTCGGTGTAGAAGTACGGCAGGTGGTCGTATGGCTCGCCGGCGCCCGCCATGTTTCTACCGGCCGCGCGCCCCATCACTCGCGCGTTGTCCTCGTGCTCCACCCGAACGCGGCGACCGAGCGCCGGGCTGGTGAACGCCGCGACGTCACCCGCGGCGAACACGTCAGGGTGCGACGTGCGCAGATATTCGTCGACGACGATGCCGTTCTCGACTTCAATGCCAGCCTGCTCGGCCAGTTCTGTGTTCGGAAGGAGGCCAAGGCCCGCGACCACGCCGTCGACTTCGAGTTCGCGTTCGTCGTGTTGGCCTTCGCCTTGCGCCCTCACCAAGAACTGCGCGCCGCGTTGTTCGACTCCGGTCACAAGAGTCTCGGTCAGCACCTCGACACCCTTGTCCTGGAAGTAGGTGGTGATGTGCTCCGAGAGATCACTCGGATATGCCAGGGCGCCGATGCCCGCCTCCGGGAAGATCATCGTTACCTGCTTGTCGTTCATGGCGAGCGCGGCCGCGATCTCCGACCCGATGAAACCGCCGCCAATCACGGCGAAGCGCTGACCTCGCTCAGTCTCCTCGCGCAGGCGGCGATAGTCAGCCAGCGTACGGAAGTAGTTGACGCCCTCAGCGTCGAACGGGAGGTGCCGGGGCCGACCACCGGTCGCGAGCAGGAGCTTATCGTACCCGAACTCCTCGCCATCTTCGGCGACGACGCGCTTCTTGCCCGCGTCCAGTGTGTGGATCGTTCTGCCTGTGTGTAGCTCTGCCTGCTCGGCCGTCTTGTAGCCAATGCTCTCCAGCTTCATCTTCTTCCAGAGCCCCTTCGACAGTGGGGGCCGTCGGTAGGGGGCATCCGCTTCCTCGCTGACCACCCCGATCGATCCCTCGGCGTCGACCTCCCAGATACCTGCGACGGCCGCGTCGGCAGTCATCCCACCGCCGATGATCAGGTACTTGTAATCAGGCATGATGTCTAATTCCTCTTCGAGACTATGTCAGGCCGTCCGGCTCGCCGCATAGTATTGCGTGGACGAGGGCTAGGCAAGCATATTTGCCGGAGTTGTCCTCCAGATACGAAGGCGGTCCGAAAAACCCTTCCCAACCACGCAAGATACCCCTTAAGAGAGACTCGCTGGGACCCGGGTCGACTTAGGCTGGAGTTATCGATAAGCCGCGCGCTGTCGTTGTTCGTCTGGGCCCATTCAGATCAGCGCACGTAGGGCGCGCTGGTTCATCCTGAGCGAGGTAGGAGGAGGAATATCATGAAGGGACTTGGCAAAGGCTCGCTGAGTGGTCTGGTGGCCATCGTTGGTGCGCTGTTTGTAATCGGAGTAGCGTGCGGCGGTTGGGGCGCTGGTAGCGATCCCTCGAAGGAGACGCCGTCTGTCGGCGTGACCGAAGTCCGCCTGGAGGACTTCGGGTTCGCGCCGGCGAACATCGTGATCGACGCCGGAACGACCGTCGCCTGGACGAATGACGACAACGTCGACCACACAGTGACGAGCGACGAAGGCGGCATATTCGACAGCTAACGCTTCGGCAAACACGGAACGTTCCGCCATACATTCGACACGCCTGGCGAATACTACTACCACTGCGAGCCACACTCCAACATGCACGGCCTCGTGACCGTGCTGCCCTTGCCGTAACGAGTCGCGAGGCAGACGGGCCAGGCAATTGCTAGCTCGCACCTGCTTTCTTGGACCTCGGCTTAGGTGTGCTCAGTGCCGGAACCAGGGCACGAGTGCGGAGACGTGCTGCATCCGCTCGGCGTAAGCAGGCCGCCGTTGCAAGCTGCGCTTATCGAGCATTGGGATGCTCACGATGAGGAACATGACGGTAATCGCCAGCGGGCCTGCAAGCGTCCACCACCAATCGCCGGGTCGTGCCGCAACACCGAAGAGCCAGAGGCCCCACCAGAACGAGATTTCGCCGAAGTAGTTCGGGTGGCGCGAGTGGCGCCAGAGGCCGCTGTCCATAGTCTCACCAGGTTCGCTCCTGCGGCCGAATGCGCGCAGCTGTTCATCGGCTAGCGTTTCGATGGCTATGGCGCCCGCGGTGACGGTAACGGCAACGGCGTCGAGCCAGCCGAACGGGCGATGGCCGGCCATAGCGGGGTAGAGCGCAAGGCAACCGAGGTACACCTGCAACGTGGGGAACAGATGGATGCCGGCGAAGCTCGCGCCCCAGTAGGCGCTGCCCGTGCTGCGTCGGATATCGGTATAGCGCCAATCCTCGTGATGCATGCCCGGCCAGCCTCGCGCCCAGTTGAACGTGAGACGCAGGCCCCACGCGGCGACGAGGGCGAGTACTAGCCAGTCTCGGGCGCCCCCATCCATGAAGTACAGGGCGATGATGGCCGGGGCAACGCTCCAATACGGATCGTACATCGACGAATTGCGCATGGTGACGCTTGCCGCGAAGATCACTATTGTCCCGGTGAGGTCGGCCACAGCGACCACAGCGAGCGGGTACCAGTCGCGGACGGTCCAGCCGGCAGCCAGCGCCGCTGCCAGCGCGACGAGATACGCGACGACCACGACGGCAAACGCGGCCGGTCGGTTCAGTTCCCGGCCGACTTGAGGTTCAATGCTCGCGCTCACGACCACATGATACGTGACGCGTCGAGATTTCCCATGTGTAGGGGCGCATGGCCATGCGCCCAGCTCCCCCGGCGTCTATCCGCCGTCGGCGGAGGAGAGCGTAGCCCTACCGCATCACTCGCCGCTCGCGTAAACACACTATGCTAAAGTCCGTCAACCACAGCAGGAGGGGGCGAGCATGATTCTACGTATCGCAGCAGTCGGAGTTGTCTTCGCGCTCATCGCGGCTGCCCTGCGTAAAACGAGTTGGTACAGAACCAAGACCGCGTTTATCGGGTTGAAGCGTCTAGCAACGCTGTCCGAGGAGGACAAGCAAGCTGCTATCGACGGGTATAAATTCCTTCAACGAATGCAAGACGGTGAGAAGACCGAGACCGAGGATGAGACGAAAGCGGTCGCGGACTATTACAAGGTCTTGAACAACGTGTTGTCGGTCTTCGATTTGGAGAAACTCTACCTCCCTCCATTGCTGAACGAATTTGAGGGTTTGTATGAGAATCAGTTGTTATGCGAACAAGCTGTGTTGCAGGAACTGAATCTAACGAACCCTGAAACGTCCCATCTATTGGATATGGGGTGCGGGAGAGGAAGAATTTCGCATTACCTCGCCACGCTGACCGGTGGCCAGGTATCCGGCTATAACATCGATCCGAATCAGATTGAAAACGCGATCGGCTGGGCCGCTGAATGTGGAATGAGCGATCGGCTCCACTTCAAAGTGGGCAATCATCACAATCCGCTTGAGTACGAATCAGGTACCTTCGATGGATGCTTTTCCTTCCAGGCCGTCTGGCCCTTCTTCAAGAAGGAGGAGCTGGATGACCATGCGAGAGAGATGTATCGCGTGTTGAAACCCGGAGCTCGATACTCTTGTTCTGAGTATTTGTTGACCCCTCATTTTGATTGGAACAACGAAGAGCATGTAACGCTTCAGAAAGCCTACCTTCCAACTCTGGCGGCCACTCAATCGATGTATCCAGCCGATGTCTGCGCCGCGTTGGAACGAGCGGGATTCAACATTCTCATTTCGGCGCCTTCGAGAGGCCCAGCCTGGCCGCTAGGCGAGCAGAAGCGCGATCTGATCTTGAGGGGCCGCAAAGTGGTCAGAGGCCTTGAGTCGATTCGCATGATGCCGCCATGGGTCGAAGAATTGCTCGAGCTACTTCAAACAGGTGGCCAGGCTTGGACGGATGCCGAAAAAGCTAAAATCGCCGATCTGAACTGGAGAATCGTCGCGGAGAAAGAATGATCGTGTACGGTAAGGCAGCCAGCAAAGTCCAAGCTTACCCGCAGGATAAGCCGTTCCGCAAAGCTGAGCCTACGCCTCAGCCTGTCACTCTGAGCGAAGCTGCCTGCCCTGAGCGGAGCCGAAGGGAAGAGGCTAATCCGCCTCGCCGACACGCTGGCAAACCAGCAGCACGACTCGCCGGCAGGTCCCCTCTCCCGGCGTTTATCCGCCGTTGGCGGAGGAGAAGGTGGCCCTACCGCAAAGCGGGAGGGCCGGGTGAGCGCACCACGGCCAGCTCGCCGAGGTGGGCGGGACGGCGAGGACAGTGCGGATTGTGGGTCAGGCCTGCTTCAAACCCCGGGCCTTGATGAGGTCTTCAACCGTCTCGACCACAGTGGAAGCCTTGTAGACGACTCCCAGATCTATCATCTCTCTCGTCTTCACAAATGGTACCTGCGCCGTAGGGATTGACCTAAAACCAATCTCTCCTTCATCTTCCCTATATGCGACTTGGCCGACCAGCCCGAGAAAGATGATCCTACTTCCCACCACGAGGCCCTTCATGGTCGAGTAACTGCCAACGTTGTGGATGAAGACTGGGCTTCCGCTTGAGCCCGGAAAGACCGATGCATCTATCAAAAAGACTGGTTCGCCGTTGTAATCGAGAGCCAGCGGCGTTGCGGTTGTCCCTCTTCGCATGATCGGCGTAAGGTTCTTGGTATCTAACAGACCGTTCGGATAGCCGACGAAAACCACCTCTTCCAGTGCATCTAGTTCCTCGATCTGCTCTTCTGTCGGAATCCAGTCGCTTGGGACGAACCTGAAGAAAATCTGCTTCTTCAGCTCCCTGATCTTCGTGATGAGGGGGCCCAAGGGCATCACTGCTACGTCGACCTCGTCCCGGGGATGCCCGTGCCACTGTGAGGCGGCATCTTCAATTGTGAACCCGACGGCCTTCCCGATTACGGGTTCCTTGCCATCGCTCGCTGTAAAGAAGAAACGAGCGGTCTCCGCGCGCTCCACTACGTGTTTGTTGGTCACAAGTACCGGTACGGCGGCGTCATCCTTGAGATAGTTGAATACGAACGTCGTAGCGGTACCAGCCCCAGTCGGGCCAACGGTCTCAAGCCGTACGGTACTGAAGAGAAGCTGTTGCGCTAGAGTTTCGACCTTCATCTCTCGGTTGCGAGGCTACCTTGGCTCATAGCGAAGGGGCCGACCTTCAGCCCTAAACAGGTGCGGATACTTCCTTACTCGGGCACTGATCTGACTAGGAGGAGGGTAGTCGCCGTCGTGGCGAACGTAAAGGCCACGCCGCTCGATCTCGGCTGAGATCTCTCGCGCAGGTAGCTGGCGCCCTACCCTACGCAGGACGTCTAGTATCGCTTCGTGGAGCGTGACCTGCTCAGGCGTGCGATTCGGCACTGGTACTCTCCCGGCTCTCGGTCCGCCACCTGACCCTAAGCGCTCTCGCTTCTGGCTTCTACTATCGCAACCCACCCGCTATCCTAGCACCTCGCCCACCGTATGCTCCGTCGGAGCGAACCGCTCCGGCTCGCTGGCGATCGTGACCACCGCAGCCGCCACCTTCTCCTGGCTGGCGGACGCGATCTGCAGGCCAGGACGCCACCATCCTCTTCAGGCTCTCGCTGCTAGCTGTTACGCTCGACAGGCCATCGTCCAAGTTACCCAACGGGTAGCCGGGTACCTTACCAACTAAATCGCACCGGCGTCGCGAAAAACAACGTGAATCTACCACCGGATTCAATCAACCAAAACCGTCTAAAACGGCCTCGACTCGAATCTGACCGGTTTCCAAAACCGCGATTTTAATCAAACAATCAAAACGGCCAGATCAGTCGTAGGGGCGCTGCTCGCCGCGCCCTGCAGAAGCGAAGCTTCTGCCAAGCTGACCGCAGGTCAGCCGCCCGGCCGACGCAGTGCCTCGCCCGACTTGCTCGCTGCGAACGTCTCCGGGTCGAGCTGCAGCCCGAGGCCGTCGGCCATGCGCGTCAGGTAGTTGAACACCCCGACGATGTGCGCCACTTCCAGGCACTGCTCATCGTCAAACCCGAGGTCACGGAGCGGTTGCCAGTCCTCCTCCACCATCCGCGTCGGCGTCGCGCTCATCTTGTGCGCCACCTCGCATAGCGCCCGG
Source organism: Chloroflexota bacterium (assembly GCA_022562155.1). GTDB lineage: Bacteria > Chloroflexota > Dehalococcoidia > DSTF01 > RBG-16-68-14 > SZUA-185. The sequence continues at coordinate 27,788 of JADFPV010000001.1, forward strand.
TCTTTGGGAGACAGCTCAAGCTCCTGCCAGCGGTGCTCCTCAATCGCCTTCACCAGCTCATCGTCGCCGCCTTCAGTACGCAGAAACTCTGCGTGGGAGACCGTTCAGTAGTGGCAGTCCTGGCCCGCCGATGTCACAGCGGCCACCATCTCCCGCTCGCGACGGTTCAACGTGCCATCCTCGCTGAACATGATCTCGGAGAACAACTGTCCAAACTTGGCCCCGATGCGGCCGTGCGCCATGATCAGCCGCGCCATCGCCGGGAAGAAGCTGGTGAAGTCGTAAGGGTGGACCGGAGCCTCGCGGTCTTTGGGCGCGCCCGCCATCAGCTCTTCGCTTGTCGGTATCTTCACCCAGGCGTCAGTCGTCTTCTTCTCGGTCACCATGGCGGCCTCCTCGAGCCTACTGATATCTGGGCCAGTATATCAGGGAGATAGCCGGCTACGGCAGCAAGTCGTACCGCGACACGATCTCGCCGATCTCCTCGAAATCGCGCAAGACCGTCCTGTAAATCTCCGTGTAATGACTCTCGAAACGGGCCTCCATGACGCGGCGCGCTTCCTCCGGCCCGACGACTTCGATCATCGACCAGTATTCCAGGTAGCAGACCAGGTAGTGCAGATACGACGAGCCCTTGTCCCCGGCGCCCTCCGGAAACGCGATTGGGGGATCCGGGTACCGTGACCTTAGGTCCCCCAGAGCGCGACGCGCCTTGCGGTAGCGCCGCCAGGTGAACCAGTGGAGCTGCTCGTGCAGATACGTGCTCAAGGCGAGTGAATCGTCGTCGGGATGGAGCGTGTTCACCGTGAGGACTGGATGGCTATGTGCGATCACACCCTGCTCGATGCGCACTCGATTCGTGAACTGCCATCTGCGGAGATTGTATAGATCGAGTAGTCGGAGCAGTTGGTCTCGGGCACGGCCCTCGCGCTCTGTGCCATTGGCCAGGGAAATACTCAGCGGTCGCGTCGGGTCCTCGGGGAGTAGAGAACGCGGCCAGTCGATAAGGTCGCGGAGGCGCATGGTGCCTGCCAGTATAGCCGAAGCTAGCCTCTGGCTAGCCCCAGCCCCTACCTAGCCGAACACGTCCTGATCGACGCCGTCCAGCGACGTCAGGTTGCCCCAGAGGTATGGCTGGTCGAGCGAATAGCCCTGGCAGGCGCGGCCCAGCTCGTATAGCGTCTCCCAGACAAGGCGGATCAACCGCAGCGGGAGAAGCGCCTGCCGCTCCTCGCTCAGGATCTCGCCGCCGCAGTCGACGTACAGCTCGACGAACTCGCGCGCGGCTGCTGGGTCGAACTCGTAGCCGAGTTCGCCGCGGCCAAACGAACACGCGGCATCGACGACTTCGATCGCGCGCCAATCGACCGCGCACTCGTCCCAGTCCACAATGCCGACGATGCGGCCATCGCGCTCGATCAGGTTCCCTTCCCAGTAATCGTTGTGGATCGGCATCGTTGGTAGGCCGCGCCTGGCGAGCTGATCCAACGCGTCTGGGAGCACGACCACCTCGCCGATCAGACGTCGATGCAGCCCGGCGGCATCAGTGCCGCCTAGCTCATCCAGGTCGTGCTCCTCCAAGTAGCGCTCGATATCGTGCCACGACCACCAGCGAGTTTGCTCCCAGTCCAGGTCGCCTCGAGCTGGAAAGCCGGGACGTGGTGCGGGCGTCTCGATAGACGCCGCCACGCTGTGTAGCCGCGCCAGCATCTCAGCCCCCGCCCGGCGATGCTGCGGGTTTTGGCGGTCCGGCTTCTCGCCTTCGACGAATGTCGTCAGCACCGCGACGCGCCCGCCCTCGGCGGCTTGTAGCTCGCCGCGGTCAGTTCGTATTGCGGCCGGCACCTCCGGCAAGCGTTCCGCGAATGGCGCTACCAGCTCTAACTCAGAGGCCACGTCTTCCGGCGAGACATCCGGCGTGTAGATTCGCAGCGCATACGGCCCGCCGTCCGCATCGATGCGATAGACGTCCTTTAGCTCACCGCCGCCCAGGCGCGCGAACTCGTTCGCGTCGTGAAGCTCGCCCCAGTGCCGAGAGAACCCTCGGGCTAGTTCGGAGGCCTTCATCAGGACTGCATAATAGCCAAAGGGCCGGAAATCGAAATCCGGCCCTTCTCGCAGCTTGGTAGGAGGCGTCTTGTCTAGATGATTTCCAGCATGCGGTCGAGCGCAACCTTCGCCCAGCGCTTGTCGTCGTCCGGCACCTTGATCTGGTTGACGACCTCGCCGTCGGCGAGCGCTTCGATGACCCATGAGAGGTAGGCGGGATGCACGCGGTACATGGTGCTGCACGGGCAGACGACCGGGTCCAGGCAGAACACCGTCTTGTCCGGGTTCTCCTTCGCCAGCCTGCTCACCAGGTTGATCTCGGTGCCTATGCCCCAGATGCTGCCCGGTGGCGATTCGCTCACGGAGCGCACGATGAACTCAGTCGAGCCGTCGGAGTCGGCCGCCTCAACGACCTCCGCGCGACACTCTGGATGTACGACGACTTGTGCGCCGCGCTCACGGGCCTCGTTGATCTGGTCGACAGTGAAGCGCTGATGAACTGAGCAGTGGCCCTGCCACAGCAGCACCCGGCTCCGTTCGAGGTCTTCCTGGGTGGTGCCGCCCAGCGATCCGAACGGCAGCCTGTAGTTCCAGAGTGGCATCTCGTCGAGCGAAACGCCCATCTTGATGCCGGTGTTTCGTCCCAGGTGCTGGTCTGGGAAGAAGAGGACGCGCTTTTTGCGCTCGAATGCCCACTTCAGCACCTTCGGCGCGTTGCTGGACGTGCAGACGGCCCCACCGCGCTCGCCGACGAACGCCTTCAGCGATGCCGCCGAGTTCATGTAGGTGATCGGCATCGTGTCCTTGGCGACACCGGCCTCCTCTAGTTCGTCCCAGGCAGCGTAGACGTCCTCCGGGTCGGCCATGTCGGCCATAGAGCAGCCGGCGGCCATGTTCGGCAGGACCACCCTCTGGTGGGGGGCGCTCAGGATGTCTGCGGCCTCCGCCATGAAGTGGACGCCGCAGAAGACGATGAACTCCGATTCCTCATGCTCGACCGCCCATTGGGCCAGCTTGAACGAGTCGCCCTTGAAGTCGGCGAACTGGATGATGTCCTCGCGCTGGTAGTGGTGGCCGAGCACGATTAGGCGCTCGCCCAGCTTCTGCCGGGCGATGCGGATGCGCTCGATGATCTCACGGGGCTCTAGTGCTAGGTACTGCTGAGGGATGTCCTGCTGCCAGAAACCAAACGACCGCTCCTCTGTCAGGGGAACGGTCTCAGTGCTGTCTGCCTCGCAAGCGATGCCTGGGAGGACGGTCAATTGGCCGGGCACTGTTTGCGTAATCATTACCACAAGATAATTAGTGTACTTAGTACACTAAACCCTACCACAACGTCACCGGCTCGTCAATACCAGGTTTGACATCCGCGTCAGTGGGGGTATACGCTCGGCACCTGATGAGATGGGCCATCCCATTCGTTTTGCTCCTGGTGGCCTTCGTCGCTTCGTGCGCGGAAAACAGTGGCGAGGAACCGGCCGGGGATGCGTCAACGCTGTCCGAGATGTCTGCCCAGGGCTGGACGATGCCCGGCTACGATGTGCGGTCCAGCTTCCACAACACGCATGAGGGCACGGTCTCCGTCGCCAACGTGGGCGACCTGGAAGAGTTCTGGCAAATCGAAGCACCCGTTAACGGCATGGCTGCCGTCGTGGACAACGTCGTCTATGTGCTGTCGACTGATAGCTTCACCGCGCGGGACGTCGCGACCGGCGAACTGATCTGGGAGAACGAAGACATCCGCGGTACGTCGACGCCTTCGTTCAGCAACGCCATGCTCTTCGTGAACGCGGGCAACTCGGTCGTGCACGCGCTCGGCCCTGAGACGGGCGAAGAGCTGTGGCAGGCCGTGGTCGACCCGCACCCAAACGCGAGCGGGTTCTCATCGCCGGTCGTCTATGGCGATCTCGTCATCGTCGGCAGTTCGTCGGGGGAGGAGGCCGTTGTCGCGGAGAACGCGACCTTCCGAGGTGCCGTCGTCGCCTTCGATAGAGAGACGGGCGAGGAGGTGTGGCGCTACTACACCGTGGAACCACCCGAGAACGGCGTCGCCGTCTGGTCGTCCGTATCGATCGACGCGGAGGCCGGTGTCATCTACGGGACTACGGGCAACAACTACACAGGTCAGGCCGGCGGGACGTCCGACTCCATCTTCGCGCTCGATGTCGAGACCGGCGAGCTGCTCTGGCTCACGCAGCTCACCGAGGGAGATCTCTTTACGATCGTCAATCCGCGGAGTGAGGACAGCGACTTCGGGACGAACCCAATTCTGTTCGACGTGAATGAGCGCAAGCTACTCGGCGCCGGCCAGAAGTCGGGAATGTTCTGGGTGCTCGACCGCGAGACCGGTGAAGTTGTCTGGAGCAGGCAGGTGAGCGGGGGCAGCGCGCTCATCGGCGGGGTCTTCAACAACGGCGCCTACGATGGCGAGCGCATCATCGTAGCCGGCAACAATGGAGAGAGCGATGGCCCGGGGAGCGAGCCCGCGACTGGCGAGAGCGAGGCCGGCGCTGCTCGCGGATTTGGTACGTCCGTGCTGATGGCGATGGACCCCGAGGACGGCTCGATTCTATGGGAACGGCAGCTGCCAGCCTGGGTCTGGGCGCCGATCACGATCGCGAACGGCGTCGGCTACGTGTCAGCCGAGAGCGAGTTGCAGGCGTTCGACGTGGCGACCGGCGAGAAGCTGTTCACGTTCCAGACCGGCGGCACGATCACGAGCGGCGCGGCTGTCGTCGATGGTCAGATTTACTTTGGGAGCGGCCTTGCCTACTTCACCACGACGCCGAACAACATCTTCCACGCGTTGGCGCTGCCCTAGGCCTCGCTAACGCGCAGCCAGCATCTGCCGCGCTCGGTCGGCGCGATCGAGCACGAAGTAGGCGACCTGCGCCCAGCGCTTGATGACCTCCTCGACTGGACGATGCCAACTACGTTCGACCTGCTCCCGACGTTGTTCGTTCAGGATCAGGTCGAGCGTCTGTGGCACGAGTCCCAAGCGCAACGCGACGGCTGCCGTGAAGCCAAGGCGCACCGCGCGTTCATCGCCGCTCCAGCCGGCGTCGCGCAGGCCGGCGACGTAACCATCCAGTACGGCATCCTCCAGCGCGTCGGCGTCCTTCATGTCGACGGCCATCCGGCGCAGCGTGGCGATCACCAAGTACGTGATGTCCCCTGACAGCGGCCCGATGCCCACCAGCTCCCAATCGATGGCGACCGTCTCCTGCGTACCGTCCTCGCGTGAGCGCGAGAAGAGGTTCTCGGTATGCGAGTCGTTGTGGCAGAGCGTGGTGGGTAGTCGAGCGATCGCATTCTGGAAGGCCCGTCGGTCAGCCCACTGTTGTTTCAGTCGCTCGGCGATTGGCTCCGGGTAAGCGCGTTTTACGTCAGGATGCTGCCACGTCCTTTCGTCACTGATCAACGCTCCGGCGGCGGCCCACCCACCGCCACCGCCTGCGCCTCCGGGTCTTCTCAGCAACCAGTCTTGATCTGGGAGCGTGCGCTTCTCCAGATACGCGCCGCCCATCTGGCCAAGATGCCGCGCGGCCAGCCCGTACCGTTCGAGCGGCCAGCCGTTCTCGTACTCGTCGACGAGGTCTTCCAGCCAGAAGACAAACGTCGAGCCTTTCGTCTCGGTGATGTCGTAGCAACGGACGGCAGTGAGACCGGGTAGGTCGCTCAGGAGGCCTGACCGAAACGCGAGCGCTTCACGATTCCAGAACCCAGGGTGCGCAGGATTGTCAGTGGCGGTCGGATGGCGGCGAACCACCTTCAGGATCGCGGACCACGGCCTCGAGTGGCCGCCAACCTCGGCTGAGCCTTTGAACCGAAGGATGCCTCGGTAGTCTGGTAGACCGCTTACGACCGCTAGCTGTGCGTACTTCCATTCCCCGAGCCGCGCTCGATCGTCACCGAGGATACTGCGGACGACTGGCGTGAGCGCGTGGTCGTCCACCGAGGACGCGATCTCGTCGACGCTCGGCACGCGCTAGCCTTCGCGGTACCACCCGGCCTGGCCGGGCATCTCCTCGACGCCAACGGCCAGCGATGTGATGTTCTTCGCGCCTCGCTCCTCCAGTAGCGCCCGGATGTGTTCGGCGAACCAGCGCGCGAGCTGCTCCACCGTGCTGTTGTCGATCGGCAGCGCGATCACGTCTGCTTTCGGGAACACCCAGCCTTTGGCCTCGTAACGGATCTTCCAGTTTGACTTGCCTTCGTCGATTTTGAGCACCTTGCTGTCGCGCTGCAGTAAAAACTTGTGGTCCAGCTCTTTACACAGGTCACGCGTGATTTTCTTCAACGCGCCGAAGTCGAAGAGCCAGCCGACGTCGGTCAACTCCCCCTCGACCTCGACGATCACATCGTAGTTGTGGCCGTGCAGCGGTTCGCAGCTGTTCTCAAACGTCGCGAAGTGGGCGGCCGCAAAGCGCAGCGTGTTTCGTCCGACGGTGACCTTGTAGGGCATACTCAACCTCCAGATGTGTCTACAGTCTCGCTGTCTGCTGTTTCCCTACGCAAGGCCTGCTCGCCCAAGTACCAGATGCCGGCAGCCAGCATCAGAGTCAAAACGGCGAAGCCGCTCAGCACCAGGAACACGGAGTCGGTGCCCCAGCGGTCCGCGAAGAAGCCTGAGAAGCTGGCCGCGAACGATCCGATGCCGAAGGCTGCGAAGAACGAGACGCCGTAGCTACGGCCCAGCGCCTGGGGTGGTGTATAGTCGGCGATCAGCCCAGCGTAAATCGGCTGGCTGGAGAAGTTCGCGAATACAAACAGCGAGGCGAAGAGCACCACCCAGATGCCGCTCGAAACGCCGATCAGCAGCAGCGTGGGCAGCAGCGCGAACGTTAACGGTATGGCCATGCGTTCAAGGCGGAAGCGCTCCGAAAGCGCTCCGCCGAAGAGCTGCCCAACCGCCCCGGCTAACAACGCCAGCGTTGTCAGCGAGCTGGCAAGCCACACCTCATCGAGACCGAACCAGGAAAGGCTGAGCGTGTTTTCGATGTGAACGGGCAGGAACGTCAGGCTGCCTCGATAGATGAAGCCGTTGAGTACGAACACACCGTAGACGAGCAGTAGGGGTAACGGCATGCGAAAACGGCGCGTTGCCGATCGGTCGGCCTCCTCGTTGGAAGCCGGCTCTTGGCTGGCTTCGGGACGGATGGTGACGAATCGCAGTGAGAGCGCTGCGAGCAGGCAGAGGAAGGCCATCAGCACATACGCCCAGCGCCAGCCGAACGCCTCCGCCATCCCGATCGTGATGATCGGCGCGGCCGCGATTCCGAGGTTGCCTGCCAGCCCGTGCCAGCCGAGCGCCAAGCCTCGCCGGGACGTTGCCTGCGCGATGAACGAGATGCCCGCCGGATGATAGAGCCCGATGCTCAGCCCCAGAAGACCGAGGAACAGGCCTAGCACCACAGTATTAGGCGACGTCGCGACCAGCAGCGCCGCGATCGCCGCCAGCGTGAACGCGATCGTCAGCACGCGTTGCGTTCCGAGACGATCGACTAGGATTCCCGACGGCAGCGCGCTGAACCCGAACGTGAACGCGAATCCGTTCGCGATGATGCCCAGCACAAAGAGGCCCGCGCCGAACTCGCTGTCGATGCGCGACAGCAGCGCCGCGTAGCTGAACTCGACGGTGTGGATTAGCCCGTGCACCACGGAGATGTACGCGACCATGCCCGATTGTTTAACCCGCACGCGGATGCCCCCGGCTACGATGATGGGATGTAGCTGACTATTGCGTGCGTCAGAAGTGGTGTCAACCTAACCGCGAGTAGAGGAGCTTCACTCCTATGCTAGAATGGAGCCCCAAAACGCCTGGCTGGCAACACCTCACTACACAGGAGCGCACGTGATCCTCTCAGACCGCGATATCCGCGCCGCACTCGAATCAGGCAAGATCAGGATCGATCCCAGCGATGGTCTGGAGGACCGCATCGGGCCGGATGGCATCGACCTGCGCCTCGCCACTACGTTCCTCGTCTTCGAGCGCAACAAGCAGGCTTATATTGATCCCCGGAAGCCGGAGTCGGCCAAGGGCACGACGCGTCAGATCGACGTCAAGCCGGGCGAGCCGTTCATCATCCACCCTCATGAACTCGTGCTCGCATCGACGATCGAGCGGCTGACCATCAGCAACGATCTGCTCGGACGGTTGGAAGGCCGCAGCAGCTTGGGGCGCCTCGGCATTATCGTGCACAGCACCGCGAGCATTTTCCATCCGGGCTGGGACGGCACTGCCACCATGGAGCTGGGCAACCTGGGCGTGATGCCAGTGGCGCTCTACCCCCGCATGCGCATCTGCATGTTCACGTTCGAGCGGATGTCGTCACCCGTCGAGAACCCGTACGGTTCGAAGCCAAACAAGTACCAGGGCCAGACCGGTCCGCTGCCAAGCGGCGTCTGGGACGAGTTGGACGACGAGCTGGAGCAGGATGAGCTGCAGAAGGGCAAGCAGGCAGGTCTGTTCAGGGAAGGCGGCCAGTGAGCGACCACAACACTAAAGAGGCGGGCAAGTTTATGTCGCGGGCGTTGGCGTTGGCCCGGGAAGTGCAGGGCCGTACGAGTCCGAACCCCGCTGTCGGCGCAGTTTTTGTGAAGGATGGTCGCATCGTCGGTGAGGGCGCGACCGAGAAGCCGGGCGAACGCCACGCCGAGATCGTCGCGCTGCAGGCGGCCGGTTCGGAGGCCAACGGCGCGACGCTCTACGTCACCCTGGAGCCCTGCTGCTACCAAGGGCGCACCGCGGCCTGTACGGAAGCCATCATCGCCGCCGGCGTTGCGGATGTGCACTTCTCGCACGAGGATCCGGACTCCCACGTTTCTGGCAGGGGGAAGGCGCAGCTCGCGGAATCCGGGATACCCGTGGTCGTGGGTGAGGGCGAGGACGAGGCCCGGCGCATCAACGAAGGCTATCTGATGCATCGCACACAGGGCCGCCCGTTCGTGATCGCGAAGTTCGCTACTAGCCTCGACGGCAAGATCGCCGCGACCAGCGGCGACTCTCGCTGGGTGAGCGGCCCGGAAACGCGCGCCTGGTCGCATGAGTTGCGAACGCGCATCGATGCCATCGCTGTCGGCGTGAGCACGGTGTTGATAGACGACCCGCAGCTAACAGCCCGTCTTGCCCCTTCGGCAGGCTCAGGGCAGGCTCCTTCGGCAGGCTCAGGCCAGGCTCAGCTGGCCGAACATCAGCCGTTGCGCATTGTCATAGACTCCAAAGGCCGCACACCTAAGGACGCCAGCGTTCTCGGGTGCGGCACGCCAACGCTGATCGCGACGACTCGCGCCTCGCCGGAGGCGTGGCGTGCTGAGATGACGCAGGCCGGCGCTCGCGTCGAAGTCCTGCCGGACGACGGCGCGGGTCGCGTCAGCCTGCCGGCGCTGGTGAAGCACCTTGGTGAGTCTGACGTGCTGACACTGTTAGTTGAGGGCGGTGGCGTTCTGCACGGTTCATTCTTCGACGAAGGCCTCGTCGACAAGGTACATGCCGTCGTCGCGCCGCTGATCGTTGGTGGCGACGCGCCATCAGCCGTCGTCGGCCGCGGCGCCGAGCGCATGGCGGACGCGCTTCGGCTGAACGACGTTAGCGTCGAGCGTCTCGGCGACGACTTCTTGATCACCGGATACACATCCGCACGGGCGATATCAACGTAAGGAGACGGCAATGCCATTCTTCTTCAGCATAGTTCCCGAATACAAGAGGCTAGTGCACTTCCGATTCGGCCGGTTGGTGGGCGCCAAGGGGCCTGGCTTTATCTTCCCCCTATTCCCCATTATCGACCAAGTGGTGACGGTCGATCTGCGCGAGGATGTGCTCGACGTTGAGCCGCAGACGTGCATTACGAAGGACAACGCGCCCGTCTCGGTCGACATGCTTGTTTATCTGAAGGTGGTCGAGCCGATTGAGTCGGTGGTCCAGGTCGAGAACTACATGTGGGCCGCGCGCGGCATGGCGGTTACCACGCTTCGCGCTGTCGTTGGTGACATATCCCTTGATGACGTGCTCGCCAAGCGCGACCAGATCAACCAGACGATGCAGGTCAAGCTGGACCAAGTCACCGACCGCTGGGGCGTGAAGGTCATGGCCGTCGAGATCAAGGAGATTACGCCGCCGCGTGATATCCAGGAAGCGATGAGCCGCCAGATGTCCGCCGAGCGCAACCGGCGCGCGGCCGTTCTTGACGCCGATGGCCAGGCCGAGGCCGCCGTTAAGGTGGCGGAGGGAAACCGGGCAGCGGCCATCCTGAGCGCTGAAGGCGAGAAACGATCGGCCATCCTCCACGCTGAAGGTGGGAAAGAGGCGGCCCTGCTGGAGGCGGAAGGTCTCGCTAGCGCGCTGGAGAAGATCCACGAGGTGGGTAAGGGGCTGGACCCGAACACCATGAGCCTCCAGTATCTCGAAGTGATGCGCGCTCTCGCCGACAGCGAATCAAGCAAGTGGCTGATCCCGACGGAGCTGACGCAGTTCATTTCGAGGTTCGCCGGCCAGGTTACGGACGGCCAGGCCCAGAACTAGGGATGTTCACCGGCATCATCGAGGAGCTAGGTACCGTCCGCGAGGCGGAGGCCGGGCTGGCATCGTTGTGAGGCGGTGTCCGCTCCTCGGGCAGTAGGCGTGGCGGGCAATCGAGCGCCGCCTCGCAGCTTTGCGCGGTTGGTAGAGCGACTCGAACCAGGAGGACGGCTAGTAGGAAGGCGCCGCCTGCGCGGCGGCGTCGGCGCGCGGATGGACGTGCTCGATATTGAGCGGGCGGGCGGTGCGCGGAGGAAGGTCACGCTGCGTCGCTTCCCGCGCGATAACCGTTCGTCGCAGCCGGAGCACGTCGCGCACGAGTACCACGTTCTTCAGCTCGTGGAGAAGGCCGGTATTCCAGCGCCAAGGCCGCTCCTGCTGGACGCGGAGGCAGAGCTGTTCGGCGTGCCTGCGATTGTCCTGACCTATCTGCCTGGCGCTCCTGTCTATCTGCCGCGCGACCTGTGGGCCTGGGCGGACCAGCTGGCGCGGGCGCTGCTCGCGATTCATGCAGTAACGTCGGATCGCTTCGACCTGTCGATCCTCAATATGCACCTGCGGGATGGCGTGCGCCAGGAGCTCAAGAGGCGTTGGCCCTCCGCGAAAGAACACGGCGCGCTCGCGCGTTCGGTCCACGCGGCTCTCGTCGAAGACATAGACCACGTCGACTGGCAGAAAGCGACCCTGGTGCACGACGATTTCTGGCCAGGCAACACGGTCTGGTATCGTGGCAAGCTCGCGGGCGTGGTCGACTGGACGCACGCTGAGATCGGCGATCCACGCACCGACGTTTCGCAGTGCCGGATCGACCTGGCGATGATCCTCGATCTCGCGGCGGCGGAGGTCTTCCGCCAGGCCTACCAATCGAATGCGGCCATTCCCGTACCAGACATTTGGTACTTCGACCTCTTGCGCGGTCTGCGCGCGCTGTTGTCGTATGAGTTCTGGCTGCCTGGTTACCACGACGCCGGCCTCGCGCACGTTACCAAGCGTAGGGCGCGATCCAGGATCGAGGCGTTCTTGCGGGCGGCCCTTGAGGAGCGTAAGACGGTCCGGCGGGCCATGCCCAGGCGTAGGGCGAAGCGGCTACAATAGCAACGTCATGTTCACCGGCATCATCGAGGAGCTCGGCGTCGTCCGCGAAGCGGAGGAGGGCAAGCTCGTCATCGATGCCAAGCTCGTGCGTGGCACCAACCTGGGAGACAGCATCGCCGTGAACGGCGTCGATCTGACAGTCGGGTTCCAGGACGAGAAGGGCTTCGCGGCGAACGTGATGCCTGAATCGTACCGGCGCACGAACCTGAGCGACCTTAAGCCGGGAGATCCCGTGAACCTTGAACGTTCCCTAACGCTTGCCGATCGCCTGAGCGGCCATCTCGTGCGTGGAGTAGTCGAGGCGACGGGCACGTTGGAGTCGCTGAGGCCGGAAGCTGGTGCGATCATTGCCCGCTACAAAGCGCCGCCGGAGATCCTTCACTATGTCATCGTCAGGGGCCCGATTACGGTCGATGGCGCTAGTCTGACCGTGATCGAGAAGACGGATGATACCTTTGCTGTTTCGCTTGTCGAGTACACACAGGAGCACACGAATCACACTCGAAAAGCCCCTGGCGATAGGATAAACTTAGAGTCCGATATCATCGCCCGCTACGTCGGGCAGCTCCTCGAGGCCTCGCAAGGCGGCGGCCACGGCTTGTGAGGAGCATAGCAGCGCGACAAGAGCGGGCTGCCAGGGAGGGGGAACATGGCCAAGAGTAAGAAGGCTTCGACGCCAGTGCTGGCGACGATCGAAGAAGCGATCGAGGAGTACCGCCAGGGTCGCTTCGTCATCATCATTGACCACGAGGACCGCGAGAACGAAGGCGACCTGACGCTGCCGGCGCAGTTTGTCGATGCGGACGCCGTCAACTTCATGGCCAAGTACGGCCGCGGCCTGATCTGCATCTCGATGACGTCCGAACGTATCGACAAGCTTGGCATTCCGATGATGGTTGGCCGCAACGATTCGCACTTCGGCACGGCGTTCACGGTCACAGTCGAAGCCCGTTCAGGCGTCAGCACCGGTATCTCTGCCGCCGACCGCGCCCGCACCGTGGAGGTGCTGATCGACCCGAGGACGCGTCCCGAGGACGTGGTCATGCCTGGCCACATGTTCCCGCTGCGCGCTCGCGACGGTGGCGTGCTGGTGCGTGCCGGCCAAACGGAAGCCGTGGTAGACCTCTGCCGCTTGGCCGGGCTCAACCCTGCCGGTGTCTGCTGCGAGATGATGAAGGCAGACGGCACCATGGCGCGGCTGCCGGACCTCAAGCGCTTTGCCACACGGCATAAGATGAAGATCATCAGCGTTGACCAGCTCATCGCGTATCGGAAGCAGAATGAGCGCTTGATCGAGCGGTCCGAGGAGACTGTGTTGCCCACCAAGTTTGGTGAGTGGAAGGCGTATGCGTACAAGAGCCCGATCGATGCCGATGAGCATGTCGCGCTTGTGATGGGGGACATCTCGGAGGGCGGGCCGGTCCTCGTCCGCGTCCACAGCCAGTGCCTCACTAGCGACGTCTTTGGCAGCCAACGCTGCGACTGCGGTGAGCAACTCGAGATGGCGATGGGCATGATTGCTGAGGAAGGGCGAGGCGTCATCGTCTACATGCGTCAGGAGGGCCGTGGTATCGGCCTGCACAACAAGATGCGGGCCTACGCATTGCAGGACGAAGGCCTAGACACCGTCGAGGCGAATCAGGCGCTCGGTTTTCCGGCCGACCGCCGCGACTATGGCATCGGCATGCAGATCCTCGTTGATCTCGGTGTCACGGATATCCGTCTTCTCACCAACAACCCGACCAAACGGGCGGGCCTGGAAGGCTACGGGCTGAAAATCGTCGAGCGCGTACCGATCGAAGTCGAACCGAACGCGCACAACGTCCGCTACCTGGAAACCAAGCGCACGAAGCTGGGCCACCAGCTCAATTCGCACGAGGAAGGAAGCCTCTAGCGGGCGCAATGGGCACGACCTATCAGGGCGATCTGGACGGAGCAGGGCTGCACATAGCCATCGCGGTGTCTCGCTTCAACGAACCCGTCACCTCAAGACTGCTCGAAGGCGCTCGCAAGGCGCTGGAGCGGCACGGTGTCGAAGACAAAAACGTTGCCGTCGCGTGGACGCCCGGGGCCTTCGAGCTGCCGCCGGTGGCTCGGGCCTTCGCGGAGTCGGGAGCGTATGATGCGGTTGTCTGCCTGGGAGCAGTGATCCGCGGCGAGACGTCCCATTTCGACTTCATTTCAGCCGAGACAGCGCGGGGGATCGGCCAAGTCTCCGCTGATACGGGTGTCCCTGTGATCTTCGGCGTTATCACGCCGAACACGCTGGAGCAGGCCCTTGATAGGGCGGGGGGCAAGGCCGACAAGGGGTATGATGCCGTTGTCAGCGCCATCGAGATGGCGAACCTGATGCGGAAGATACGGCCTGAGTGACAGATCGTTCCAAGTTGCCCATAGGAAGATCGGTGGTATGCTAAAGGTCTGAGCATCCCTGCTCTCCTACCTGGCATTCTGAGGAGGTCCCGCTATGACCCGCGCCGCTGAGCGCCCCACGGCCGTGGAACCTGAAGATGACATGACCGAGATGGACCAAGATGAGCTGTGGCAACATGGTGTCGAAGGCGAAGCGCCCGACAACGCGACGACCCAGGCACTCAATCTTGCTCATCGTGCAACGGAGAAGTTCCCCGAGCTGGCTAAGCGTTACAGGGCCTACGCCGGTCCTGCCGCTATCGTGTCCGGCGCGTTGATGGCACTGGCCGGTGTCGCCGTAGCGAGGCGGCTAAGGCGAGGCCAGCACCCAGATGAGATCCTCGAGCAAATCACGTCTGAGGAGATCGAACGCGCAGCCGGAGTCAGCAATCGCCAGAATCGCGTCTGGCGTATGGTGAAGCGCATCGCGCGACGCCGCTACGGTTCGAATAGCGAAACGACCACACCCTCGGACGAGTAGTCGTCACGATAGTCCAGTAACCCATGCCAAAGGAGCGCGAATCGCGCCTGCTGGCTCTTGGCGTTCGTCTGGGCATCAACGCGGCGGCACTGTGGCTTGCGGCTGAGTGGGTGAGCGGGTTCGATATCGATGGCTGGCCATCGCTGATCGCGGCGGCTGCCATCTTCGCGGCCGTGAACGCTGTTGTTAAGCCGATCGCCGACTTCGTCGGTCTGCCGGCGACGTGCCTGACCCTAGGTCTGTTTCACCTCGTCATCAACGCCGTGATGCTGGCACTCACAGCCTGGCTCGCCGGCCTGTTCGATTTCGACGTGGACATTGATGGCTTCGTGGCCGCTTTCCTGGCGGCCCTGATCGTAAGCGTCGTGAGTACTCTGCTTAGCGCATTCGTCGGACGTCCCATACGGTCGGCGTTGCGATAGCCTCAGGTTGACAGGGTGCGGCCCCGAATTTACAATTAGCACGCATATTCTATAGCGCGAACGAGGTTCGCCTGTACGCCCAATGAGGTCGGGCCTATGTCCGAGACGCCTCGAACCATCATGCACGTCGACCTCGACGCGTTCTATGTCGCGGTCGAGCAGGTTCGCGATCCAAGCCTGATCGGCAAGCCCGTCATCGTCGGCGGCGACCCCGACGGCCGGGGCGTGGCCGCGACGGCTTCCTACGAAGCCCGCGTCTTCGGCGTGCGGTCCGGCATGCCGCTCCGCACGGCCCGCCGGCTCTGTCCACAGGCGATTTTCCTACGAGGCGACTATCGTGCCTACGGACGTGTGTCCAAGCTGTTCCACGGCATTCTCCGCGACTACTCGCCGATCGTTCAGCCGATGGGCCTTGACGAGGCTTACCTGGACCTCACGGGTTGTGAGCCGGTCGTGATGTCGCTCGCGGGCGTGAGCGAGGCCGAAGTCGCCACCCCGGAGACGCTCGGGAGCGTGGCCGGCAAATCGATTCGCCATCGGGTGCGCGAAGACCTGAAGATCGCGGCGTCAGTCGGGGTGGCCTCCGGGCGATCGGTCGCGAAGATTGCGTCAGATGCTGCCAAGCCGGATGGGTTGCTCGTCGTCCCCTTCGGCCAGGAAGCGGAGTTTCTGGAGCAGCGGCCCGTGCGCGACTTGCCCGGCCTCGGACCGAAGGCCGAGTCGGAGCTGGCGCGACAGGGAGTCCGTACGCTTGGCCAGCTCGCCGCGCTGCCGGAGTCACAACTCAGGAGCCTCTTCGGTCAGGCGGGACGGTCGCTTGCCCAGCGGGCTCGGGGGTTCGATACCGAGGCCGTGCCCGCTGATCGAGACCCGGCGAAGTCCGTCAGCCGCGAAGGGACCTACGCAGAGGACATCGTTGACAGGCAGGTGTTGCTCGCTACGCTCCGCGGGTTCGCCGAAAGCGTTGGCGCGGAACTTAGGCGATCGAAGATGCGCACGCGCTGCGTCACGCTGAAACTGCGGTACGGCGACTTCACGACCATCACCCGCAGCCACACGCTTGACCGTCCGGCGTTCGCGGATGACGTGTTGTACGAGGAGACTGCGGCGCTACTCGACCGGGCGCTCGCCGAGGACGGCCGCGCGGTAAGGCTGATCGGGCTGGGGACGTCGAACTTCACCGACGACTCTGTGCAGCTCGATCTATTCAACTCGCAAGAGCAGGACGAAGAAGTACTGCTCCACAACATCGACCGGCTACGCCAGAAATACGGTCGCCGGGTCTTGGAGACGGGGCTCACCTTTTTCGATGAGAACTCCAGCGATGAGGACTACAGCCCGGACCGGCGGACGGGGCTTTCCTCACAGATCGGCCTCAAGAAGGAAGACGGCCGCTAGCTCAGGCATCGCGATACTATAGACTGCACACCATGGCGAAAGCCGATTCAGATGTCGCGATCAGTTCCCCGGATCTGATGCGCCGCGTGCGCCGGCTGGAGATCCGGGCGAAGCGACTCGTAGCCGAACGACTCTTCGGGCAATACGGCAGCGTTTTTCGCGGTCGCGGCCTTGAGTTCTCCGAGGTGCGGGCGTACCAGCCCGGCGACGACATACGCATCATCGACTGGAACGTCACCGCGCGCATGGGCGTCCCCTACGTCAAGAAGTTCGTCGAGGAGCGGGAGCTGACGGTGCTCATCGCCCTCGACCTGAGCGGCTCACAGCAGTTCGGCACGGAGGCTTCTACAAAGGCGGAACTCGGCGTCGAGCTGTCTGCTCTGCTCGCGTTTGCCGCCGTCGCTAATAACGACCTAGTGGGCTTGCTGACGTTCACCGACCAGATCGAGACGTTTGTCCCGCCAGCCAAGGGATCAAGACACGCGTTGCGCATCCTCCGTGAACTTATCGGTGGCCGGCTTGCCAGCCGAGGAACAAGCATCTCCACGGCTGTCGCGTATCTGCAACGTGCCCTGCGTCGGAGGGCCATCGTTTTCCTCATCTCCGACTTCCTGGACGAGGAGTTCGAATCCAACCTTCGTTATGCGGCCCGCCGCCATGATGTGATCGCGCTGGCCCTAAGCGATCCCCGCGAAAGCGTGATGGCGCCGATAGGCCTTGCCGAGTTCGAGGATGCGGAGACGGGACGTCGTGTCTGGCTCGACACGGCCGATGCAGGCGTGCGACAGCGGTTCGCAGAGCGGGCGTCAGCTGATGCGCTTAGCCGCCGCCGGCAGCTTATGTCGTTGGGCGTTGACGTCGTCCCGATCTCGACCGAACACGACTACATCGTGCCGCTCACGGCATATCTGCAGGCCCGCGCCCGGAGGAGATAACGTGCGTTGGGCCGTGTACGTGGCCGCTTTGGTGCTCGCGCTCGTCCTTAGTCGGGCGGGCGGGCAGGAAGCCTATTCAGCCCAAGTCACGATAGAGCCGCAGCACGTTACCGTGGGCGACCGCATCACACTGTCCATCTCAGTAGAACACGACCCGGGAGTCGTGCTGGAAGCTCCTGACGATCCGGAAGCGTTTGCCCCTCTCGACCTCATCGACGTACCCGAGCCCGTTACGAGGGAGATCGCCGGCGGCCGCAGTGAGACGCTGTTCGAGTACGAGCTCGCAGCGTTCGTCATCGGCAATGTGGAGCTGAGTCCGCTCAGCATCACAGCGACCGGGGCGGAAGTACTCCGAGTGAAGCCGGCTTCGATCGTGGTTGAGAGCGTTGTGCCCCCGGACGTCCCGGTCCAGTTCCGAGATCTGAAGGCGCCCCTCCAAGCGTCAACCGGCCCGCCGAGGTGGATCTGGGCAGCGCTCTTCATGGCAGGGTTCGCGGCCATCTCTGTCTTCACGATGGCCCTTGCGCGCGTTCCCACGCTGAGCCGCCCGCCCGTGCTTGTGAAGGAGCCTGTGGAGCCGGAGGAGGATGCCCAAGACATCATCCGAGCAGAGTTCACCGACCTCGAGGAAGCGGGCCTTCTCGACAATGGAGAGCTGACTGACTACTACGAGCGCATAGGAGAGACCTTACGCCGCTACCTGTCGCGGCGCTTCGACGTTCCGGCGATCGCGATGACGCCGAGCGAGATCGAGAAGCAGCTCGACGCTATCGCCATGAACAAGCTCGCGGTCCGACAGGTCGTGAGCACGTTGGAGCAGTGCCAGGCTGTCCAGTTCGCCGGATACAGACCGGCTCGGGAACGGGCCAAGGCTGATCTCGCTGCGGCGCGTGAGGTCGTCAGGCTCACGTCGGAAGCGGAGCCAGGAGAATGAACCTTCAGTTCGACTGGCCACTGGCGCTGGTACTCCTGACCGTCGTCCTCCTGTTGGCGGTGTGGCAGTTCCGCAGTGGAGCACCTCGCCCCACCCTGCGCTTGAGTAACCTTTCAGGCGCCGAGGGCATCGCGGCCTCATGGCGCGTTCGTATCCGATGGCTCCCGGTCGTGCTGCGTCTGGCGGCGATTGCGCTCCTGATCGTCGCTGTCGCGAGGCCGCAAAGTGGCCAGGCCGAGTCTGTTCTGCCTCAGGAAGGTATCGATATCGTCCTCGTCCTCGACACATCCACGAGCATGCGACAGCCCGTGGCCGGCGGAGAATCGCGGCTGGAGATCGCGCAGCGAGTCCTGCGCAGGTTTGTCGCAGAGCGCGAGACGGACCGGCTGGGCCTCGTCGCCTTCCGTTCGCGTAGCTTCGTTCTCAGCCCGCTGACGGTCGACTACAGCGCTTTCCAGAGCCTCGTCGACGGCGCAGACGACCTCGATCTGCCGAATGGCACCGCGATCGGGCTCGCGCTCACGGACGCCATCAACCTGCTGCGCGACTCGAAGGCCGAGAGCCGCATCGTAATATTGCTCAGCGACGGCGAGAATAACCGGCCCGAGGTCGAGCCGACGGCTGCGGCACGCATCGCTCAGGCGCTGGGCGTTCGCATCTACACCATCGGCGTGACGGATGTTGCGTCTGTGGAAGGCTCGCCTGCCCCATTCCAACTCAACGAAACGGTGCTCCGCACAGTCGCGGAGTTGACGGACGGCCGCTATTTTCGCGCCGCTCCCGAAGCGCTCGGCGATGTCTACGACTCTATCGATTCGCTCGAGCGGTCCCGCATTGGTCCCGAGCGTTTCGCCTCGGTGGATGAGCTGGCGCCCTACGCACTCGGCCTCGCCCTCGCTCTGATTGCGCTGGAGGTTGTCCTGAGTACGTTCGTGCTACGCCGGATGCCCTAATGAGTTTCGAATCGCCGGCCTATCTCGCCCTGCTGCTGTTGTGTCCGGTGGCGCTACTGGCGTACGTAACGCTGGCCCGCTGGCGTCGAGATGCGGCGGCCCTGTTCGCTCCCGGCCGGACCGAACGCGCAATCGATGGGACATCGAACGCGATGCGGACGATCAAAGCATCGCTTGTAGTGCTGGCCGTTGCACTTCTGGCCGTAGCGTTGGCACGGCCGCTCATCGGAGACCAGCACGTTGTCGTCGAGCAGGAGGGCGCTGATGTCGTCATCGCGCTAGACGTGTCACGCAGCATGCTCGCGGCCGACGTAGAGCCGACGAGACTGGATCAAGCGATGGAGCAGACTGCTGCGCTCGTCGAGCGCTTGCGTGGTCATCGTGTGGGGCTCGTGATCTTCGCCGGGACGGCGGTGGTGCGTTCGCCGCTCACGACCGATACCGCGCCACTGCGCGTGTTCGTCGCCGGGGCCCGAGAGGACAGCTTGCTCGTCGAGCCGGGATCCGATCTGGGAGCCGCCGTGCGGGCCGGCATGCGTGTTCTCCAGAACAGCGATACAGAGAGCCGCGTGATCCTGCTCATCTCAGACGGGGAGGACCACGAGGGCGACGCGCTTCCGGCAGCGTCAGCGGCCGCGTCCCAGGGCATCCTGCTCTACACTGCCGGGTTCGGTACGCTATCCGGTGCTGCCGTGCCGGACGAAGAGCCCGTCCAGGGCGTACCTGTGGTCACGCGGTTCAATGAAGGCCTGCTGCGACAAATATCTATCGAAAGTGTCGGAGGCCGCTACGCTCCCGGCACACAACTGGCCGGTCTGGCTGATGACATCGACCGCCTTGATCGCTCTATCTTCGCCAGTGAGCGCCAACGGCTACCGATAGAGCGCTTCCAGTGGGTCGCGCTCGCAGTGGTACTCCTGCTCGTCTTAGAGATGATGCTGCCGGAGCGCGGTTTGCGTCTGCGCCTGCCGCGTCGCGTTCCCCAGGTGGCAGGGGCAGTTGGCCTTCTCAGCACGCTCCTTCTGGTGGGAGCCGCGTGCAGCTCTGCGGCGGCCGACCTGATTGCCGAGGGAAACAGAGCCTACGAACGCGCCGACTATGCGGAAGCGTTGGAGTCATTCCGCCGCGCGGCGGTCGACGATCCGGACAGGCCGGAGCCGCATTACAACGCAGGCGCGACGCTTCATCGGCTGGAGGAATACGAGCTTGCGGCCGCCGCGACCGTTCGCTCATTTCCTATCGATGACCCTCTAGAAGCCGCTCAGGCCTATTACAACCTCGGCAGCCACTATGCGCTGCTGGGCGAGCTGGACGAGGCGTTTAGCGCCTTCCGACAGGCATTGCTGCTCGATCCCGACGATGTCGACGGCAAGTACAACCTAGAGCTGGTGCGGCAACTCATGATCCAGCAAGTGACGGCGGAAGGCTCGCCCGGCGAGCAGGAGCCAGGCGACGACGGCGACTCAGATGCCTCCAGTGGCGAAGCGACGGTGGGTCTGGAGGCCAGGCAGGAGGCGCTGAGCCAGGCGCTGCGAGCGGCGCTCGCTGGAGCGGAAGATGAACTGACAGTGAGCGAAGCGCTCAGTGCGCTGCAGCTGGCGCAGGAACTGAACTCGACGCTGCCTTTGGCTGACCAGGTCGACCAGCCAAGCTCCTCGGATAGCCCTGACTACTGACCGCGAGCGGCCTAGTAGTGGACGCCCTCCGCCTCGAGCAGTCTCCTTTTGAGATTGATGTCACCGCCGAACCCGCCGATGCCGTTCGACGCCACCACTCGATGGCAGGGAATGAGCAGCGGGATCGGGTTGGAGCCCACGGCCTGGCCAACAGCTCTGGCGGCGCCGGGATAGCCGATTCGTTCAGCAAGCTCCCCATACGTGAGCACTTCGCCCTTTGGGATTGTGCTGACGCCGTACCAGACGGCGCGTTGGAACTTCGTGCCGGTCCCTATGCGAACGTTGCCGTCCAGCTCGATGTCGTCTCCCGCTGCCGCGCGCATCACCATGTCGATGAACGGCGCGGCCTCTTCTTCGCTGGCGGGCTCGTCGGCGCCCCAGTCGGTGATCGCCAGTTCCGCCGCCCCTCGCGACGCCGGTAGCGCGGCTGCGCAGACGGCACCGGCCTCGATGCCAATGGCCGCCCAGCCGAGGTTCGTCTCAATCAATACGTGCTTCATGGGAATCTACGAGGCCAGCATAGTCAGGGTGTGTTGGGCCGTCAAGCTACTTCAGCCGGAGCAGCTTCCGCAGTAATCTGTTTCGAACCCTCTGCCAGGTATCTGTGAAGCCCGCGCCCTCCTGAGCCGCCGCGGTCTCCTGGCTAAACTGCTGTTGGACGTATCTGTCAGCGAGTACGTCGACGCCGTCAAGCCCGCCTACTCGCTCCCCTAGCTTGGCGGCAAACTCATGGGGCGTCTGCGCCGGGTCCGGTCCGTTGCCGGACCACGAGGCCAAACGGATCGTCTGCTCCCAGCGCTGCGCCGCCTCGGGCACCCCTGCAAGTCCGCGCACCCAGAGGTAGCGCCCCCAGCCAGCGCCCGTCATGAGAATCGCGCCTAGTCCGGCCAACACACCGAGGAGGATCCAGCGGTTTCGGTTGCTGGATGAGCCGGTTCCCAGCGCCAGCGCGCCGGCGTCGCCTTCAGCTCCTATCTGGCCGGGCAGGTTCTCCAAACCGAGCGTCGCTGGAACGTCCTCGCCGTCCTCGTCGTCGGCCGCTGTGGCGATGATCGGTTCAAACCGCTGGATGCGCGGCTGGCTGGGCGTCGGGTTGAACTCGATCCAGCCGAACCCCGGGAAGTAGACCTCTGGCCACGCGAAGGCGCTTTGCTCGGTGACGCGGTAACGATTCGTATTCGGCTGACGCTCCTCAGGCTGGAGTACGTAGCCGACGGCCAACCGCGCCGGAATGTCGATCGACCGGAGTATCACGACCATCGCCGATGCGTGGTAGTCGAAGTAGCCCCGCTGGAGTTCGAAAAGGAAGTAGGTGATCGTGTCAAGGCCGCGCGGCGTCTGCGGGATGTCCAGGTCTATTGGGAATGTACGCAGGTAATCCTCGATGCTCGCAGCCGCGTCATACGCGTTCGTGTCGGCCGCTGTCAGTCCCAAAGCGAGCCGACGGACGTCGATAAATACGTTGACTGGTAACTCGCGATAGGTGAGTTGCATGACCGCCGGATAGTCGTTGCCGGCGCTGCGCAACTCCTCTACCGTCGCCACGGACAAGCTGCCGGTCGTCTGGAAGGTCGAACCGTCGCGTAAGCTGCCAGTGAGGTTGACTCCGGTGACATTCTCTAGTCCAGACATCCACAGCGCTGTGGCAGGCTCATCCACGCGGCGTGGCTGGCCGATGCTGAACGCGGTATCGCCCGTCTTCCCCTCCGACGTGATCCAGGCGGACACCGTCGTCCGAGCGCTCAGGTCATCGTCGACACGTGTGATCTCATCCGCCTCGAGTTCGATGTCGCGGCGCGCCCCCTGGCGCCAGCCGGTCGGTGTGTAAATCTCGAACGACTTGGCGCGCAAGTAGCGGCGCTGGTCGAGCGGTTCGGTCACAACGTCGAGCACCAGCGTCTCCGGCAGCTCGATTGCTCCCTGGAACGGCACGAAGTTGTCGTATCGATGCACGAGCGCGTCTTGCGGCCCACGCACAGCCACGAAGAGGCGGCTGAGCCGCTCGGCCCGGGCAGAGATCGGAGCGGTCGCGTTATCCCAAGCTGCCCCCAGCGGCCCGGATTCGCCGGCCTGCGGCATGATCCACGCTACTACCATCAGCACGATCGCCAGCCAGAATGTCACATGGAGGACGGAGAGGCTTAGGAATGGCGGGTACGGCGTGTCCTCCTCTCGCCACGCCTTAGAACGCGATATGAGATGCAGGCGCGTAACCAGCAACGCCCCGGCAAACAGGAACACGAGGACGGAGAAGCTGAACTGGTCTGAAAAATAGCTGACGTTCGAGAGCAGCAGGAAGCCGGCTGGGATCAGTGCCAGCCAGACGTTTCGCCAGCGGAACACCGCGCACGACGAGAGGTAGGCTGCCAGCCAGGCCAGCGGGACGACCAGCACGATGAACGGCAGGTCGTCGCTGCTGATGCCGCCGTTGAACGCGATGTTGAACCAGGCGCCCATGCGCTCGTGCAGCTCGTCGTACCGCGCCCACGGCGTCGCGCCCGGGACGATGCTCAGGATCGTGCTGAGAGCGGCAGCTGCTCCGAGCGGCAGCGCCAGGAGATGGATCGCGACCTCTGGCCAGCGTACGCGGGCCAGCATCGCGCCCATGAGCAGGCCGAAGAACGTGATCGGGTACAGCGATGGCATCTCGGCTACCCACCCGGCCCGATACACGGAATCGACAACGGCGAACAGGATCAGGCTCAGAAGGAGGAAGCTGAGCACGTCCTCCCACCAGAAGAAGCGACGCCACCCTTGCGGCTCCTGGGGTATGTCCGGCGTCAGCACCAGCGACTCGCGCCGGGGCGCGAACATCTCGTTCCAGCTTGCCTGTCTCATGTGCCGCTCCCAGTCGTTGTGGCGGCACCAACCTCGGTTCCCAGCGTCCGCGCCAGGTCGTCGCTGCGTTTGACCATATACGTGGAGATGCCGGCGGCCGTCAGCGCGCCGAACACGAGCAGCGCGCTCGCTTCGCCGCCGTAGGTGCTCGGTTCGAGGAGGACGGAGGCAAGCTTGACGCCGCGTCCCGCCAGCATCTGCATGCTGACGACCCAGGACTCATCCGTCGATGACGTGATCGCGACGAGCGTCGTGTGGCGCCCGAAGCGCGGACTCTCATGGTTGAGCAGATCCGCCAGCGTCACGTCGCCAATCGCTCTGGCCAACGCGAGTTGCTCCAAGATGCGCGTGTACTGCGACACGCCGCGTTGCGCCTCTTCGATGTGTAGCTGCTGGCCATACGCCATGAAGCCGACGCTGCGGTTGGCCAGCAGGAAGTAGCGCGCGATCGACGCGGCGATGCGCACGCCGTGCTCCTCGGTGCCGTCATCGCCCTCGCCGCTTTGTATGTCTTCGTGCAGGTCCAGCACCAGCCAGATGTCGCTCGCCGGGTCCAGCTCAAAGAGCTTCACGGCCAGGTTGCCCGTGCGCGCCGTCGTGCGCCAGTGGATTCGGTTAAAGCTGTCGCCGGGCTGGTAGTCACGGACGCCGGACGCGTTCGGCGTAATCAAGTGGCTTGGCCTTCGGAAGCGGCCCTCTCCCGGCAGCAGGGCTGGTGGCACAGAGAAGTTCGGCAGCTCGACGGCGCGCGGATAGACAAGGACGTGCTGGGACCGCCCGAACGCCTTCGTCTTCCGGAACATGCCGAACAGGTCCCCGGACGTGATTTGAAGCGGCCCGATGCTATAGCGGCCGCGTCGCCTGCACTGCGAGACCGTGCGCCACGTTCGTCGCTGCTTCGGTCCAAGGCTGATGACGCGCTTCGCGCTGTGGCCCGGCAGGTCGGATGGGTCCTCGACTTCCAGCCAGAGCTTCGTGAACCAGCTCGTATTCGTGACGGTGATGCGCTCCTCGAAGTCGTTGCCTTCCTGCAGCCGGTCTACGGGCCGTTCTACCGTGACCTCCAGGTGGTTCAGGTTGAAGCGCGTCCAGACATAGGCCAGCGGGATCGCGATTAGGATCAGGTTCGCCAGTCGCGACATCAGCCAAAAGTCGTTCGAGAGCGCAACAATCAGCGCCACGAAGAACAGCGTCGTGAGGATCGTGAGCGAGCGGCGCTCAATGAAGAGGATGCGAAAGAGGCGCAGGAGCCCGCGCATCGCTCGTTAGCGAGCGGGCTGCTCGCTAGGCCGTCCGGGGCGGGCGCCGGGCACGGGCACACGCGCTAGGCAATCTTCGACAATGTTCGCTGGTGCTATGTCCTTGACGCGCGCTGAGGGGCTGATGATGATTCGATGTCCCAGCGTCGCCAGCGCCAGCTCCTTGACGTCGTCGGGCCGGACAAAGTCGCGTCCGTCCAGTAGCGCCCAGGCTTGGCTCGTCCGGTAGAGCGCCAGTGAGCCCCGAGGCGAGGCGCCCAAATACACCGACTCGTGCTCTCGAGTCGCGGCGCTCACCGCGGCGATGTACTGCTTGATCAGCGGGTCTACGTAGATCTCTTTGATGGCGCGCTGGATGCTCAAGATCTCATTGGGATCGGTCACCTGTTCCAGCGAATCGATCGGATGGGCGAGTTGCTGGGCTTCCATGATCAGCACCTCGTCGGTCTGGCTTGGGTAGCCCAGCTCGATACGCAGCAGAAAACGGTCCAGTTCCGCTTCCGGCAGTGGGAACGTGCCCTCGTACTCGATCGGGTTCTGCGTCGCAAGCACGATGAACGGCTGCGGCAGCTTGTGCGTCACGCCATCGACGGTGACCTGGCCCTCCCCCATCGATTCCAAGAGCGCGGACTGGGTCTTCGGCGTCGCACGATTGATCTCGTCGGCAAGCACGACCTGCGCGATGATCGGTCCCTCATGGAACTCGAAGTCGCCTGTCTTCTGGTTGTAGATCGAAACGCCGGTCACGTCTGTGGGTAGCAGGTCGGGTGTGAACTGGATGCGGCGGAAGCTGCAGCCGGTCGAAGTCGCCAGGCTTCGCGCCAAAATCGTCTTACCTACGCCCGGCACATCCTCGATCAGCACGTGGCCTCGGCACATCAACGCGACGAGGGCGAGACGAACGGCTTCCGCCTTGCCTATGATGACGCGCTCGACGTTCTGGAGGATGCGCTCCGCGATGATCTTCGGGTCTTCCAAGACACCTCCACATGCGAAACTCCGTGCGTTCGCAGCCCGTCGATTATAGCAGCCGCGAGCGCCGCCTAGGTGAGCCACATTCCGAGAATCGAAAGCGGTTGGACCCTGCCGGATGGCTGTGGGGAAAGGGCCGTCTGGCAGACGTAGATCAACATGGCAGGCACTAGGCTAAGCTCTCAAGCCCCGATGGTAGAGGTATCGAGCGGGTAGACATGACGAAAGCACGTAGTCCACCCCCGTTCCGTAACTCGCATCTCAGAAGAGGCCCCGTACTAGCGGAAGGAGCAATGCCATGAAGTTCCCGTCCACGCAATGGTTTGAGGCACTCCAAATACAGGCAGCTCAAGAGCCTGACAAGTTCAAGAAGTTCGGCTTCGTCGACGCGAATGTGGGCGTCATGGTGGCCCCTAAGAACGGTGGTCCGGGGGCCGGTTTCATCCTGGAGTTCAAAGGGTACGGCTGCAAAAGAGTCTCCGAGGCGGACAATCCGGCGGAGTTGGCTGATTTCGTTGTGACCGGCACGTCCGACGCATGGCAGGAGATGATCGAGAACATCCACAGCAACGGCGAAGCAGACCTCGATCACACACTCGACGCCCTCACGCTTTCCGGCGCCTCGTTGAAGATCGAGGCCGAGGACCAGCTACAAGAAGACCTCTTCCACCGGTACAGCCAGACGTTACACGAGTTTTTCAACGGGGCGGCTGAAATTGAGACGGAATTCGACTGATCTTGGGCGAGGTAGCGCGACCGACAGACTCGTAAGGCAGAGTTGCGCAGGATCCTCCAATAGCTCGCAGGCAGGTGCATCAGGTTACCCTGCGGCTCGATGTACAATACTGGCAAGCCCAATGCGCCTGCTTCGCCTCTCGCCTCTGCTGCTATTCTCATTCGCGTTTGTGGGCTGCGGCGTCTTTTCAGATGCGTCGCCTACGCCCACGCCTACGTCGACGCCAACCGCCACGCCGACATCGACACCCAGTCCTACGCCGACCCCGACGCCGGAACTCCTCACTCCCAGCGTGCAGATCCCGCAGGGTGATGTGGGCGTGATCGAGGTTAACGCTCGAGCTGCCTCCGCGATGGCCTCGTTCGACGGCCGTAACTACACGATGCTCGCCAAGGAAGGCGGGTTTTGGGCCGTAATCGGCGTGGGCGCCGCGCAACCCCTCGGTGCGTATCCAGTCGTCGTTGCGTTGCGTGCCGAAGACGGAACTGACCTAGATCGCTTAGACGCGACGATCTCCGTCGTCGAAACGGCCTACCCGTTCGAGTCGATTACGTTGGCGCCGGACCAGTCCGCGTTGCTTGACCCTGCCCTATCGCAACAAGAGGCCGCGATGCGCGAGGCCCTCTACTCGCGACACACCGCTGAGCAGCGCTGGTCAGGTGTCTTTCTCCAGCCACTTCCAGGCCCGATCAGCAGCCCATATGGCGTCGGGCGAAGCTACAATGGCGGCCCCGTCACCAGCTTCCACCACGGCACGGACTTTGGTCTCGACGAGGGGACGCCAGTAGCTGCCGCCAACACGGGCCGCGTGGCCTTTGCCGATGAGATGCCGATCCGCGGCCTGAGCGTGGTGCTGGATCACGGCGGGGGGGTGTTCACCGCGTACCATCATCTCTCTGGAGCAGCGGTAGTAGAAGGCCAGCTTGTAGCGATCGGCGACTTGGTGGGCTTCGTCGGGGCCTCAGGCCTAGCGACGGGGCCGCATTTGCACTGGGAGTTGATTGTGAACGGCGTTGAGGTCGACCCGATGCTCTGGACGCTTGGGCTCGTTGGGCCTACTGGCTGACGATCAGGAGCCGCCAGTCGCCGTCGGCGCGACGCTCCAGCCCTCTCGCTCCAGCTTGCAGCAGCGCTTCAACGCAGCTCTCTTCCTGGTCCGCCACGATGCCACTCACGAATGCGGCGCCGCCTTCTCGGAGCGCGCCCAGCAGTTCGCCTGAGAGTTCTCGCACGATGCGGGCGCTGAGGTTGGCCAGCACGAGGTCGTAGCCCCCCGAGGGCGCCTCATCGAACGGCCAGGCTGCTCCTAATGAGCCTTGTCGGACGTTGACCCGGTCCGATACCTGATTAGTCGCGGCGTTCTGGAGCGTCGCGCTGACGGCCGCGGGGTCTATGTCTACGGCGTCCACGCGCTCTGCTCCCAACAGCGCCGCGCCAACGGACAGGATGCCAGAGCCTGAGCCTACGTCGAGAACTACCATCCCTGGCTCTGAGCGGCGTTCCAGTTCGACCAGACACATCTGTGTAGTCTCGTGCTGGCCCGTCCCGAAGGCGCGCCCGGGATCGAGTTCGACGACGATGTCGCTAGGCTCCGGGTCGTATTCGCGCCAGGATGGCTTCAGCACGATCCGTTTGCCCATGCGTATGACGTGGAAATGTTCCTTCCACGCATCCGCCCAGTCAGCTTCAGCAACGGACTTCACGCTGAGCCCGTCGACGATATCGCTCTCGAGGTCGAGCAGGTCAGACCGCAGGTGGTCGATAGCGTACTCCGTCGCGTCCTGGCCGGCGGGCAGCCACGCGCGCAGACGGACAGGCCGATCGATGGGAAACGCGACGCCTCCTTCTTCATCGATCGCGTCGAAAGGAGTCTCGATGCTCACGCCTGAAGGCGCGTACCGTCGCAGGAGATCGGCTATCGCCTCCACCGCATGCGGGCGGACGGCGATAGCCAGTTCCAGGTGCTCCATGGGTTAGCCGAGGGCGTCTTTAATCTTGTTGAGGAGGCCTTTGTCGTCTGGAGAGAGTGGCGTGCCCATCGATTCCGCCAGCCGGGCCAGGAGCTCCTTCTGCTCGGCGGACAAGTTCTTTGGTGTCACTACGTGTGTGTGGACCAGCAGGTCGCCGCGCCCGCCGGAGCGCAGGTGGGGAACGCCCTGTCCCCTGAGGACGAAGACCTGACCACTCTGTGTCCCGCTCGGAATGCGCAGTGAATGCGGCTTTTCGAGGGTCGGGATCTCGGTCTGGTCGCCAAGCGCCGCCTGGGCGAAGTTCACCTCAAGGTTGTAGATCAGGTCGTCCCCGTCGCGCTGGAAGTGCTTGTGCGACTTCACGTTCACCTGCAGGTAGAGGTTGCCCCGCGGCCCACCGCGCTCGCCCACTTCGCCTTCTCCGGTTAGGCGCATCTGCGCCCCATTATCGATGCCTGCCGGGATCTTCACTTGGAGCTTACGTGTCTTCTCTTCGTACCCGCGGCCCCGGCAGGTCTTGCAAGGCTTGGAGACGACCGCGCCTTCTCCCTGACAGCGGTCGCACATGGAGACGTTGACGAACTGGCCAAAGACGCTCTGCTGGACGCGCCGCAACTCGCCGGTACCTTCGCAGTTCCTACAGCGCTCCGGTTCGGAACCGGGCTCTGCGCGCCGGCCTGCGCAACGAGAGCACAACTCGTAACCGTCCACGCTGATCGTCTGGTCGGTACCGAACGCGGCCTCCTCGAACGAGATGCGCACGCTCTGACGCAGGTCGGCTCCGCGGCGTGGCCCTCCTCGGCGGGCCGTGCTGCCGCCGAAGAACGCGTCGAAGATATCGCCGAAACCGCTGAAGCCGAAGCCCTCGAAGCCGCGCGCTCCGCCGAAGGCCTGCTGCGGTCCTGCGTGGCCGAAGCGGTCGTACATGGCCCGCTTCTCCTGGTCGGAGAGCACCTCGTAGGCCTCGTTGACAGCCTTGAACTGCTCGCTGGCATCTCCGCTGTTGTTGCGGTCCGGATGATACTTCATCGCCAGTTTCCGGAACGCCTTCTTGACGTCTTCGGGCGTTGCGTTGCCGGAGATGCCTAGGACGTCGTAGTAGTCGCGCTTCGCTGCCAAGGTTCCTCGTTTCTTAATCGGCCTAGCGTAGTATTCGGTTCAATACTCTATTGTAGCAGGGGTAGGCGTTTGTGCAGTGGTGGATTGGCTGCGTCAGATGATCGCTTCGCCGGTGATCTGCCCGGCCAGTCCGACGACGAACAGAATGCCGTAGCGTCGGTTGTGGATGAAGGTCATCCCGACGAACCAGAGTGGCCATGCTGGGTAGTGCTCGGGCGGTTTGTCCGGCTTTGCCTTGTTGTAGCCACGCAGCACCATCCACAGCAGCGGAAGAGCGCCGGCCACCAGGAGTAATCCAGGCATCTGTTGCCAGATCACGAGCGCGACGACCGAAACGTACATCCCGATCGACAGCACCTGCGTGAGCCGGCGCGCGCCCCGTTCGCCGAGTAGCATAGGCAGCGTGAAGATGCGCTTCGTCGTGTCGAACTCCAGCTTGTCCAGGTGCTTGCCCATAAGCACGGTTGTGACGCCGAGTGCGTAAGGGAATGAAGCTAGGATAACCCAGCCCGGCAGGTCGCCGGCCATCACGTAGTACGTGCCGCCGATCATAAGCGGTCCCCAGATGATGAATACAGCGATCTCGCCCAGGCCGAAATACTTTAGCGGCAGAGGCCCGCCCGAGTAGAGCATCAGGCCAAACGCGCCACTCAGCGCGAAGATCAGGACGCCGGGGCCGGTCTCCACGGTTAGGTAGATGCCGATCGCTGTCGCGATCGCCAGGATGACGACCGTGATGAGCGCGAACGACCGCATGTCGGCGGACTTCTCCGTCAGCGGATGTGGCCCGTACCTGGCGCGCGGGGAGTCCGGGCTGTCTGCGCCCCTACGGTAGTCCCAGAAGTCGTTGACGAGGTTGCTTGCCGTGTGCGCCAGCACGAGACCGGCAGCCGTCAGTACGAAGAGCGGCCAGTCGAACACATCGTCGCGAGCGGCGAGCAGCCCGCCCAGGACGGCGGACGTCGCCGTCATGACCACGACCGAAGCGCGCGAAAGCACAAGCCAGCGAGTCACGGGGTCGACCAGGCTCAGGTCGACCTGCGGGATCGTATAGAGCGCCTGCATCCAGAGGCGGGGCGCTGACATCTTCGTTGCTGTAGCCATGCTGTCCTTTCGATCTCCGAACTGTTCGGCTCGGATATCATACCGGAGCCGAGAGAATGGCAGCAGTCCTCCCGCTTGCCCGCTTGCCCCGCACGTGCCAAACTCGGCTAACAGGGAGTCAGATGCTCAAGACACACTACTGCGGCGATCTGCGCAAGGAGCACGTTGGCCAGGAAGTAACGGTGGCTGGCTGGGTGCATCGTCGTCGCGACCACGGCGGCCTGATTTTCATCGACCTACGGGATAGACGTGGCTTAGTTCAGGTCGTCTTCCATCCTGATGACGCGCCGGAAACGCACGAGATCGCTGGCGATGTGCGGTCAGAGTTCGTCCTGTCCGTGACCGGCGAGGTCGCCGCGCGCAAGGAGGGCACTGAAAACTCGGACATGCCGACAGGCGAGATCGAAGTACGCGCGCGCAAGCTGGAGGTGCTCAACGAGGCGAAGACGCCACCGTTCCCGATCAACGAGGAGACCGAGGTAGAGGAGCTGCTGCGGCTCCGATATCGTTATCTCGATTTGCGACGCGAGCGCATGCAGCGAAACCTGCGGCTCCGCGACAAAACGACAATATTTATCCGCAAGTTTCTCCACGAACGGGACTTCACAGAGATCGAGACGCCGATACTGACGAACAGCACACCAGAGGGCGCCCGCGACTACCTCGTACCGTCGCGAATGCAGCCAGGTTCGTTCTACGCGCTTCCGCAATCCCCCCAGCAGTACAAGCAGTTGTTGATGGTAGCTGGCGTGGAGCGCTACTTCCAGATCGCGCGCTGCGCCCGCGATGAAGACCTGCGGGCCGACCGCCAGCCCGACTTCACGCAGCTCGATCTCGAGATGAGCTTCGCAACTGAAGAGGACGTGCTTTCGCTGTTCGAAGAGCTGTTCTCCGGCCTCGTTGAAGATGTCAGACCTGACCTCAAGTACGTCTCACCCTTCCCGCGGATCACGTATGAGGAGTCGATGCGTCGGTTCGGTACGGACAAGCCCGACCTGCGCTATGGCATGGAGCTGTTCGACATCAGCGACCTCGCTGGCTCATCGGAGTTCGGCGTGTTCAGGAATGCGGTCGAATCGGGTGGGGCGGTGGAAGGCATCTGCGTGCCTGGCGGCACCGAGTTCTCGCGCAAGGACATCGACTCGCTCACCACGTTCGTGCAGGGCCTCGGGGCCAAGGGCCTCGTCTCGATCGGTATCCTTGGCCAGCCCGGCTCGCTCGACGAAGAAGGAATCCGCTCTCCGGTCGCGAAGTATCTCGCGCTTGACCTTGTCGAGGCCGCCGCCAAACGCTCTGACGCAAAGCAAGGCGATCTACTGTTGCTCGTTGCCGGCGAGGGCGGCAAGCCAAAGCTAGAGCCCGGATCCTCGAGTCGCGTGCGTCCGTCGCTGGATGGCCTGCGTCGGGAGGTCGCCGCCCGTCTGAAGCTGGCCGACCCGCAGATGCTCCACTACGCGTTCATCACCGAGTTCCCGCTCGTCGAATGGGACGAGGATGAAGAGCGCTGGGACGCGTTGCATCATCTGTTCGTAGCGCCAATGGAAGAGGACCTGCACTACTTTGAAACGGATCCAGGCCGTATTCGGAGTCGCGCTTACGACACCATCTGCAACGGCGAGGAGTTGGGCAGCGGCAGCGTGCGAATCTACCGACGCGAGATGCTGGAGCGCGTGCTACACATGCTTGGCATGGACGATGCAGAAGCGCAGAAGAGGTATGGCCACATGCTGGAGGCGTTCGAGTACGGCGCGCCGCCTCACGCCGGTTTCGCGCCCGGCATCGACCGCATCGTGGCGCAGCTCGCCCAGGAGGAAGACATCCGCGAGGTAATCGCCTTCCCCAAAACGAAGAGCGGTGCCGAGCCGATGACTGGCGCGCCGTTCGCGGTCACGGAGGAGCAGCTCCGCGTGCTCGGCATCAGCGTTGTAAAGCAGCCTGAGTAGAGGACTCTCGCACATGGCCGAACGGCTTCGCCGCGTCCAGCCGGAGAGAAGCGCGCGAAGCGGCCAGATTGCGGACGTAGTGGGTTCGCCGATCGCCCGCGTAGGCGGAATCGTCGCCTTAATCGCGGCCGTTCTGGGGGCATTCCTGATCCAGGCGCCCGTTCTGGATCACTATTTCTTTGGTGACGACTTCGTACCGCTAGCGGACTTCTCTTCTCGGGGTACGCTCGGCTACGTCAAAGACCTCTTCCTGCTGCAGGACGAGACGCCTAACTGGCGTTTTCTGACCGGCCTGGCTTACGGGGGCATCTACCGGACTGTTGGCTTGGCTGCGCTGCCATTCCTGTTGACCTCGCTGGCGGTACATACGATGACAGCGGGCCTCATCTTCATCTTCGTGCGACGTGTGTCGCGTCAAGTCTGGCCTGCCCTACTGGCAGCTCTTATCTTCGGGCTCACCCCAGCATCCGTG
The DNA here is from genome assembly GCA_022562155.1 of Chloroflexota bacterium. Lineage (GTDB taxonomy): Bacteria > Chloroflexota > Dehalococcoidia > DSTF01 > RBG-16-68-14 > SZUA-185. The sequence goes on from JADFPV010000001.1 coordinate 61,074, forward strand.
CCAACGGTAGGGCAGGTAACCGCGTTCAACAACGTACTGGGCGCATTCTTGCTGATGCTCGCTCTCGTGACCCTATACGAGGGCCTCGCACGGGAACAACTCATTCCATGGACGCTGGCATCGATCGTCGCGTTTGCTGGTGCAGTCGCGGCGAACGACCTGCTCGCGCTGCTGGCTCCGATGCCTGTATTGGTCTTGGGGCTGTGCTGGTCGCGCGACAAGGATTGGTGGCGCGATCGGCGTCGATTTCGTCAACTCATCATGATCGCCACACCGTTCGCGATCATAGGTGGCGCCGCCATCGTCGCTCTCGCCGTCTGCGATTGTACGTCGGTGGCGGCCAGTAGCCGCTATGGGTTCGGCATGCATATGCTCGACAACCTCTGGCTGTTTCTTGGGCGCCTCCTGTATCCGGTTGGAATGGAGCCGCTCGGTGAACTCGAAACCGCGCACAAAGTCGCGGGCCCCGTACTGGCGGCCGTTTCCCTCGTACTATTCGTTCGGGGGCCAGCCGCCGCTCGATTCGCCGTAGCGTTCCTGATACTGGCACTGCTACCGTTCCTGCCGTTGAAGCTTTGGTCGGCGTCGCGCTACGTGTACCTCGCAACCATCCCGTTCTCCATGCTGGCCGCCGTCACGGTGACGGACGTCGCGCGCATCGGCCGGGCTACCGGACCTGTCATTCCGGCTCTGACCGCGTTCCTCGTGATCGGCGTATTAAGCCTGTACGGCTGGCAGACTGTCAGCCAGAATGATGACTTCGAAGCGAGTACCGGCGACTGGCGCACTCTGGTAACTGGTCTACAGGACCTCTACCCGGAGTTACCCGAGGGCAGCACGGTCTACGTACGCGGCGGCTCGCTCTGGGACGAAGCTCTGCTGCAGTGTGCCGTGCTTCCGGCAGTGGGAGAGGTCATCTGGGGAGGGGTTGATGTCTTCTTCATCTATGATCTAGGCGCTCGTATTAGGCCTGGTTACGACGTGTTCTTCGCCGATGCGAGGGAAGAGGTCTTCGAGGATGTACTGGTCCCGATCGCCCGGCCTGGAGAGGAAGTCGTCACGCTTGTCCCGCAGATCCCGCCTGGCACGACGGGCAATCTCTGTCGGGAAGATGTGCCTCGCCTCCCATGACGGCGTGACGATCGACTGTGTGGGATGCGTTGGCTAATATGGAGCGCATCGTGTTGGGAGAGTAAGAAGGAGGGAGTGGCTTATGACTCACGGGACGTGGCGAGATCGTACGCTGTCACGCAGAGGGCTGCTCAAGGCCGCTGCCGGGGTCACTGTTGGTGGTGCGGCACTCGCCGTTGCAGCGTGCAGTGATGGAGATGGCGGTGGGGCCGCCACCGCGACTGTCATGAGTGGAAACCCAGCTGTGGTCGGCCCTGTTGAGCAGCAGCGGCAGCGCAGGGCTGGCACTGGCCTCACCGGTTACGATCCTTCCAAGACGTTCGACGGGTACACGCTCTTCGCTACGCTACAGGGCACCACGGCGTATGTCGTCGACATGATGGGTGAAGTTGTCAACACTTGGACACTCACTACGGACCCGCGTGAGCGTAGCGTGTTCGGTGTGCAGCTGCTAGAGAACGGAAACCTATTCGCCGCCATGCACCAGCAAGAGGAAGGCGCGCCACCGTTCGTCTTCAAGGGCGGCGTGCTCATGGAGGTGGACTGGGACGGCAACGTAATCTGGCAGTTCGAGGACGAAGACCAGCATCACGATGCTCGCGTGCTTCCCAACGGCAACCTGCTGATCCTGCGTGCGGAGGTACTTCCGCCGGAGTTGGAGGAGCGCGTCTCAGGCGGCCAGCCTGCGGGGCAGGAGTTGGGAATGTGGACGGATTGGGTAGCCGAAGTCACCCGCAAGGGAGAGACTGTGTGGGAGTGGCACGCGCGGGATCACATGGTGCCGGAAGAGTACCCGATCAACGCCCTGGACCTTCGCGATGAGTGGACGCATGGAAACGGCATCGCGCCGCTCCCCAACGGGGACGTGCTGATCAGCTTCCGCAACGTCAATACCGTCGGTATCATTGATCGCGACAGTGGCGAGTTCAGGTGGACAATGCGTGCGCCTGAGCTGGCTCAGCAGCATAACCCGAGTATACTGCCAAACGGTAATGTCCTCATTTTCGATAACGGCGGGCATCGCGAGAACAGTGGGCTCAACTACTCGCGTGTGATCGAGGTCGACCCGGCCACAACCGAGATCGTGTGGGAGTACATCGATGCGAGCATCCTCAACTTCTTCAGTCCGTTCGTTTCGAGCGCGCAACGCTTGCCAAACGGCAACACGTTCATTTCGGAGGGCAACTACGGCCGCCTGTTCGAGGTCACAATCGACGGTGAGATCGTCTGGGAGTATATTAACCCCTTCTTCATCTTGAACCCTATCCTCGGTGATGTGAACACGGTATTCCGCGCCTGGCGTTATCCGACCGAAGCCTTCCAGATAGGCGCTTAAGCTCCAGTTCTGCATGTCAGCCGCGCTAGCATGGACGCGCCAGCGTTGGGTCTCATGGGCAGGCGAGCGTACCGGGACCGAGTTGCGGCTGCTGGTGGTGATCCTCGCGATCGCGGCGATCCTACGGCTGCTGTGGGTACTTTACGCCGCGCGCGAACCGCAAGGCGTCCACGACCCGACGTTCTACTTCGGCTACGGCCAGGCCATCGCGGAAGGTATCGGCTACGAGCTCCCCGCTGTCGGATCGATCGCCGCCGGACCGACGGCCTACTATCCTATCGGCTATCCGGCGGCTCTCGGCGCCGTGTTTGCGCTGGTCACGCACACGCCGATCCCGGACAACCTGGTGTTGACGATGGGCTTCTTTCAGCTCTTCCTCGGCGTTGCGACCGTTGCAATGGTCTACGAGGTCGGGCGAAGGCTCTTTGGGCCACAAGTAGGGTTGGTGGCCGGCCTGTTGTTGGCCGTCTTCCCGAACCTGATCTTCCACACTGCGGCATTCCTGACCGAGACGCTCTTCATGTTCCTGGTCATGGCAGCGCTGCTCGTCCTCTTGTGGGAGGACTGGCGCGAACGCCCGCCCGGCCTGCCTCGCCTCATGTCGTTCGGTCTTCTGCTGGGCGCGTCGGTGCTTGTCCGCCCCATCTCGCTGCTCTTTCTCCCGCTGCTGCCCGTCGTATGGCTAGTTGCGCGCGTTGGCTGGCAACGGGCGTTGCTGGATACGGGGGTGGTCCTCATCGTGACGGTCGCCGTGATCGCGCCCTGGTCGGTTCGCAACTTCATACGGATGGACTCGCCCGTAATCATCTCGACCAACCTAGGCGACAATCTCTGCATCGGGCACCATGCCGGGGCTCCCGGCAGCTTCGCGCTGCCTCCTAGCTGCTTTCCGGAAGATGCCGATGCCGATGCCGGTATCGACCGCGCTGAGTTCGAGGTCAGACGCAACAACGACAACATTGAGAAGGCGGTCGAGTTCGCGCTTGCCAATCCGGCCGCGGAACTGAAACTGCTCTCTCGCAAGGCCTACTACCTCTGGCGGCAAGACCACGATGGCTTGTGGGCAGTCGAGTCCTTCGGCGAGAATTCGTTCATGGACGACTCGGTCCGGACCGCGCTCGAACGCGTGGCCGATGTCTTCTTTTTCGTCACGATCAGTTTAGGAGGGCTGGGTCTCGCGGGGCTCGTGTCCCGGCCCGCTGATGGGCGGCGGTGGTATTTCTTGCTGGCGCTGCTGTCGCTGGCCGGAATACCGCTTGTCTTCTTCGGAGACGCTCGGTTCCATGTGCCGGTCATGCCGCTGCTGGTGGTGCCTGCGGCGTGGGTGGTCGTGTCTTCCGTGACGTTCCTGCGGAAGCGCTACGTGTCGTAGTAGTTACTGACGGTGAAGGTGCGGCGGCGCATCAGGATGCTCTGCAGTACGCCAATGCAGATGAAGAGCGTAATCAAGGAGCTGCCTCCCTGGCTCACGAATGGCAAGGGGATGCCCGTCACTGGCAGCAGCCCTACGTTCACCCCAACGTTGATGAAGGTTTGCAGCAGGATGAAGATCACCATCCCCGTCGCCAGCAGCCTCCCGAAGAGGTCGCGGGACAGCTCGGCAACGCGCAGCGCCCGCCACAAGAGGATGATGAACAGGGAGAACAGCAGGATCGCCCCGATGAAGCCTAGCTCCTCTCCGAGGACGCTGAAGACGTAGTCGGTCGTCTCCGTACGTAGATAGTCGAGTTGCGTCTGCCCGCCTTCCGTCAGCCCTTTCCCGAAGAAGCCGCCTGAGCCGATGCCAATCTGGGCCTGTAACGACTGAAAACCCGCGCCCAAAGGATCACTCTCAGGATCGAGCCACGTCGCGATGCGGTTACGCTGGTAGTCGGTGACGAGCCCAACGAACGCAAACGGTACCGCGACGAGGCTGACACCCACTAGGCCCACCACGTGACGCAATCTCGCGCCAGCGGCCAGCACCATCCCCAGCCAGATCGCCGCGAAGATAACGGCTGAACCAAGGTCAGGCTCGGCGAACACGAGGAGCGTCGGGACGGCAGCCATCGCGAGCGATGTGAGGAAGACACGTAGGTCCCCTATCTGCTCTCGATGGTCCGAGAGGTACTTCGCCAAGGCGATTATCACGACCAGTTTCGCGATCTCCGATGGCTGGACCTGCGTCCCGCCGATTTCAATCCAGCGCCGGGAACCATAGGTGGCGTCGCCCGCGACGACAAGGAAGGCTAGCACCGCGATCGCTGCGACGTACATGCCGACGCTGAGCACGCCCAGCGCTCGATAGTTTGCACGTGCGATGGCGAGGGCGATGACCAACCCTACTGTCGCGAACGCGGCTTGTCGCATCGCCGGATGGGCCAGATCGCCTATAGCGGGGGTGCCAAACTGGTTGAGGCTGGCGCTGTAAATCAACAACGCGCCGATTCCGACCAGCGCAAGCGCCGCTAGCATGAGCACCGGGTCGAAATCGCGTAGCCGGATCGTTCGCGTGTTCAAGGCGCGTTCTCGACGAGCCGCTGACGGTCGAAGTAGTAGTCGAAGATCTGCTTGGCGACTGGGCCCGCGTTGGTTGAGCCGACGCCCTGCTCCAAGAAGACGACGACGGCGATCTCAGGATCGTCGAACGGCGCGTATGCCGTGTACCAGGCGTGGCTGTTTGGGTAGGTCCCGTCCGCCAGCGGCTGGCCGAATTCAGCCGTACCGGTTTTCCCCGCGATCGTCACGAATCGGCTCGCGCCCGTCCTTGCTGGGCCATAGTCGGCCGCCTGGCGAAGCGCCTCTTGCATGATGCCCAGGTTGCGCTGCGAGATGTTCAGTGTGTGTGAGACCTCACGGGACATCTGCTGAAGGACGTTGCCTTGTTCATCGACAACACGCTCTAGCGTGCGCGGTACCAGCACATCGCCGCCGTTTGCGATCGCGGCGACGGCGACCAACAGTTGCATCGGCGTGACTGTCAGGAAGCCCTGGCCGATACCGAAGTTGTACGTATCGCCTAGCGTCCAGACGGCACTCTCGCCAAAGGTCGCCTCCTTCCAAGCAGGGTCTGGTACTAGACCGGCCGCCTCGCCGGGCAGGTCGATGCCCGTGAGGCTACCGAGGCCATACTCGCGGGCATACGCGGACAGCCGCTCGACGCCGAGGCCTTCGAAAAGCTCCTCGCCGCCTTGGAAGTAGCCACCGGAGAGGTAGTAGAAGTACACGTCAGAGGACATTGCCAGCCCGCGATAGAAGTCCATCGTCCCCAGCGCAGCCCAGTCTCGCATCACCCAGGTACGGTTAGGATCGTACTCGTCCTCTACGGTGATCAGCCCGCGGCTTGTGATCGTCGTGTCTGGCGATGCGACTCCCTCTTGCAGCGCAGCCGTGCCCGTGATCTGCTTGAACGTGCTCCCCGGCGGGTACACCTCCGAAATGGCGTGGTTGACCATCGGCTTGGCCAGGTTCTCGTAGAGGGCAGGAAGGGCGCTCTGATCGACCGGGTCGGTGAGGAGGTTATTGTCATACGAAGGCAGCGACACCATCGAGAGGATGCCGCCGGTGTTGACGTCCATTACCACGGCAACGGCGTTCAGCGAGTTGCCCTTTGCCTCAAGTAGATATCGCTCAACCTGACGTTGGAGGTCCAGGTCGAGCGTCAGCACGAGGTTGCCGGCCGGCCTCGGATCGTTTCTTCCAATCTGTTTGATTTCCTGGCCAGCGGCGTCGATCTCGACCTGGCGGTAGCCCGGCGAGCCACGTAGCATCGCCTCGTAAACGTACTCGACGCCAGCCTTGCCGAGACGGTCGTTAATCAGGTAGCCGTCGCCGCGAAGGTCTGCGTACTCTCCTTCGTCAATGCGGCCGACGAAGCCTAGCAGGTGAGAGATGAGCGACTCGTAGGGGTAGGAACGGATCGATTCAACGAGGACCTGGACCCCCGGCAACTCCGGGACGCGCTCGCGGAGCAGGAAGGCCGTTTCTTCGTCCAGGTCTGGCTTGATAACCACGGGCGTAAACGGGTCGGCGCTATCCTGGGCCTCCAGGATGCTGAGCGCGATCTCTTCCGGAGGCACGTTTGTGATATCCGCCAAGCCCGCGACTACCGTCAGGAACTGGTCCTCCGGTACGTCCGCTGGGATTACTGCAGCCGAGAAGATCGGCAGGTTCTCGACAAGCTGCTCGCCGTAACGATCGTAGATTAGCCCTCGTGCTGGAATCTCTGGGATGGTGCGGAGGCGGTTCGACTCTGCGCGGACCTCGTACTCGTCGTGTTGCAGGATCTGCATGCGCACGAGCTGGATCGAAAGGATGCCGAAAAGCAGGATGATCAGCGCACGCAGAAGCAACGAGCGATGCTGCGCAACCTCCGTTGGGCGTGGCTCTGTGGCACGTGAACGCCAGCGGCGTTTGCCAGGCGGTGGTAGTTGCATGTCCTTACGCGATGAAACGCGTCCCTGCGTGGGACTGGGTTAGCGGAGCGCCGGGCGCTCCCTGAGATCCAGGCTGGCGATACGGATCAGCCCGTACACAGGAATAAGTAGCAATGCGTTCGCAATAGCTGCTGGCACCAGGACGCTCGTGACACTGGCGAGCCACGCGATCGGCTCGCCCCTCATCGACAAGCTTACCATGATCGTGCTTTCGTAGACTACGGTTGCGGCCACCGTGAGCACAATTGCCGGCAAGAGATCAGAGTCCACTAGACGTAACTCACGGATATCGGTCATTAGGGTAAGTGGCGCCAGCGCCAACATCGCCAGACCCAAGGGCTGGCTGTCGAGCAGCCCGTGGACGAACCCCGCGATCGGAATCAACACGAGGGCTTCTCTTCGGCCGCGTGCTGCCATCCAGCCGACGAGGAGCACGATCACGAAGTTCGGTTGTACGCCGAACACGTTGAACGCCGGCATGATCGCGATTTGCGCGATCACGGCCACAAGCACGACCAGCAGTCCGATGGCGTAGTTCACGGAGACCCCGTATCCAGTGGAACGAAGCTGCTAAGCACCAGGACAGTCTCCAAGCGCGAGAGGTCTGCCAGCGGCTCTACGCGGACCTCCTGGAACAGCTGTTGCGGAGTGCGCTGGATGTCGACCACCTCGCCGATCACCTCGTTGGGCGGGTGCTGTCCGCTGAGGCCTGACGTGAGGACCAGGTCACCAGCCTTGATGTCCGCCGTCTCCCGCACCAAGTCCATCGTTAACGTCCCGTCGGGAGAGCCTACCACGACTCCCTGGGCGCGTGACTCTTGAATCAGAGCGCCTATGGCGCTCGTTTGGTCAGTCACCAGCGTGACCCACGCCGCGTGTTCAAGCACGCGGGAGATTGTGCCAACGACGCTTCCTTGCTGGGTCAGCACGAGCATCTCTTGGCGTATCCCGTGCGCGCTCCCCCTGTCGATGGCGATCAATTGCTGCGAGTTGCTTGGCTCAACGGCGAACACATCGGCCCGGATGAACGTTTCGCCCTCGGCGACGCCACGAAGATTCATGAAACCCTGAAGCTGTTGCAATTCCTGCTCGGCCTCGGAGAGTCGCGCGTTTTCGGCGATGAGGCGTTCATTTTCGTCCCTGAGCGCCTGGTTCTCGTTCGAGAGCAGGTTAATGTCAGTGATGTTGTTGATGAACTCCGCGACGGGCCTCGTCGCGTTCCTTAGCCCTGACTCGATTGGCGCGGCGACCGTGAGCGCTCCGTCTTCCAGCGGTCCGAAGAGAGCGACGCGGCTAGCAGCAAGGAAGAGAAGACTGGCCAAGACGACGAAGCCAAACCACGTACGGGTACGGACTCGCATGGTGTTCCTCTCTAGGGAATGCGCCCGCGTGGCGGTAGATCGCTGTACGCGACAGGTTCAGCGCCTGTCACCGGGGCGGCTTGCGGCTCGCCAGGCTGGCCTGCACCTTTTCCAGCATCGCCGTCTCTTCAAGCATCTCGCCGGTACCATGCACGACGCTGGAAAGCGGCTCCTCCGCGACGTAGACCGGGAACTTCGTTTCCTGAGCAAGCCGCCGGTCCAAGCCTCGCAGCAGAGCGCCGCCACCAGCCAGCACGATGCCACGGTACATGAGGTCCGCTACCAACTCTGGCGGCGTGATCTCGATCGTCGAGCGCACTGCTTCCACGATCGCGCCGATCGACCCGGAGAGCGCGTCTCGCAACTCGACGGTGCTGACTTCGACGGACTTGGGCAGCCCCGTCGCCAGGTCGCGCCCGCGGATATCAATCGTCTCTTCCTCCTCGAGAGGGAACGCAGAGCCAGCCTGGATCTTGATCTCCTCCGCCATCCGTTCACCGATCAGCATGTTGTGTACCTGGCGGGAGTACGCGATGATCTCCTGGTCCATCTCGTCGCCCGCGATGCGGATCGATGTGCTGACAACGACGCCGCCCAGCGCGATTACGGCCACCTCGGTCGTGCCCCCACCAATGTCGACGATCATGCAGCCGTGGGGCTCCATGACGGGCAGGCCGCTGCCGATAGCGGCCGCCATTGGCTCCTCGACCAGGAATACGGCGCGCGCGCCGGCGTTCAGCGCCGCGTCATAGACAGCTCGCTTTTCGACCTCGGTCACGCCGCTGGGGATGCCGAGGACGACGCGTGGCCGTGGGATGGCCATGCCGAAGCGGTCGTGCACCGACCGGATGAAGTAGTGAAGCATGCGCTCCGTCACTTCGAAGTCGGAAATCACGCCGTCCTTCAGCGGCCTGACGGCGACGATGTTGGAGGGCGTCCGCCCCACCATACGCTTCGCCTCAGAGCCGATCGCCAAAATCTTTTTCGAGATCTTGTCGATGGCGACGACCGATGGCTCGTCGATAACGATGCCACGACCGCGGACCATGACGAGCGTGTTCGCCGTCCCGAGGTCGATGCCGATATCGTGGGAGAAGATACCGAGGAGAGCGTTGAGCGGATTAATCACTGCGCGTCCCTACGCTGAATGTAAGAGAAGAAGAAAACCACCAGGCCCGGCGGGTGCTCAGCGATTATACCGGAGAGGCGGACGGCTGTGAAGGGGTTCGCCGCATTTTGGCTTAGAAAATTCATGTGGCCCTAATCGAAGCGTCGGGACCTAGACTCAGGCGGCCCCGTGCTGCCGCAGCAAAGCCATAAACTCATCGTTGTTGAGTATGGTCGTACCGTAGCGCTGGGCTTTTTCCAGCTTGGAGCCCGGGCTCTCGCCGACGACGAGCACATCTGTCTTCTTCGTGACGCTGGACCCTGTCGCACCGCCTAGCGACCGGATACGCGCTTCGGCCTCTGGGCGGCTGAAGCCGGCCAGCGTACCGCTAATCACAAAACTCTGACCGCTGAGCGGACCGTCACGCGTCGCGGGCGCGGCGGCCTTCATCTGCACGCCGCCGGCTTGGAGCTTCTTGACCAGTGCGCGGCTTTGCTTATCCTCGAAGTAGGCGTGGACGGTCTGGGCCACTATGGGACCGATAGTCGGGACGGCTGCCAGCTCTTCCTCGCTCGCGTCCATCAGCGCTTGAATGGTCCCGAACTGTGTCGCCAGCAGGTCAGCCGTCTCCGAGCCGACATGCCGGATCCCCAGCGCGAACAACACACGCGAGAGCGGTCTACTGCGGCTGGCATCAATTGCGGCGATGACGTTCTGGGCGCTCTTTTCGCCCATGCGCTCCAGATCTAGCAATTGCTCCTTCGTGAGCGTATAGAGGTCGGCGGGGTTCTTGACGAGGCCGTCCTTGAGCAGTGTGTACGAGAGCTGCTCGCCGACACCGTCGATGTCCATCGCGCCGCGCGAGACGAAGTGCTCCAGCCTGCGGAAGGCCTGCGCGGGGCAGGCAGGGTTCACGCAGTAGCGCATCACCTCACCCTCAGGGCGGACCAACTTCGTTTTGCACGACGGGCACGTCTCTCTCGGCTTGTAGCGCCGCAGGCCTTTCCTGCGCTTGCTCAGGACCGGCCCCACGATCTGCGGGATCACGTCGCCCGCGCGCTGGACGATGACCGTGTCGCCCGGACGCACGTCCTTGCGCCTGATGTCCTCCTCATTGTGGAGGGTCGCCATCTTCACGGTCGTGCCGCCGATGTTGACCGGCTCCAGTTCGGCGAACGGGTTGATACTGCCTGTGCGCCCGACGTTCTCATGGATCTTCAACAGAGTTGTCGTGCGCTGGGTGGGCGGGAACTTGAACGCCACGGCCCAGCGCGGCTCGCGGCCGGCGACGCCCAGCCGCTCGTGTAGTGAGAGGTCGTCGATCTTGACGACCACGCCGTCTATTTCGTAATCCAGCGTCTCGCGCTTGTCGCCCCAGGCCGCACACTGCTTCCAGACCTGGCCGACCGACTTGTACTTTCTGATGTGCGGGTTGATATTGAAGCCCAGCTTGCTCAGCCACTCAAGTGTCTTCAGGTGGCTGGCCGGCGTGCTACCGCCCTTTGCCCAACCGAGCGCGTAGATAAAGCAGTCGAGCGGCCGCTGGGCCGTGATGCTTGGGTCGAGCTGGCGGACGGCGCCGGCGGCGGAGTTGCGCGGGTTCGCGAAGAGGGGCTCGCCGGCGTCGGCCCGCTGCTCGTTCATTGTTTCGAACCCGGCCTTCGTCATGAAGACCTCGCCGCGTACTTCGAATCGCGGCGGCAGGTCCTTGCCGGAGACGCGGTGGGGAATGCTCTTGATGGTGCGTAGGTTCTGAGTGATGTTCTCCCCGCGCTGTCCGTCTCCGCGCGTGGATCCGACCGCGAACTGCCCCTCGCGATACTCCAGCGCGACCGCGAGACCGTCGATCTTCGGTTCGCAGACGAGGTCAAACTTGTCGGTCTCCGCCAGTCCTGCCGCGCGCTTGTGCCAGGCTCGGAGCTCTTCTTCGCCGAAGGCGTTGCCAAGGCTGAGGAGCGGCACGGGATGTTCGACGATGCCGAACGCGGCCACCGGTTCGCCTCCGACGCGTTGTGTCGGCGAGTCGGGCGTGATCAGTTCTGGGTAGCGCTCTTCGAGGCCGCTCAGTTCACGGACGAGTTCGTCATACTCGCCGTCGCTGATCTCAGGCTGGTCGAGGACGTGGTAGCGGTAATCGTGATAGTTAATGTCGGAGCGCAGCTCTTCGACGCGTGACTTGGCGAGCTGCTGCTCCTGATCGACGTCAGCCATGGCGCCTCCGGAACTGTCAGGTAGGGAAGTATACCAGCGCTAGCGAGTGTCTTCCCGCCAAATGCTGCGCACAGGCCGAGTGTCCGGCTGGCCGACGTTCTCCCAGTAGGCCATCATTGCTTCCTCGATGTCGTACTCAAAGAGCAGTTCTTCCGGCTTGAGGTTGAGCAGCGCACCGTCTGGCTGCCGGCCGGCCTCCGGTCCTTCGGCCAGTACCATCGCCTTCGTTTCCGCGTCGTCGATAAAGCGGGCGCGGCCTCGCACTTGGAACTCGGCGTCGTTCTCGCCGGGCAGCATATGCAGGACGTAGCGGCCGTCGCGCTTCAGGTCGTGGCGCTTCGGCGACTCTGGGTCCGTCGCGATGAAGAGCCGTCCGCGGACGACGAACGGGCATACCGGATGGAGGCGCGGCGAACCGTCCTTGCGCACGGTCGCAAGGAACGCCATGCCGAAGTTAGCTCGAAGCTCTGAGCCTAGTTCGGCCATCTCCGGAGCGGCCTCCGCGAACTCAGCCCAGGTTGCCAACGCTTAAGAGCCTGGCGGCGTGAACTCGATGAGCTGGCCGTAGTTGCCGTCGGGGTCGACGAACGTCGAGATGACGCCTCCCCACTCCTCCTTGCCGGCCGTGCGGATAAATTCGACGCCAGCGCTTTCTAGGCGCGACTGCTCGGCGTTCAGGTCGTCGACGAAGAAGTTGATCAGCACGCGCGGCGGGTCGCTGTTCGTTCCCGAGACCTCGCTGTGGCCGTCGATGAGGAACGTCGTGCCTCCTGCGTTGAACGCGTTCGGGCCGATAGCAGGGTTGCCCTCCAGGCCGATGACGTCCCGATAGAACGCACCGAGTTTGTCCGGGTTTCCGCTGTTGAGATTGACGATGCACTGGTTGACCTTCATCTGTTGGTCTCCTTTCTGAAGGTGATGTAATTTGCCGTGCGCGACCCACTCTACAGGTACGTCGTGACAGCGGGATGTCAGTAGGGTGGTCGTTTTTCGAGCGGCAGGTTGTGCGAGGCTCTGCAGCGCTCGTGGCTGCCTATTGGTTGGCGCGGGCAGTTCGAAGCATTGCTAACGGACGCCTTAGCGTCCGCGGATGCCGTCAGGCATCCGAACGGGATGCTTTCAGGCATCCCCGTATGCCTCGGCCAACGCACGTGCTTCGTCCCGTACGCGTTCGACCACGAGTTCAGGCGAGAGCACTCGGGCTGATGCACCCCAGCTTAAGAGCCAGGGCAAAAGTCGCCGCAGGTCGCGCGACTCGTACACGAACACGGACCCGCCTTCGCTCTGCTCCTCGCCCCGCAAGCCGTAGGCGGGCGCCTCCCGCGCCCACGGAACACTCGATGCCTCTATCCAGACACGAACTTCTTGGTATTCTCCTTCGTGATAGGTCGACTTGAGATCGACGTCAGCAAGTCGTTCGAAGCGCTCGTCCAGCAACTCCGCCTCGCGGATGCGTCCTGCCCGAAAGTCGCGCATCTCCTGCCGCAGGCGGCAGTAGGCGACCAGGTGCCAGTCGTTGCCGTAGTGGACGAGGTAGTACGGCTCCACCTGCCGTTCGGTTAGCTCGTCAGACCCAAACGAGTGATAGCGTAACTCCAGCACACGGTCGTGGATCACCGCCTGCTGGAGGATCGGTAGCCATGGCGTCGTTTCTTGCTGCGTCCACCGGGACACGCGGATGCGCTCACGAAGGCGGTCGACCTCCTCGCGTGTCTCCGGCCGCAGCGCTGCTTCGACCTTCGTGGCGGCTGACTTCGTAGCCTCGCGTTGGCCTGCCGTGCCCAATCCGAGCGCGAGGTCGCTCCCGAGGAGGAGCTGGACAGCCTCCTCCGCCGTGAACGCGATCGGAGGCAGGTGATAGCCCTCCACTAGGCGGTAGCCCTCGCCGGGCATCGCCGCGACGGGCACGCCCGCATCACAAAGCGCGTCGATGTCGCGGTAGATCGTGCGCACCGAACACTCGCAGACCTCAGCGAGGTCAGCGGCTCGCACGGGACGCTCTTCCCGCAGTCGCATGAGGATCAACAGGCGACGGTCCATCTGCTTCATGGGCGTTCATTATACGGCGAAGCACCATGCTAGAATTCAGGTGAAATGGCCAGAAAACGCGTCATCATCCTAGATTACGGCGCCGGGAACCTGAGGAGCGTTGCCCGTGCGGTCGAGCACCTTGGATTCACGCCCGACGTGTCCGACGATCCACGCGCTCTGGATGACGCCGACGCCGTGATCATGCCCGGCGTCGGTGCTGCTGCCGATACGATGCGCAATCTGGACGAACGCCACTTCAGCGATCCGCTCCGTGAATACATCAAGTCTGGCCGGCCGTTCTTAGGCGTGTGTATGGGCCTCCAGGCACTCCTGACTGTGAGCGAAGAGGGCGGCGAGCACAGATGCTTGGACGTGGTTGAAGGGCGGGTCCGCCGATTCGAGCGCAAAGGCGACATGAAGATCCCCCACATGGGCTGGAACGCCGTCGAGCAGGTGCGGGAGCACCCCGTATTCGCTGGGATTCCAGATGGCAGCTTCTTCTACTTTGTGCATGGCTACTACCCAGACCCTGAGGACGAATCGATCGTGATTGGGCGTACTGACTACGGTGGGCCGTTCGCGTCCGTCATTGCCTGTGACAACCTGATCGCGACGCAGTTTCACCCAGAGAAGAGCGGCAAGGTGGGCTTGCAGCTGTATCAGAACTTCCTAGAGGACGCGGTTTCATGAGCCGCGATAACGACGGCGTCGAGATCGATTTCCCGTTCTTCCGTTTCTACGCGGGCAGCCGGGGCGTCCACATTGGTTCTTCCGATGACGAGGGGGTGATTGACATGGAGATGGATGATGCGGCCGAGTATCGGCAAGTCCGACGAATTGTCCGGCGGAGGTTGCGCTTCGTGCGACATCTGTTTGTCTACCTGGCTCTCAACGCGTTCTTCGTCCTGATCGACTGGCAGACCGGCGGCTCGGGTAGAGGCATCTCCTGGTCGATCTGGGTCGCCGCCATCTGGGGCGTCTTCCTAGCCTGGGAGTTCGTCTCCAACTTCGTCGCTCCTTACCTCTGGGGTCGCAATATAGAGGAGCGGCTGATCCAACGAGAGCTGCGCCGCAGACGCGAAGGCTGATCACGTGGAAGTCATCCCTGCAATCGACCTGCGTGGCGGCCGTTGCGTTCGTCTGACGCAGGGTGACTACGACCGCGAAACCGTCTTTTCCGACGACCCTGTTGAGATGGCCCGGCGCTGGGAGGCGCAGGGCGCGACGCGCATCCACGTCGTCGACCTCAATGGCGCGCGCAAAGGCCAATCGATCAACGGTGAGGTTGTTCGGAAGATCATCGAGGCTGTCGAGCCCCCCGTGCAAGTCGCGGGCGGTGTGCGCACGCTCGATGCAGTTCAGACGTGGCTCGATCTCGGAGCCGACCGCGTCATCTTAGGCACCGCGGCTGTCCGCGATCCGGAACTCGCGGCCGAGGCGGCACGCCGGCACGGAGAGCGCATCGTCGTGTCCATCGATGCGCGCGGCGGTGTCGTTGCGGTTGAAGGCTGGCGGGAGGAAACGAAGCTCGATGCCGAATCGTTCCTCCAGACGCTGTCGGCGTTGGGTGTGCCACGCTTCGTGTACACCGACATCAACCGCGATGCGATGCTCGATTCGCCGAACTACGAGATGGTCGAAAAGATGGTCGGCGCCACGGAGCGTCCCATAATCGCCGCCGGCGGCGTTGCGGATGTAGAGAACCTCGTGCGCCTCGCCGAACTAGGCGTGGAAGGCGCTATCGTCGGCCTCGCGCTGTACGACGGCCGCGTCCAGCTCCCCGAAGCGCTGAGGCGACTGGAACTGCTACCCTAGCTTAGGTAGAATTTGCAGGGTCGGCGGTTAGATGGCTATGAAGCAAGTCGTGACATGGAGAACAGGCGCACTGATAGCGCTCCTGGCGCATGCGCTGTTGCTCATGTCCGCAGCGTTCACTATCGCGATACTGGCTGCCGTTGGGAAGGAGATCGACGTTCGGGTCGAGATCGATGAGCAGATTGTCGCCCTCCTGGTATTCGCAGCGGTCATTCCCTACGTTCCCATCTTCGTGTTGTACGTGCCCACTGTAGCTTCCAGGCTGCGAGTCACTGGGTTCGGCTTCAAGCTAGGCCCGTTCGAGGTCAAGGGCGAGCTGAGTGATGAGTATGATGAGACGGCAAGACATTTGAGGGCTGCCGAGTCCGAAGTTGATATAATGATTGAGGGAGTTCGGCATCAGATTGGTGAGGATCTCTAACCATGAACATGGAATCAGAAGTCTCCAGTTTCAGTGCGACAGACCAACCCGAGTTGGCTCTTGTCGAGATGCGACGCGGGCTTGAGAGAAAGTTGAGACGGCTGGCTGACGCTGTGCCTCCGCCGGACATGGGTGGTTTGCTAGGGGAAACAAAGTCTTCCACCGAGCTACTTACAGGACTGAAAGAGTGCGGCGTATTGAGCAAAAACCTGGCAGCCTCAGTCCACGGTGTCCTGAAGCTAGCCACCCCTGCTGCTCACGGGATACGAGTCAGTCCTGCAGATGCGGCTAGAACGATAGATCTCGGCGACTCCGTTGTTGAAATCCTTGATCAGCTGATAAGTGTTGCGACCCCGTTCTCTATAAGTGAACCGGCCGCTGGTGTTGCAGAACCAACTGCTGAATCTAGACCGGCCGACCAAGGCTGACATCGTCTTCAGGCCGACCCGAGGAGACCTCCTAGTCTCGACATCGCCAGCAAATCACCGGCTCCCACTCAGCTGAGATGAAATCATGCTGACAAAGCGTGTCATTCCTTGCTTCGACGTCGAAAACGGACGCGTCGTTAAAGGCATCTCGTTCGTGGAGCTGCGCGACGCCGGTGATCCCGTCGAACTGGCCGGCATCTACGAGGAGCAGGGCGCGGACGAGCTGGTCTTTCTCGATATCACTGCTTCTTCCGACGAGCGGCAGACCGTCTACGACATGGTGGCGCACGTCGCTGACCAGGTCTTCATACCGTTCACGGTCGGCGGTGGCGTCCGCAGTCCTGAGGACGCGCGCATGCTCCTCGAACTGGGCGCCGACAAGGTGTCGCTGAACACGGCCGCCGTCGACGACCCCGAGGTGATCTCGCGGTGCGCGCAGCGTTTCGGCAACCAGAACATCGTCGTCGCCATCGACGCCAAGGGCGTCGCGGAAGGCAAATGGGAGGTCTACACCCATGGCGGCCGGAGGCCCCGCGACCTCGACGCCGTCGAGTGGGCGCGTCAGGTTGTCGAACGTGGCGCCGGCGAGATCTTGCTGACGTCGATGGACGCGGACGGCCATCAGACCGGCTACGACCTGCCGTTGACGAAAGCGATCTCGGAGGCGGTAGAGGTGCCCGTCATCGCGTCCGGCGGCTGCGGCGAGCCATCGCATATGGTCGACGCCATCCTCACCGGCAAGGCCGACGCTGTGCTTGCGGCCAGTATCTTCCACTTCGGCACCTACAGCATCGAGGAGACCAAGCGGCAGCTCGCCGAGGCCGGTATCCCCGTGCGGCCGAAGCAATAAACGAAGGAGCAGCATACGGACGTCAACGAGCTAGATTTCGCCAAGGGCGACGGCATTATCCCCGCCATCATTCAGGATGCTGACAGCGGCGAGGTGCTGACGCTCTTCTATATGGATAAGGAAGCCGTCGAGAAGACGCAGCAGACCAAAGAGGTCTGGCGCTTCAGCCGCGCCGAGAACAAGCTGATGCGCAAGGGCGACACCTCAGGCAACGTCCTCCACGTCGAGAGCCTTGCCGCGGACTGCGATCAAGATGCCCTCGTTGTCCGCGTTCACCCTGTCGGGCCGGCCTGCCACACAGGCGAGCGCACCTGCTTCCACAATCCTATGGGGCTGAGCTAGAGCAACCAGCTGTCACTCTGAGCGCAGCGAAGAGTCTGATCCCTTGCGGTCATCATGCCTTGTTGTGGGCGGGGCCTGCTATATTACGTCCGTTATGTGGCGGTCCGTTGTTGCGATCACGTTTCTCCTCTTCCTCTCCGCATGCGCGAGTTCCGCGAACGCGCCAACGGTCCAGCCATTTCCGACATCAACCGTGCTTTCGAAAGATCAGGCGCTAAGCTCTTGCGAGACACTGGAAGACGTGCCTAACGCTGTACTCTCCTACGGGGATCAGAGACAAGACGACGCAAGGATGGCGATAAATTGGCAGTTCGACGACTGCGCCATCACTGGCCATCCTTTCGTCACGCTACCGCTTCCGCCCTCTGTGATTCGCATTCCGCGTGGTGAAAGGCCAGTGCTGGAATTTTCGGCTCAGCCAGAGTCTGTTTCGGGTTACGCCTGGGAACCCGCTTTCGACAAGGTGGAGGAGTCATCGAGCAACCGGCTGGAGGTACCCCTCGACGATCTCCGCCGCTCTACGCTGATCGATCTAGAGTTTGAACCGTCTATCTCGCAGGTGCTGGACCTTAGTGCGCTGCCACCGGCTGAGTATGCCATAGAGGTGTTTACTGGTTGGCGCAGAGGGTCGTCAGGATTCGCATTCCGCGTAGAAATCATAGAGCCTTAGCCGCCAAACTCCCGCTCGAATCGCTTCTTCGCAGGATCGAAGACCGCTACGTCCGGGAAGCGGATGCTCTTCCAGAGTGAGGTCGCTTCTTCAGGACCAAGTTCCATGACGTCCGAAAGGTACAGTGTCAGCACGATGCCATGCGAGATGATTCCGAAGCTCAGATCAGTGTGCCGCCCGACGATGCCATCGATGCAACTCCGTACGCGCGCCCGCGCGTCATCGAGCGGCTCCCATCCCTCCGGGGTGTTGCCAGAGAGATACGCATGTACTTGTTCTGCGTAGCCCGTTTCCACCCAGGCCCGGCCCTGGACTTCCCGCAGGTCACGCTCGATGCGGATCGGCAGTTCGTTCGCCGCGGCGATGCGTTGCGCAGTCGCGACCGCCTTCGGCTCGACGCTCGTGTGAATGCCGCGCAGTTCTCCCCAGTAGGGCTCTTCACCGAGCTTCTCAGCTGCAGCACGCCCGTCTGGCGATAGATACCAACGCGATCCTGGGAGGTCCGGCCTGGGTGTGACCGCTGCGTGGCGAATCAGGTAGACGTGCACGTGTCAGTCTAGGAGGTCGAAGAGTTCCAGAAGCGATGTGACGACGGGGCAGTCGACCTCAGGCGCACGACCCTCGCGGTCGATTAACACGGCAGCGATGCCCGCCGTTCGCGCACCGAGCACGTCCGAGATGTAGGAGTCGCCCACATACAGCACCTCGTGCGGTTGGAGTCGCGCTCGCACGAGGGCGTAGCGAAAGATGTCTGGGTGGGGTTTCGCTGCCCCAACCGCCGCGGATGCTACTACGAAGTCGAGGTGTTGCGTGATCTCATGCGCGTGCAGGATCGGTACGAGGTCCGTTCCCCAATCCGAGATGATTCCCTGGGACAGGCCTTGTTCATCGGCCCGACTTAGCGTCTCCAACGACTCCGGGTAAGGAAGCCACTGCTCCGGTTCTTGGTACCAGTCGTAGAGCGCGTCGGCCGCCGATTGCAGAGTCTCCTTCGGAAGGTCGACGCCGGTCTCCCGCATCGCTTGGATGTAGTAGGAAGCCCAGAAGCTGCGTGCACGCTCGTCGGAATCGTACGCGCCCATGCCATCCTCGCCAAACCGCGAGTAGAAGTGGTGGCCTACGTCCGGCAGCGCGCGTTCGCGGGCCAGCTTCATGCCTAACTGATCGCCTAAGAAATCCCAGATATCGGGGGCTTCCAGTCTGGGCTGGATCAGCGTTCGTCCGGCGTCGTAGAGAATCGCTCGAATCGTGTTCATGGAGAGTGTAGGCTCATCATATCGGCTGCGACGTTTGACCGCCGCTACGGCTCCCAGCTACGGTTAGGCGAACCGATCGCCGCTCCGGAGGTACATGCCCGAGACCAAGGGTCCGTTCGACAACCCAAACGCCCGTAGCCGGTCATTCCTTCTCTCAGCGCTTTCAACGCTTACGATCGACAAGATAGGCGCGGTGCTCGTCGTAGCCTTCGTCGCGTCTTGGCTGGGCTTCTATATCATTACGCCTCTGCCATTCCTGCAGCGGAATGCTTTCAACGCGACGATCGTCCTCCATGCGATGACGGCTGCGGTTCTCGTCCCTTATCTAGGCTCGCTGATAGTGGGCCGGCGCCTGCCCGGCGGCAGTCCGCTCGATCTGGCGATTGTCGCCATGCTCGGTGCGTACCTCTGGGCAACCGCTGCGTCGCTGAACTGGCGCGTCAGCCTTGAAGTCTCGCTCATCGTCCTGATGGCGGTTGCCATCTTCTACGTGCTCTCGGATCGAAAGCTCTTCCGGCGCTGGCAGATCGAATGGGCGCTCATGCTCGCCGTGCTCGCCGCCGCTGTCAGCACGATCTGGATCGTCGCTGGTGACTACCTCGATTGGCTGCGGCTAACGGAGTCCGTTCGAGGCAGCCTGTCGTTCGGTGACCTGATCCCGCCGACCGTCCCCAAGGCGCACGACGTTGGCGACCATCCGAACATTCTCGGCGGCATCTTCGCGATGTCGCTGCCGTTCTTCGCTGTGGCATTCGTGCGCGCTAAGCCCCGACTGGTGCGCGGACTGCTCGCCGTCGCGCTCATGATCGTGCTGATGGCGATGTTTTTCACGCTGGCGCGATCGAGTTGGCTGGCCAGCGCGGGAGGAGCCGCCGTCACAGTCGGCCTGCTGTTCGTGCTGTTGCCCGGAGGGCGCGCCTTGTTTCGCCGGCTAAAGCCAACGACACCAACTGAGCGGTTCGTCTTGGGGGCGCTCGCGCTCGGCACGGCGTTGGCGGTGGTCGCCACGCTGTTTGCTGCCAACGAGGTTGAAGCGCGGCCTATTTGGCTCTTCCGTGATTCGGGGACGCCGCGCCTCGACGTGATGGGCGCGGGAGCGGAGATGTTCAGCGACTACACGTTGTTGGGCACTGGTCCGGGCATCTTCGGCCTACTCTATCCTGAGTATAGCGGCCGCTTCCCCGACCACGCCGTTCACACGCATAACGGCTTCCTCCAGACGACGCTCGACTTGGGCGTGCCGGGTATTCTCGCGATGTTCGCGCTGGCGGGGACGCTTGGTTGGCTCCTCGTGCGCGGTCTACGGAAGTCGGACAAAGACACGAAGCTAACGTTCGCCGCTTGCGCCGGCTCGTTCGTCGCATTCTCGATCTTCTCGCTGATGGAGGCGCCGAACGGGTTCAAGAGCCCGCTCGTGATCCTGGCAGCGGTCGGAGCGATCGCGGTGCTCGCATATCGAGAGATGCCAGTCTCGGAGTCGCCTTTGACAAGGCCGGGAATCGGGATTAGCGCTGAGCGATGGATGCGATGGGGCACTCGCGCCGCGATTCCGATTGCGATCGCGGGGCTGCTGATTACGTGGGGCCGGATCGACATCGGCCACTTCTACTACAACGAGGGCCTCACGCACGCCAACGCTCAACGCTGGGACCAGGCCGTCGACGATGCTCAGCGAGCGGTGGACCTCGATCCGCAGTTCGCGATCTACCGCTTCCGGCTTGGTGTCGTGCAAGGCCAGGTCTATCTGCAGACCGGCGACCAAGCATTCCTGAATGCCGCGATCGGTCAGATGAGCAAGGGACTGGAGTTGGAGCCCCGCAGCGCCATCGGCTATGCGAACCTCGCTCTACTCCTTGCAGGAACGGACGACCGGGACGGGACGAGAGCCGCCGCGCTCAGCGCGCTCGAGTTCGCCAACCGGGATCCCGCGGTTTCGCTCGTCGCCGGTTCGGCGCTCGAACTGAGTGGCTGGGATGATGAGGCCGTCTTGGCCTACGGCGCTGCCATCTTCCAGGACCTGGGCTTGGCCAACTCGCCGTTCTGGACCGAGAACCCATTCCGGGTGACTCGGTTCTCGGACATCGTTGCCAAGTCCGCCGTCGCCTTAAATGACTGTGCACTGCTGTGGCTCTCAGGGCAACCGGTTCCGGAAGGGCCTGTAAACAGGCAGGACGCTCTCAGGGGCTGTGTCGAGCGGGTCATTGAGCGCGACATGAAGGAAGATCGTATCGTGCTGGCGGAAGCGTTGATCCGCGATGGTGAGATGGAACTCGCGTTCCAGCAGATCGACGATGTCGTCACGCGCTACCCGGACTTCGGCGCTGCCCGGACTGCTCTCGGCCGCTGGTACGCCGCTCTCGGCGATCTCGATCGCTCGCGGCTCGAGTGGCTGCGTGCAGGCCAGCTCAAGGAGGTTGAGGCGTTGGTGCTCCTCGGCGACTCCTACGAGCCGGGCCGGGTACCGGGCGAGGTGGTGGACGCGCTGCAAGACGAACTGCGGACCGCCGCCAGCCAAGTCCAGCTCCACCTGACAGGCATTCGGTATTACCGCTTCAAGTTCTTCCGGGGGTCACCCTTCGTCATCTTGCTGCCCGGCGACTGGCGGGATGCCGTGCCCGGCCGGTACGCGCGGGCGACAGACGCCTTAGAGCGCTGGCAACGCCCAGGCTAACCGCTCGCCGTCGCCTCCGTAGCCGTTCGCTGAGCGCGTCCGAACGCCTGCGCACGCCGCTCCTGCGTCTTCTTGAGTGCCTCTGGAGAAAGGCGCAGTTGGTACGCCTTCACAACGTCCTCCACTGGACGTTTGAGTTCCGATGCTTGCAGCATGAGCTGCGCGATGAGGCGCGCGTCGTTCACGGCAGCACGTGTTGCCTCGTGGTAATCTTCGAATCCTGCGGGAGGCCGGAGCGCTCCCAGCTCAGTCTGTGCCTCGCTCAGCGTCTCGACATATGACTGAGAGGCCTCACGACTTTCCGCGCGTACTTCAGCCTGATCGAGTCCACGCTCCGTGTAGAACAAGAGGTTGAGGTCTGGCGCCCCGACCCGCGAGGTCCACTTCTCTTTGGCGGACTCGATACGCTTGTCTACATCGCCGATCTGTTGCACGTACGCATCGACTACTTCCGGTGTTGGCGGCCGCGCTCCAGCATCGCGCGGCGACTTGTTCGGGCCCAGCGCTCGCACACGGTCATAGAGAGGCGCGAGCCGGTGCGGGATGTGGTAGGCGAAGTGGCGTAGGTTCGGCTTCACCAACGACGCGTCTAGAGGGTGATCGACGAACGCCGCGATCTCCGCGACGGTCTGCTCCGGATGCGTGACCAGGTTGTCGTACTCGACACAGGTTGCGTCTAGTTCATAGTCGCGCACCACATCCAACAGCCTGAGCAACTCGATCGACCACCGGCGCTCGACGAGTTCGCGGTCGATTAGCCCGAAGATCTGTGACACGGAGTGCAAGAAGGCCTCGGAACTACGAAGGCAGATGATGAGCTTGGGCGGCCCCGGCAGGTGCGGAAGCCATGCTTCCAGGGTGACGCTGAGGCGAGGGTCCTTCCATCCCGAGACGTCCGTCTGCGCCAGCGCCCGCATCTGCTCTCGAAATCGACCCGCGACCGCGAGCACCGTCGTTCGCATGGGGTAACGTCGCAGGCCGGCGATGCCGCACTCGGCCATGATCTCGTCGTTCAGATCGCAGACCGACAGCTCTTCGTAGAAGCCGGTTTCGTTCTCTTCGGTGGGTTCGCGGAAGTGCTCGCCCATTGAGAGACCGGACTCGTGCAACACGCGTGCGACGGCGCTCGTCCCGGAGCGCCCGAGCCCTGTGACGATGATGAATGGACGTCCCTCGGCTCGTACGTCAACTGCGCGTCGGCCCTGCGCCTGTCGCGATGTACTCGCAATCAACTGCCGAATGAACGGCAGCGCATAGTGCAATCTGGTCGCCATGAACGGATGATAGCGCGTTGGATCAGGCTAGGTCTGCTGTTCTTGGCGCGACCACTAGTCGGTGCTGATTAGTGGGCTGTCGATGTCCACATCGATAGTCATGTCAATGGCTAGCACAAACGGATGATGACTGAGCTTTTCAACGCCGCTCTCGGTAATCGACCCGGAAAGCACCCCTGCACTCTCCGACTGGTAAGTCAACGTAAAGTCGTTTTCGTCGAGGACAGAGAGAATTCTTACTTGGCGCTCGGTCGCGTCCCGGGCTCTTGCGTCGACGCTCCATGTGCTACCTGGTATTGGTAGATTCCGGACGGCTATCCAAACCTTAACTTGGCCGGCTTCCTCAAGCGCCTCTGTTAGTAAGGGGTCGATTGCCGCAGTGAATGGCCCTTGGCCATCATTCGTGGAGCCTTCATTTATAAAGAGGCCACCTGTGACTAGAAGCAAGAGAGCCATGGTGATAATGGTGAATCTCATGATGGACCGCCCCGTTTCAGTGCTTCTGTGCGGTAGTTGATACCTAGCTATCGTCCAGGATCCGCCCGATCGTCTCCCGGACTTCGCGCAGCTTGAAGGGCTTCGCGAGGACGGGGTTCTTGACGTCCTGCAGGAAGGCGCGTGTGTCAGGGCTGACGGTGTCGCCGGTGATGAAGATGGTGCGTGCGGCCAACGCCGGGTCCTGCTTCAGCAGCCGTTCGTACAGCTCGCGACCGCCCATCTCCGGCATCTTGATATCGGTGATGACGATGTCGTAGTGGTGCTCCGCGATGCGCTCTAGCGCCTCGCG
>JADFPV010000124.1 GCA_022562155.1 Chloroflexota bacterium
AATAACGGCGTGAAAATATGCTTGGCGGCAAGGGCCCAAACTAGCGTATGAAGATAATCCTCCGAATAATCGGAATCGCCCTCAACCACAAGTGGCTGCTCATCGTCGCATACGCCACGATGGCGGGGGCTACATCAGCCTACCTGTTCATACCGAGGTACATCGGGGAAGCCGTCGACAAGCTGGACGAGGCCTTCCGAGGAAGCGGCGCCGCCGTCGACGTGGTGCCTATCGCGCTGGTGATTCTGACGCTCTACATCCTGAGGGGCGTCCTTTCGTACTTCCAGACGTACATGGGCGAAGCGCTTTCACAGTACGTCGCCTACGACATCCGCAACCGCTTCTACAACCACGTTCAGCACCTTAGCTTCGGGTTCCACGACCGTCACCACACAGGGAATCTGATGTCCCGCGTCATTACGGACGTCGAGAACATCCGAATGTTCATCAATATGGGGCTGGTCCGCACGCCCTACTTCGCGGCGCTGTTCCTCATCGTCGCGATAATCCTGCTGCGGCTCGACTGGCGCCTCGGGCTTCTTAGCGTCAGCTTTATGCCGTTGGTGGCGTTCCAGTCGGCGGTTGTCAGATTCAAGATGAGGAAGATCTGGCTCACCATCCAAGAGAAGATGGCCGATCTCAACACCGTGCTCCAGGAGAACCTCACCGGCATGCGGGTGGTTAAGGCCTTCGCCGCCGAGCGGCACGAAGAGCGCAAGTTCAACTCTATGAACGCCGAGGTGGCCGCCGACATGGTGGAGGCGGAGAGGCTCCGCGCCGGGAACATGTCGTTTACTCTGTTCTCGTTCCAGGTCGCCCTCGGGCTGATTCTCTGGTTTGGCGGATGGCGAGTCATCAACGGCCACATGTCGCTCGGAGAGCTTACCGAGTTCATCATCTACATGCAGATTCTTGCGATGCCGGTTCGCATGACGGGCTGGCTCGTAAACTCCTACGCCAGGGCGACGTCGGCCGGCGAGCGGCTTTTCGAGATACTGGACGCCGAGTCGGATGTCAAGGAGCTTCCCGACGCAATTGAGATGCCTCGCGTCGTCGGGCATGTAAAGCTCAACCACCTGTCGTTCAGCTACAACGGCAGCTCACCCGTCCTCAAGGACGTCAGCATAGACGCTCCGCCCGGCAGCGTCATCGCCCTTCTGGGGGCGCCGGGCAGTGGAAAGACTACCATCGTAAATCTTCTCCCGCGCTTCTACGATGTCGCGCCGGGCCAGGTCACCATCGACGGGATCGACGTTCGTGACGTCACGCTGGAGTCCTTGCGCCGCAACATCGGCATCGTGCAGCAAGACGTCGTCCTGTTCACGACGACCATAAGAGAGAACATCGCCTACGGCCGCCACAGCGCGTCTATGGACGAGGTCATTCGAGCCGCGAAGATCGCCCAGCTCCACGACTTCATCGAAACCCTGGAAATGGGGTACGAGACGGTGATCGGCGAGCGCGGTTCGACCCTATCAGGCGGCCAGCGCCAGCGCCTATCCATAGCCCGGGCGATCCTGCTCGACCCGCCGGTGCTGATCCTCGACGACTCGACCTCCAGCGTCGACGCCAACACGGAGGACCAGATCCGCCGGGCCATGGAGTCGGTAATGCGCGGCCGGACGACCTTCGTCATCGCCCACCGGCTGAGCACAGTCCACAGGGCGGACGCCATTTTTGTGTTGAAGGACGGGGCCGTTGTCGAGCAGGGCACCCACCAGGAGCTGCTGGCTCGCGGAGGGCTGTACAGGGAGATCTACGAGCTTCAGCTACGGCCGCAAGAAGAGGTGATGCGCGAGATCGACGCACCGGTACTGGCTCCCAGGGAGGCGTCGCTATGATGGGCGGGGGCATGGGCGGCGGGATGTTCCACGGCGCTACCCACGGACCCGCCGACGAGGAGATCTTCGGCAGGGTCTATGACCAGCGCGTCGTTAGACGGATGCTGCCGTACCTGTTGCCGTACAAGCGCTACGCGCTCGTCGCCACCGTCGCGATGCTGGTCTACACAGCGACCTTGGTCGCCATCCCGTACCTGATAAAAGTTGGCATCGACGGCTTCATAGTCGATGGCGATTCGGATGACTTCCTGGGGCTCACGGGGGTCTTGGCCCTGTTCCTCGTCACCGCCGCCGCCAACTGGGCCAGCAACTACACCCAGCAGCTCGCCATGGCCAAGGCAGGCCAGGGCGTGCTCTACGGCATGCGCCGCGATATGTTCGGCCACCTTCAGAGGCTGTCGCTCCGATTCTTCGACAAGACGGAGGTCGGGCGAATCATGTCGCGGGTCCAGGGCGACGTCAATCAGCTTCAGGAGTTCATGTCGTTGGTCGTGATGACACTTGGAGATCTGCTTGCCCTCCTGGGGATCGTCATCATGATGCTCGTGCTGAACCTAGAGCTGGGGCTGATATCGATGGCTGTGCTGCCCGTTTTGATCGCGATCATGGCGGTGTGGCAAACGTACGCGAAGCGCGCCTTCATGCGCGTGCGCCGAGCAATATCCATCGTAAACGGCGCCCTCAACGAGAACATCACAGGCGTTCGGGTGGTCCAGAGCATGAA
>JADFPV010000030.1 GCA_022562155.1 Chloroflexota bacterium
GGCTGGCAACGCTGCCGGTTCTCTTATCCGCCGCCGCCGCTTGCGGTCGTGGCGACGCGGCGAACGCGGACGACAAGATCGTCTTCACCTCTCGCAGGGATGGCAACTGGGAGATCTACGTCATCAACGCCGACGGGTCCGATCAGACCCGTGTTGCCAACAACCCCGCAACGGAGTACGGTACCACTTGGTCGCCCGATGGCACGCGGATCGCCTTCACCTCCCGCCGCGAAGGCGATGCCGAGATCTATGTCGTACACGCAGACGGCTCGGGCCTCACCAATCTCACTAACAACCCGGCCGCAGACGGTGGCCCCACCTGGTCACCTGACGGCACTCGCATCGCCTTCTCTTCCGATCGCGACGGTAGCGAGGCGATCTATGTCTTGGACGTGGAAACCTCGACTCTCACTGCACTCACGGACAGGGGCACCTTCCCTGCCTGGTCGCCGGACGGTAGCCGCATCGCCTTCCAGTCGCGCTCCGACAGCACGCTTCCCGATGACGACTACGACATCTACATCGCCAGTGCTGACGGCGCCAGCCTGACCAGGGTGACAGACAGCCCCGATCACGAACTCTATCCTGCCTGGTCGCCGGATGGCAGCCGCATCATGTTTACGTCTCTCACCCATACCACTTCGTCTAGCCGTGACAGTGATATCTACGTCATCAACGCTGACGGTTCGGGGCTGACGAATCTCACAGCGAGTTCTGCGTGGGATGTTGGGCCCGCCTGGTCGCCTGACGGTACTCAGATCGTCTTCGGCTCTGCTCGCCGCTTCATCTGGGGAGTCTACGTCATGAATGCCGATGGCACCGGGGTCACCAAGCTTGTCGACGAACTCAACGCTAAGGAGATATACCCAACCTGGTCGCCGGATGGCGCCAGCATCGCGTTCGTCTCAGCACACGAAGGCAACAGCGCGCTCTACGTCATGAACGCCGACGGTTCGGTCCTGACCCGCCTCACCGACAACTTCATCGGCGTCCTGAGCATCGCCTGGTCGCCCGCGCCGTAGATCGGCCAAAGAGCCTCCTGACCCTAGTATCAGCACTCCTTCCCCGCCTACAGACCCCGTGCTATATTCCAACCCCATGGAAAAAGTAGCGACGGACTGGCGCGACCTTGAGTCCCGCGTCTTTATGCAAACCGGCAAGCGCCAGCCGCCCGTGCTCGTGCGCGGCGAAGGGAGCCGCGTCTGGGACGAGGACGGCAAGGCGTACGTCGACTTCTTCGCCGGAGTGGCCGTCACAAGCCTCGGCCACAGCGATCCGGGCCTCGCAGCGGTACTGGCGGACCAGGCGGCAACGCTGATCCAGGTTTCAAACGTGTTCTACACGGTGCCGCAACTACAGCTCGCAGAGCTGCTCGTGAACAACTCATGCCTGGACCGCGTCTACTTTTCGAACTCGGGCGCGGAGGCGAACGAGGCCGCGATCAAGCTCGCCCGCAAGTGGGGCGGGCTCAAGAAGAACGGCGCGTTCGAGATCATCACAGCGCTCGATAGCTTCCACGGACGCACGCTCACGACGATCACAGCCAGCGGCACGGATGCATACAAAGACCCGTTTGCTCCTCTACCGCCCGGCTTCGTCCACGTGCCATACAACGATGTCGATGCGCTTCGCTCGGCTATCACGGACGATACGTGCGCTGTGCTCCTGGAGCCGATTCAGGGCGAAGGTGGCGTGAACGTGCCGGACGACGGCTATCTGCCCGCCGTGCGTAGGCTCTGCGACGAGCGAAACGTGCTCCTGATCCTCGACGAAGTCCAGACCGGCATCGGCCGCTGCGGCGCGCTCTTTGCCTACGAACTGGCCGGCATCGAGCCGGACATCATGACGCTCGCGAAGGGCATCGCGTCGGGCGTACCGCTAGGCGCCGTGCTCTCCAAGGAGCACTGCAGCGTCTTCGAGCCGGGCGACCACGGCTCGACCTACGGCGGCAATCCGCTCGCCTGCCGCGCCGGCTACGAGGTTGTGAGCCGCATTATCGATGAGTGTATCCCGGAGAAGGTCGCTGAGGACGCCCAGCACGTCGAGCAGCGTCTCCATAGCATGGAGGACCGCTTCGAGATCGTGTCGGGCCACCGCGGCAAGGGCCTGCTGTGGGCGGTCGCGCTCTCCCGAGTGGAAGCGCCTGCTGTCGTCGCGAAGTGCCTAGGGAAAGGCCTAATTGTGAACAATGTAAGGCCTGACGCCGTGCGCTTGTGCCCGGCGCTCAACATCTCGCGCGAGAACCTGGACGAGGGCCTCGACATTCTGGAGGGCGTCCTCGCGGAGGTCTCTAATGGGTAAGAAGCTTGTCCTTGCGTACTCCGGCGGCCTCGATACGTCGGTCGCCGTCCGCTGGCTCACCGACAAAGGATACGATGTGATCGCGCTGACTGTGGATGTTGGGCTCGACCGCGACCCGGCCGTCGCGGAAGAGCGCGCGCTCGCAGCCGGCGCTATCGAATACCGCTGCATCGACGCGAAGGACGACTTCATCCGCTTTTTCGCCTTCCCGGCGCTCGCGGCAGGAGCCATGTACCAGGGCCGGTATCCGCTCGCAACGGCCCTCGCGCGGCCCTTAATCGCGAAGCTGATGGTCGATGTCGCACGCGAGGTCGACGCGAAGGCGGTAGGACACGGCTGCACCGGCAAGGGCAACGACCAGGTGCGCTTCGATGTCAGCACGCAGGCGCTGGCGCCAGATCTGGAGATCGTGGCGCCGGTGCGAGAGTGGGAGCTGAAAACCCGCGAGTTGGAGATCGAGTACGCAGAGAAGCACGATATTCCCGTGCCCGTCACCAAGGCCAGCCCCTATTCGGTCGACGAGAACCTCTGGGGACGCAGCATCGAGTCGGGGCCACTCGAGGACCCGTGGAACGAGCCGCCGGAGGATGTGTACGCCTGGACGAAGTCAGTCGCGGACGCACCAGACGACCCGGCCTACATCGAGGTCTCGTTCGAGCACGGTATACCAACGGCCCTGGACGGCAAGGAGATCGCCGGCGTCGCGCTCGTCGAGCGCCTGAACGAACTGGCCGGCGAGCACGGCATCGGCCGGATAGACCACATGGAGGACCGCCTCGTCGGCATCAAGTCGCGTGAGATCTATGAAGCGCCGGCCGCGGTGACCCTGCTCGCGGCGCACCAGGCGATCGAGCGCATGACACTGTCGAAGACGCAGCTGCGCACGAAGGCTGTGATCGCGCGCGAGTACGCGGAGTTGATCTACGACGGGCTGTGGTTCACCGCGCACCACCAGGACCTGGCAAGCTACGTTCAGTCGAGCCAGCGCCACGTGAATGGCACAACACGGCTTCGCCTGCACAAGGGCCAGGCGACGGCGGTAGGCGCGAAGTCACCGAGCAGCCTCTATGCAACATCGCTCGCAACGTACGAGAAGGGCGACCAGTACGACCAGTCCGCAGCTAAAGGGTTTATTCACATCTGGGGGCTGCCCGTCCGCGTGCAGGCACAGAAACAGCTCCTTGCCCAGTCAGACGAGCCGCTGCACATTGCGTCTGGCGAAACGCAGTAGGCAACCCCGCAAAATTACGGATATTTTTCCTGTAGAAACGTCTGGCTTGAGTGCCAGCTCTGGTGTAGGATAATCCTTGGTCACACTTGTCCATAGTGGCGCTTCCTGGCTGCGGGCTTGGGCAATCCGCAGCGTTATAGGCGCAAGCGAGGAAGCACCCAGGGACCAGTTGAACCAAGAGAAGTGACCGGCTACTGGAGCCGGCGGTAGGAAGCACAGGCGCACAGGCTGGATCTGCTCATCGCAGGTTCGACGAGATGGCGGAAGCTGGAGCATAGGAACGCTCCGCGTGTTGATCGCACTTCCTTCCAGGTTCCATACGAAAGGGTGGTCGCCTCTCGGCGTAGATGCGAACATTAGATAGTGGTACTGCGATTCCACCACTGGGGGCGGTTGGAGGAGTAAGCCGCGGTAGGGAGAAGCACATGCTACCGATACTTGCTGACGGGGCTCAGGAGTTGGGCCTCGACCTCAGTACAGAACAG
Organism: Chloroflexota bacterium; assembly: GCA_022562155.1. Classification (GTDB taxonomy): domain Bacteria; phylum Chloroflexota; class Dehalococcoidia; order DSTF01; family RBG-16-68-14; genus SZUA-185. The sequence goes on from JADFPV010000030.1 coordinate 4,018, forward strand.
CTCGAGCGCTTTCAGCGCTACTACGAAGTCCTCACGGATTGGGGCGAACGCGTCAGTCTGACCTCGGTCAAGGACGAAGAAGGGATCCAGAAGCGCCACTTCCTAGAGTCAGCCGCCCTCATCCCAATCTTGGAGGAAGCGGGCCTTTCTCTCACGGACAAGTCGCTCATCGATATCGGAAGCGGGGCGGGGATACCCGGCATCCCGCTCAAGATCATCGACCCGACGATCAAGCTCACTCTTGTGGAGGCGAAACAGCGAAAGGCGGAGTTCCTGGCAGCGCTGCTACAGGAGCTCGACATTACCGACGTCGTCGTGATCCCGCGCCGGTCCGAGGAGACCGCCCACAACGCCATACACCGCGAGCAGTACAACTTCGCCGTCGCCAAGGCGCTTGCCCCGCTTAGCACCCTTATTGAGTTGACGCTGCCGTTCCTCGTCATGGGCGGCGTACTCATTGCCCCCAAGGGCAAGGACGCTGAGAAGGAAGTAGCTACCGCGGATGTGGCGCTGGAGACGCTCAAGGGCTCCATTCGAGGCGTCCACCCGCTTCCGTTGGTCAAGAAGCAATCGGTAGTGTTAGTCGATAAGGACCTGCCGTCTCCGCCGAGATTTCCGCGCCGGCCCGGGATGCCCGCAAAGCGCCCCCTGTAGCGTCTCCACACCCCATTACGCACGGCTTTACCGGTTGGCGCAGCCGACCTATACTAGCCTCAACACGCCGGACGGCTAAGGAGTAGCGCGTATGATGCCGATGGAACCCACGCTCGATCTGGCGATTCTAGCCGATCGGCTCCAGAGGCTGTTCAGACTGGACACCAGCGTCTTCGACGAAGTGCGGCAGGACCCCTCGGCAACGATCCCGGCCGTACTCGTACTGACAGTCGCCACTCTGCTCTCCGGTATCGGTGGCTGGCTCTGGTGGAGCGTTCAAGGCTACGGAGATGGCGGGCAGGTCTTTATCCAATCCGTCATCATGGGCAGCATCTTCTCGATCGCCCTCTGGATCGTGTGGCTGCTCGTCGCGTGGGTGATCCTCACGCAGGTGTTCAGAGAAGACGCCGACTGGCATCAGATGCTCCGCACCATGGGCATGGCATCGGCGCCGCTAGGCCTCTCGATTGGGCTCTTTGTACCTGGGATCGACTTTGGGGTGGGACTCGCATCCATCGCGCTCCTCTTCGGCCTCACGACGATCGCGATTCAGGCGACAACGGCCGCCGGACCGGCTCGCGTGCTCGTCGCCAACCTCGCGGGCTTTGCCCTCTGGGCAATCGTCCTGGGGCTCTTGGTAACGTCAGAGACGTTTCTGGCACCCGGTATCTTCCTCTTCGACGGCGCCAGCGAAGGCCTGAGTGAGATCGTCGACTTTACGGATATCAGCCTAGGCGACCTGGTCTAGGGCCGCGCCGCCTCTAGCCGACGATACCCTTCTCACGCAACGACGCGATACGGTCAGCGTCGTACCCAATCGAGCTGAGTACTTCGTCCGTGTTCTGACCAGGCGTCGGGGCTGTGAAACGCACCGAGCCAGGCGTCGCTGAGAGCTTTGTGCCAATGCCGACCTGCTTCACCTTACCAGCCTCAGGATGATCGATCTCGACGACCATGTCGCGAGCCACGTTGTGCGGGTCTTCTAGCGCCTCTTCCAGGCTATAGACCGGCGCCACGCAGATGTCGGTCTGCTTGAGGATTTCGAACCACTCATCGCGGGTCTTCGTCTTGAACTTCCCCCTGAAGTGGGCAAACACCTCGTCGCGCTTAGAGCCGTCCATCTGATACGGGATGAAGTCCTCCCGGTCCAAGGCCTTGCACAGGTTCACCCAGAAGTGGCCTTCCAGGCTGCCGAGGCTGATCCAGCCACCGTCGCTGCACTCGTACACGTTGTACTGCGGCAGGGCGCCGTTGAGGGCGAAGTCGCCGCGTCCCGGCGCTCTGCCCGTCATCATGTAGGTGCTGACGGAGCTGGCGAGTAGGTACAGAACACCGTCAGACATCGCGATGTCGACGTACTGGCCTTCGCCCAAGCGATCGCGGGCGTGCAGTGCGGCCAGAATCGCGTAGGCCGCATGCAGTCCGCCTCCAGCGAAGTCGGCGATGATGTTCATCGGAATCGCGGGCGGCTGGCCCGGCCAGCCGATCATCCCCAGCGCACCACCGACCGAGATGTAGTTAATGTCGTGTCCGACCATTTCGGCGTAGGGCCCAGTCTGACCGTAGCCCGACAGTGAGCAATAGACGATCCTCGGATTCTTGGCCTTCAGCGTTTCGTAGTCAACACCCAGGCGCTTGACGACGCCGGGGCGGAAGCCCTCCAGCACCACGTCCGCTGACTCCAACAGCTTGTAGAATACGTCCCTTGCATCCTGCTCTCGCAGGTTGAGGACAATGCTTTTCTTGTTGCGCCCTAGCGCGTTATATGGCTCCGTTCCCGTTCCGAACCCTGCTCCTTGGGCAGCCTTGCTATCGGACGGCGGCTCGATGAGGAGTACATCGGCGCCCAGGTCGGCGAGCAGCATGGAGCAGAACGGACCGGGCGCCAGCCGCGATAGGTCGAGAATGCGTACGTCGTCTAAGGCCATCATGGGCGTATCTCCCTCTAGCTATGGTTGGTGAGCTGTAGAGTGGCTTAGTTGCGTTCGGTACGGGTACGGAATGTGCGGCGCTCCTCGTCCGTCTTCGCGGCGAAGTAGTCTAGGTTGATCTTAATGAAGGGCTTCTGATCCTCGGGGACGTCTTCGTCGTAGAAAATCGCATCCACGGGACAGACGAAGACGCAGGCTTCGCAGTCGATGCAGATCTCAGGGTCGATGTAGTATTGATTGTCTTCGTCGGTGGTGTGAATGCAATCCACAGGGCAGACGTCGACGCAAGTGGCATCCTTGAGGTCGATGCAAGTCTCGGTGATGACGTAGGTCATGTTATGTCGTCTCCGTGTTCACGAGAGTGGTGGCCGCACTCCGGGCTTCTCCACCACAACATCGCCGTACACGCGCGCCTGGCAAGCGAGCCTCAACGGCGTATCGAGCACTCCAGCACCTCGCTCCTCGACAAGCACCCGCTCCTCGGACCGGCCCCGAGGAGAGAGAGATTCCATCCCGCTGATCACCGTGCAGGCGCAGGTGGTACATCTGCCCTCACCCCCGCACGTGGTCGGCCAGTAGTAACCGGCGGCCTGAGCGGCGCCCATGATCGTGTCCCCTTCCGGGACCTCGATCACGATGTCTTTCGGCCGGATCGTCACGTTCGGCATACAAAGCAAGCCCGCCTTCACGGGCCTCACAACACTGTATCACACGGCTCTGAGCGGACAGAAGAAGCCGCGATTCTTGGCCAGACGTTCGGGTTCGCTATAATGCAGCCACTTGCCACCCAAGGAGTCTCACGTTTATGTCAGGTGATGCTGGGGAACGGGACGGTACGGGCCCGTCCGTTTCTTATACGATAACGGCCCGCGCCGAATACCCCAACCGGCCCGGCATGCTCGGGCTGATTGCAAGCGCGATCGGCGACGCCGGCGGCGACATTGCCGGCGTCGACCTCGTACGCACGGATTCGGCGAATATCGTACGCGACATCACGATAGGAGCCCGTGACGACGAACACGGCCGTTCGATCCTCGATGTGGTCCGCGAGCTGAAGGGCGTCACGATACGCGGCGTATCTGACCCGATCTTTCTCGCCCACGAAGGCGGGAAGATCGAGATCAAAAACAAGACGCCCGTCACGGGCAGAGCCGACCTCGCCCGCGTGTACACGCCCGGTGTCGCACGCGTCTGCCTCGCGATCGAACGGGAGCCAGAGGCGGCTTGGACGCTGACGATCAAAAAGAACGCCGTGGCCATCGTGACCGACGGCACCGCCGTGCTCGGCCTTGGGGACATCGGTCCGCTTGCCGCGATGCCGGTGATGGAGGGCAAGGCGATGCTCTTCAAGGAGTTCGGAGGAGTGGACGCCTGGCCGATCTGCCTGGATACGAAGGACCCGGACGAGATCGTGAATACGGTGAAGTACCTGGCGCCGGGCTTTGGGGGCATCAATCTCGAGGACATCTCCGCCCCACGCTGCTTCGAGATCGAGGAGCGGCTCAAGAAGGAATTGGACATCCCTGTCTTTCACGACGACCAGCACGGCACAGCTGTCGTCGTACTGGCGGCCCTCCTCAACGCGCTGAAGCTCGTCAAGAAGGAGGCGCCTGACCTGAAGGTCGTGATTAGTGGCGTAGGCGCCGCTGGTATCGCGAGCGCCAAGATCTTCTTGTCGATCGGCATTGAGAACATTATCTGCTGCGATAGCCGCGGTGCCATCTACAAAGGCCGTGGTGAAGGCATGAACCCCATCAAAGACTGGATCGCGGAGAACACGAATCCCAAACACTTCACGGGCACCCTCAAGGAGGCGATGGAGGGAGCAGACGTCTTCCTGGGCGTGTCCGGGCCAGACCTGATCACCGCCGCGGAAATCAAGAAGATGAACAGAGACCCGATCGTCTTTGCGCTCGCCAACCCCGACCCGGAGATCCTGCCGGATGACGCTCTACCGCACGCGCGCGTGATGGCGACCGGCCGATCCGACTACGCGAACCAGATCAACAACGTCCTCTGCTTCCCAGGTCTCTTCCGAGGCGTACTGGACGCCCGAGCCTGGGACATCAATGAGCCAATGAAGGTAGCTGCCGCGCACGCGATCGCTGGCACCGTCAGCGAAAGCGAACTCTGTGAGGAATACATCATCCCGTCGGTGTTCAACCGCGACATCTTCCAGAAGGTCGCGCTTGAGACCGCGGAAGCCGCGTATGAGTCGGGCGCCGCGGAGCGGCATCGGAAAGTACACCCGGTTCACATCTAGACCCGTTCCGCACGGAGGCACATCATGTACGTGCCGATCGAGATATTCCGATTCACCTTCTCGGAGTTCACGCGCAACCTCGAAGGTCTAGACGAGGGCGCGGCACAGACCCGGCTGAACAAGGCGGCTGGTGGCAAGATGAATGCCATCACGTGGGCGATGGCCCATATCGCGGGCCACTGGCTCTCCAGGCCTGCGCGACTCGAGGACTTCAATTTCCAGTCGAACGACCCGACCCCGCCTTCGCTGGCGGAGGCTCGCTCCTGGCTGGAGGAAGCCGAGACTTTCACCGAGGGCTGGCTGCCCGCTGCGGACGATGCTCTCCTCTCCAGCAAGCCTGACTTCCTTCGCGGCGAAAGCATCGGCACGGGTATCATGCGCGCCACGCTGCACACATGGTTCCACTGCGGTGAGATCAACGCGATCCGCCAGTTGCTGGGCCATCCCGAGACCATCTTCCTTGGCGACATCACGGAGCACTTGGAATGGCATCCCGGCGGAGCCGATGGCTATCAACCACAGGAGCTGGCTCGATTCGCGATCTCGGAGTTCGAACGAGGGCTAGCGGACGTAACGGACGAGGAAGCGCTTGTTCGGCTGCCGAAGGCCGACGGCTCCGAGACGAACTCGATCACCTGGACCATGGGCCACATCGCGACGACATGGCTGTTCGATCACGCGTTGATGACAGGCGAACCGGCTCAGCTCGGCGACCGCCTCTTCTTCGGGCCGGACGCCGACCCGACGCCACCCAGCCTCGGAGAGATGCGGGAGAGGTTCGAAAAAGCGAAGACGCTGACTGAAGCCTGGCTACCCGGCGCGAACGATGATCTGCTTTCATCGAAGCGCGACTTCGGCCCGCAGTCGTCTGAGCATCTCGGCACACAGCTGTTGAGGGCCGTGTTCCACACGTGGTTCCACACCGGCGAGATCAACGCGATGCGTCAGATGCTGGGGCATCCAGAGATCGCATTCGTCGGCATGATGCTTGGCCAGCTGGAGTACGGAGGCGCAGACTAGCGCCGAGCGTACGGCTTAATCGTCCTCACCGTGCAATGCTTCGCCGCGATGCAGTCTCGCCGCGATGTCGTAGGTCTGGCCAGTGGCCCGCACCGTTGGGGCGTGCGCCGTGAGGAAGCGGGCTGTCCCAATCAGCACATGGTCTCCCAGTGGGGTCCCCGCGAACTTGCGGTACTGGCGGAGGCCCGCTTCGTAGATCTGGAACTGGTGGAAGCCGGAATCCTCTTGCAGCAACGCGTGTCCTAGCGTTCGGACGATTTGGTCGTGCTGACCGGCGGCTAACGAGTCTGCAACGATCTGGCCGGTCTCATCAACCAGACCTTGGCTGTCAAACGAAGCCAACAGGGCGTCTCGATCCGGCGTGGCGCCAGACGGTGTGGGAATAGGTTGCTTGGGGACGTTGAGGAACCGCTCCAGGTACACAGACATCGCTCCATCAAACATGCCACGCGCCAAGAGTTTGGATGGCGCGCGACGCAGGGCTTGGTCAACGGCGTTCGCGTACGTGAAGGTGTGATGCACCGTGTCCCAGTCCCCAAACTCGTTCGACACGTGAAAGTGCACTGGACGGCGAGCAGCAGCGTACGCTACAGACGCTGACAATTCGACCAACGGTACGCCTCCTCGCACGAGGCTAAGCATGACATCAAGTGTTTCCTTCGGTTCAGCATCCAAGATCGTCTCTGCGAGTGCCTGATGGCCGGCCCAATCCTGTTGGCGCTCACCGCCTTCATCGATTGCGCTGTCCAACTGTTCATAAGCCTCCCAGAGTAACGCCGCCAGGTCGACGGGGTGCCTCCAAGCAGACGCTTCCTCCATACGCTGAGCACGCACGAACACGGGCACGAGCGCCGGCAACACCTCCTCTGCGTGCTCCCAGCCTATGTGGTCTATCAGTTCAAACGCTTTGTTGGCGAAGTCCAGTGCGTGCCCAACGTCCAAGAACAGGTGATCCGTGCACGCCGCGAAGATCATGCGTGCGATCTCCTGTTGCGAAAGGCCGATCCTGATGGCCGTACGAAGCGTCCGCTCAGCCGCATCTTGGGATCGCACTTCGATAAACCGCCGAAACCACTCCTGGTATCGCTCAGGGCTACGCTCGGCCGTATCCAGAGGCTCAAGATTGAAATCAGGCGGCTGGCCGGACGTTGAACGAGCGACATGGACGAGGCCGTGATAGAGGGCAAGTGGCCTGTCAGCATCATCAAGGCTCGGAAGAACGTTGGCCATGGCCGTCATGATCGACAGCCCCGTGCTCCAGCCCGCCACCCGGTTCTGGATCCCAAAGAGTGTTGCACTCCGAAGGATGTCTGTCGTGGCCTCCAGCTCCGTCAGCCCGATCACGCTCTTCGCCAGGACGAGGCGGATGTTCTGCTCCAGGCCCTCGTCCAGCTTGCGAGTCCAATGCGTCCTTCGGTCCTCCTCGATAGGAGTAGGATCGAGCCAAACGACGCCATCCCGTACCTCTACTCGGAAAGCCGCCACGTCGTCGGCGAAGGGGTCGAAGGTGCAGCCCCCACTGAGGTCGAACTTCGCGTGGTGCCAGTGGCAAGTGAGGATGCCGTCCTTCACGGTGCCTCGTCGGAGCGGAAAACCCATGTGGGGACAGCGATTGTCGATAGCGTAGACTTGGTCGCCGTCCGCGATCAGGAGCACAACCCGGCCTTCTAAAGAGACGACACGATTGCTCTCCTTCTTCAGATCATCGAAGGAGCCAACGTTGATCATGGTGCCGGCAGCGGCTTGCGTAGTCATGGCCTCTCCCCTTTCTCCGTCTGCATCCCGACTATATCACCACCCTCGCTGCCGCCGCATCGGTCCCTCGTCGGAAGTCGCACTACGACTTTAGGCCTAGGCGCTCTGTCTTGCCCCCTTCCCGAACGCTACGGTACAATCCGTTCGGTCGCAGCCGAGCTTTCGGCCGCGGCCTCATCGTCCCACCACAGGAGCCCAACACGGATGAAGGAATACCAGACCGATCAGATACGAAATGTGGTCATCCTCGGCCACGGCGGCACCGGCAAGACGTCGTTCTCGGAAGCCGCGCTCTTCTCGACGGGCGCGATCACGCGCATGGGCAAGGTGGACGATGGCAATACAACGTCGGACTTCGATCCGGACGAGGTAAAGCGCCAGATCAGCATCAGCTTATCGATCATCCCCTGCGAGTCCGGAGGCACAAAGATCAACATCATCGATACGCCCGGCTACGCCGACTTCCAGGGCGAAGTCAAACAAGGCGTTCGCGCCGCTGACGCGGCCCTGATCGTCGTCGACGCTGTATCGGGCGTCGAAGTGGGTACAGACCTCGCTTGGGGCTACGCGGACGAAGCATCGCTGCCCAGGTTCATTCTCGTCAACCGTATGGACCGCGAGAACGCGGATTTCGCATCGGCCGTAAGCCAGCTTCAGGCGCGCTTCGGCAAGAAGTGCGTGCCGCTGCATGTACCGATCGGCTCACAGGGCGCCTTCGAAGGCGTCGCCGACCTGCTTGAGATGAAGGCTTACACGGGCGAGAAGGCCGAGGCGGGCGACATCCCCGAGTCCCTCGGCAGTGACGTCTCGACCTATCGCGAACAGCTGATCGAGTTGATCGCTGAGACGGACGACGACCTCATCAACAAGTACCTGGAAGGTGAGGAACTGAGCCTAGACGAGTTGAAAGCGGGCCTCCGCACCGCCGTCGCGTCTGGCAGCGTTGTACCAATCCTGGCCGCGGCCTCGACGAAGAGCCTCGGCATAGTCCGAATCCTCGATGCGCTTTCCAGCTTCGCGCCATCGCCCGCGGGCCGCGGTGAGACTATCGCGAAGGACGATAGCGACGGCGAAGTGAAGCTGACGGCCGACCCGGCCGGGCCGCTCGCGGTGCTCGCGTTCAAGACGAGCGCGGATCAGCACGTTGGCAAGATCACGTTCCTGCGTGTCATGTCCGGGACATTCGAAGGCGACTCGCACGTGTTCAACGCGAACAAAAAGTCGAACGAGCGGATAGCACAGCTCTTCCACCTGGTCGGCAAAAACCAGGAGGCCACCCAGAAGATCGTCGCGGGCGACATTGGCTCGGTGGCGAAGCTCGCAGAGACCACCACGGGCGACACGCTCTGCGCTCGCGAGAGGCCGATTATCCTCGATGCGATCGCTTCGCCTACACCCTCATACAGGCTTGCGGTCTATCCTAAGACTAAGGCCGACCTAGACAAGCTAGGCCCAGCGCTGGCCCGCGTCACGGAGGAGGATCCGAGCTTGCGGGTCCATCGCGACGCGGACACGAACGAGACGATCCTCTCCGGCCTAGGGGAGTCGCACATCGACGTGACGGCCGCGCGCATGAAGCGCAAGTTCGGCGTGGAGGTCGATCTCGAGACGCCGAAGGTGCCGTACAAGGTCACGATCACCGGCACCTCCCAGACGGACTACACCCACAAGAAACAGAGCGGCGGGCACGGCCAGTTCGCGCGCGTGGCAGTCGAGCTTTCCCCCCAGCCGCGGAGCGGCGGGTTCGAGTTCACAAGCAGCATCGCGGGCGGCTCAGTGCCCAAGCAGTACATCCCGGCCGTGCAAAAGGGCGTGGAGGAAGCGATGAAGGAGGGCGTCCTGGGAGACTTCCCGCTCGTGGACGTTAAAGTCAACCTCTACGATGGCAAGGAGCACTCCGTCGATTCGTCAGAAATGGCATTCAAGATTGCCGGCGCCCAGGCGCTCAAGCAGTGCGTCCGCGACGCGCACCCGATCCTGTTGGAGCCTATCGTGAACCTGCGCATCACCGTACCCGAGTCGCACACAGGCGACGTGCTCAGCGACCTCAACGGCAAGCGAGGCAAAGTACAGGGCATGACGCCTCAGGGCAGCCTAACCGTGGTCGAAGCACAGGCGCCGCTCGCTGAGGTCCAGCGCTATGCGACGGACCTGCGGTCGCTCACGCAGGGGCGTGCCTTCTTCACGATGGAGCAAAGCCACTACGAAGAAGTGCCCGCCCACCTGGCGCAGAAAATCATCGACTCCGCCGAGGGCGAAGAAGAAGCGAATCTTAGCTAGCGCCCTCAACGTGCATAGCAAACGGGCGACCCGCTGGGTCGCCCGTTTTCAGTTTTCGTGTTACTGAGCTAGGGCCTAGACGACCTCCTCGTCATCGTCGTCGACCTCCGCGCCTTCTTCGCGATGTGTGCCTTGCGCGTCCCAGAGCGTTTCGTAGCGCTCACCGGTGATTGCGCGGCGCAACTCGTCCTGCTCAAACGTGTGCAGCTCCTGGAGGCACTCTTCGCACTTCTTGACAACGCTAGGCGGGCCGATTTCCAGGTAACGCCGCACGATGTGATCCCACACTTTCAGGCGCACAAGGCTGGCGACGTACTTGGGCCAAGGAACGATGTTGATGCTCTCCGGCTTCGGCAACCGTGGGCGCATGCGCACGAGTTCGCGGAAACGCTCCTCGGGGGACGACGCCATCGGGACGACCTTGATCATCGGGCCGTCGACCGCGGTCGTGCGGGTGTCCATGAGGAGGGTCTTACGTAACAGAGGGAAGTAGAGGGCCGTGATCTCGCCAACGTCAATTGCTCGTTGTACTTCGCCTATGTCGATCTGGAAATCAGAGTCCATAGCTCCCTCACCTCGCCTCTGCTATCAGCGTAACAGTTCTGACGGCGCGATGGGGCGATTTCGGCCAGCCAGAATCGAATCTTGGAAGCATTACGGGCTATGGCGCGTCGACGATCTTGAGAAAGCGGTGCTTGCCGATTCGTATTGTCGAGCCGATTTTGACCTTGGGAGCACGTGACTTTGTTTGCTCGCCATCAACCTCCACACCCCCTTGCTCAATGAGTCTCCGGGCCTCTGCCATAGACAGCCCCAACTCCTGACTGATCAAGGACGCCATCTTTATAGACACCCCATTTTGCTTAGCGTTCGTCACAAAGTCTGAAGCTGAAATTCCAACTAGCAGGGTGGCGTCCATGAAGGGCAACCTCCCCCAAGACACATCCTGTGCCATTTCGGTGGCCACTTCACGCTGCTGGAAGACGCGGCCGAACTCGGCTTCGGCGTTCTCCGCGGCCTTGTCCCCGTGAAACTGCCGCACGATGTCGCGTGCCAAGCGCTTCTTGACATCCATCGGGTTGATCTTCTTTTCATCGAGCTGCTTGCCGATGTACGTTATCTCTTCATCAGGCAGGTCTGTCGCAAGCTCCAGGTAGCTCATCAACGCTTCGTCCGGTATCGACATTACCTTGCCGTACTGCTCATCCGGCGGGTCTTCGAGATCGATGGTATTACCAACGCTTTTGCTCATCTTCTGGGAGCCGTCCGTGCCCACGAGGAGGTTCATCGTGAAAACGATTTGCGGCTCCTTGCCCATCGCCTGCTGCAGCTCCCGCCCGACCAGCATGTTGAAGAGCTGGTCGGTTCCGCCGAATTCCACGTCGGCGTCGATAGCGACGGAGTCGTACGCCTGGAGCAGCGGGTACAGCAGCTCATGGATGCCTAACGGCTGCTTGGCATCGAAGCGCTGGCGGAAGTCCTCACGCTGGAGCATCTGGGCGACAGTGAAACGCCCGGCGAGACGGACGACCTCATCCAGCTTGAAGTCGTCGAACCATTCGCTCTGCCACCTCACTTCGGTCTTCTCCTTGTCGACGACGTGGAAGAACTGCCGCATGTATGTCTCCGCGTTGGCCTTGACCTCGTCGACCGTGAGCATCGGCCGCATGACCGACTGGCCGCTCGGATCACCGATCTGCGCGGTCCAGTCGCCGACGATCAGAACGACTTGATGTCCCATCTCCTGTAGGGCGCGCAGCTTCCGCAGCAGCACGGCGTGACCGATGTGGAGGTCCGGCTTGCTGGGATCGAGCCCCAACTTGAGACGCAGCTTCTTGCCCGATTCCAACGCCTCGGTCAGGGAGCCCTTGGGGATGATGTCGATCACGCCGCGGGCGAGGACGTAGTCCAGCGTCTGCGCGCCTGTGTCGGGTGTCACCGCCCCGGCTCCTTCTGGAAGTAGTCACGTGCCGTTTCCACGTCCTTGGCGATCTGAGCCTTCAGCGCATCGACGCTATCAAAGCGCACCTCGGCACGCAGGCGGTGCAGCAGCTCGATGCGCAACTCCTGCTCGTAGCAGTCGCCTTCGAAGTCGAGTAGGTGCGTCTCTATCGTCGGGCGATCGTCCTCGAACGTCGGCCGCTGGCCGATGTTCGTCACCGAGCCGTAGGTCGATTCACCGAGATATGCTCGCGTGACGTAGACGCCAAAGCTCGGCAACGCGAGGTCCTGGCCAATAGCGATGTTGGCAGTCGGAAACCCGATCGTCTTGCCTCGCTCAGCCCCGAGGACAACCGGGCCGTGCAGGGCGAATGGCCGCCCCAAGAGCTGATTCACGGTTTCCATCTCACCAGCAGCCAGCGCCTCACGAACGGCTCCCGACCCTACCTTGACATCGTCTTCGCTGAGCAGCTCCACAACGCTTAGCTCGAAACCCATCTTCGGGGCGAGCTCCCTGAGCGCGTCGACGTTGCCGGCGCGATCACGGCCTAGCGCCATGTCCGGACCGGCCAGTAGCAGGCGCATGTCGAGCTGCTCGATGATGAGCGACACAAAGTCCTGATAGGAGAGCTGCGCCAGCTCCGACGTGAACGAGAGCACCGCCACCTTCTCGACACCAAGGCCCTCCAGCAGCGATACCCGCTCTTCCAGCGAGCAGAGGTACGAAATACGCACACCGGGCCTCAGTACGCTGATCGGATGCGGGTGCAGCGTCACGACGACGCTGGCAAGATCGTGTTCGCGCGCCTGCGCCAGTAGCAGCTCAACAAGATGCTGGTGGCCACGGTGCACGCCATCGAACTTGCCAATCGTGACGGCCGACGGGCGACCGGGAGCGGCACGACCGAGCTCCGAGCGCGCGAGTTGCGTGATCATGCCGCGGCGGCCTTCACGGCCTCGACAGCGGCGTGGATATTCTCCGGTGGCGTCTGCGGTGAGATCGAACAGCCCGGGCCGACGAAGAGCCGCTGGCCGCCGGACTGATCGAGAGCTCGCTCAACTTCCTGTCGCACCTGGTCAGGCGTGCCCTTGAGCAGCGTCCTTCCGATCCTTAAGCCTCCCATGACCGCCTTATCCGTCTTCGCCTGCACGTCCGCGAGCGAATCGTTGCCCTCCCCGTAGACATCCCAGTTGACGACGGCTGCCGGATAGTCGAGGAGCGCATCGAGCATATTGTGGTCGCGGCAGACGTGGAAGACGTTGAACTCCGCGCCTTCTACAGCTTCGAGCACCTTCAGGTCGTATGGCCTGCCAAACACCTCGTATTCCTCATCCGTGAGCGCATCGTAGGTGCCCCATTCGGTCGTAGGAAAGAAGATGCCGTCGGCGCCAACATCGAGCGCGAGTTTCGAGTAGCCAGCTAGCGTTTCGGTGACAGCGGCGAGGGCAGCGTGAAGGGCCTTCGGCGCCTCCTTCATCCAACTGCGGACTACCGCTCGGTCCTCGGTCAGGCGGCCGACAACGGAGAGCGGCGAAAACACCGTCTGCACGAACGGCACCTTACCTCCGAGTCCGTCGGCTATCAGCCTGAGCGCCTCTAACTGCTCGGCGAGCGGGCCGCGATCCGGTGCGACAGGGCGAATCTTTTCGAGGTCGGCTGGGCCGCTCACGATCCAGTGCTCGGGTTCTGGCCCAAGCTCCGGGTCGTTGAGCGGCCGATATCGGCAACCCCAGACCTCAGAGTAATAGGTCGCCCGCGGGTTCACCTTCAGGTAGTCGTAATCGTACTTCTCGACCGATTCGAGCATGGCGGCGGCGAGCCCCTCGGCGGACCACTCCCGAATGAAGTCGTGGCCCCAGAGACCGATCGGAGGCCGATCAACGTCATCTCCGCGGATCGCGGCCGTGACTCGCTCCCGTTTGGTCATACCAGACATGTTTCTCGGTCCAATCTCGTTAGAACACGAAGGAGGGGCGATCCCCCTCCATATTAAAGCACGCGAAAGCACGCATCATGGACTGTCCGGCATGCTAGCACGAGGTCAATCGCGGATCAACGGAGTCCGTACGGGCGGGCTCCAGCGGACAGCGCGCTGGCTACCCGCAGCACTCTGGATGGCGGGCGTGTTCTACCTCTCTCACCAGTCGGCACCCTTTGAGCCGGTCGCCGCGAGTGTCAGCCCGGTTCTGGCTCACGTTGTGGTGTACGCGGTCCTCGCGATGCTGTTGCATTTTGCGATCACGCCTTCCGCGCACGCGGCACCGAAATGGGTACCGGCATCGATCGCGTTCGCTGTAGCCGTGCTGTACGGCTTCGGCGACGAGGTCCATCAGGCGTTCGTACCCGGGCGCATCGCATCTGTAACTGACGTCCTCGCGGACGGAATCGGCGCCGCGATAGGCGTCGCGGTGCTCCTCATTGTGAGCCAGCGGCTCTCCGTCGGTGCGAAAAAGCCCTAAAAGTAACTAGCTCTCCCCTAAGAGTTTTCCCTAACCTGCCGATCCTTCTAGTTAGAGGTGTCCAAAGGAGGAGGCATGACACAGCTAGACCAGTTGGGCGAACTAAGCACGCTCATCACCGATTCGTTGCCGCCCGAGGTGGCAATTCGCAAGAGTCTGCCTCTCCTGAGAGAGGGCATCGGTGCGAGCGACGTGTACCTGATATACGGGTGGGAGGATGGCTTCCGCTGCATAGGGACGGCAGCCAAAGAGAACCTCAGCGATGTCGGCCTCTGGCTCATCAACCAAGACCTCAGCGCCCGCCACCAGCCCTGCGTCTTCGACCTGACAGACGGCAAGGTCGAGAATTTTCACGGTGCGGACTCTGGGCAGCCGACAGCTTTCGTCGCGGCGATGGTCCCGGTACAGATTACCTCCGACATGCTCATTGCTCGCGGCAACTGGGATGATGGGCTCAAGCCAGAGCAGCTCAGCTTCCTGCAGGTCGTCCTCCCTGCCCTTGCGCTGCTCATGGAGCGTTGGCTGGAGGGCAAGCGCGCCGAGCGGCAGCAGAAGCAACTGAGCGCGCTCGCGAGCATCCCGCGGGTGATGTCCGAGTCCGACAACCTGGAAACGGTGCTCACCGGCATCGCCCGCACGATCGCGTCCGTCTCTAGCGTAAACTACGTCTCGATCGACGTGCTTGGGCCAAACGGTGAGATCGCGTTTCGGTCGGTCAACGGCCCGGACCGGCCGGGCACGGATGCCCTTACGGATAAGTGGAAGCAGGCAGCGCAGCGCCCAGATCCGATTCGTGACGAGGTGATCAAGACCGGCAGTCCGCAACTCTTCCCGGACGCCCAGAATGACGAGCGACTGCCGGAAGGAAGCAGGTCGTACTTCTCACGCACGCTCATCCGGTCCACCGCGCTTTTCCCACTCCTGGACCGGGGCGAGGTCTTGGGGACGATCGGCGTGGCGTCTCACAAGCCGCTCGAGTTCGACGACCAAGACATCGAACTGCTGGAGGCGCTTGCCTCGCAGGTTGCAGGTGCGGTCAAGGGCATTCAGCTCTATCAGGTGCTGGCTGAGTCGCGCGAGGAGCTGCGACGGGTCAACCAGCAGCTGCGCGAGACGATGGGAATCGAGTATCACCTGGCTCGCACCGATCCGCTCACGGGTATACCGAACCGGCGCTTCGTCGACGAAACGCTGGAGAGCGAATACCTGCGAGCCAGCCGCTACGGGCAGGAGCTGAGTGTTGTCCTTGCGGACATGGACAACCTCAAGGACGTGAACGACCAGCACAGCCATGAGGCCGGCGACGAAGTCCTCCAGGTCATCGCGAACCGCGCACGAGAGAGCTGCCGCGGCGTGGACGTCGCGGGCAGATACGGCGGCGACGAGTTCCTGTTCATCCTCCCCTCCACGAAGCTTGAGGACGCCTCGGCTCTTGCCGAGCGGTTCCGTAAAACCGTGACGAAGCACCCCGTTGTGCTGGCCACGGGCAAGAAGGTCGAACTGTCAGTGAGCATTGGCGTGGCGCAATGGAGGAACTCCATGGCTGGACCGGCGGACCTGCTCAGGGAGGCCGACCGGGCGCTCTACCGGGCCAAGACTGCTGGGCACAACCGCACGATGCTTGCGACAGACGACGGAGACGTGCGGGCGGCATAGGGCTGCCTCTTCGAGGCAGCTTTGGAAGCTGGCACTTCGGCCAGCTTCGGGCACGGCGCCTGAGAAGACCGAGGCTAGCTTAGGCCGGGGCCGGGGCCGGGGCCGGGGCCGGGGCCGGGGCCGGGGCCGGAACAAACCCAACTAGACTGATGTCCCCGAACTGAGCGTCCTGCTCCGCACGAAGCTTGAGCGCTTTGATCAGCTCGAGCACGGCCATAAACGATACGATGATCTCGGTCCGCGTCCGGCAGGATGAGATAAACGCCCGGAAGCTCAATTTCCGGCCACCCGCCAATGCCTGATTGAGCTGCTCCACTTTCTGCTCGACCGTCACTTCCTCGCGCTCTACGACGCCCTGCTCTTCTTCCTCGGGCCGGCGCTCTAGCACCTCACGGAAAATCTGGGACATGAGGTCGAGCGTGACATCAGCCAGGCCCGTGGGTAGCGGAAGGCCGAACGGCGGCGCGACCCGCGGGTACGCGCGCATGCCGGTCTCTTCGATGCCCTGTAGCATTGCTGCAGCCTCTTTGTAGCGCCGGTATTCGCGCAGCCGGCGCACGAGGTCGTCGCCGATGTCCTCGATGGGCTCCTCATCCGCCTCAGGCTGAGGCAGCAGCGCGCGCGATTTCATGTACAAAAGCCGTGCGCCGGTCACGATGAACTCCGCAAGCGCGGTGGCGTCGATCTGGTCGGCGGAGCGCAGGTAGGTGAGATACTGGCCGGTGAGCTGGACAAGGGAGATGGCCGTGATGTCCAGTTCTTCTCGTTGGATGAGGTGAAGCAGGAGGTCGAGGGGGCCCTCGAATACGTTCAACTGGAGTTGAAACGCGTCGGCTTGGTCGATCTCGAACGCCGTCATGAAAGCTCTCGCGCAGCATAACAGAACGCGCCCTCAGGTGTCCCTGAGGGCGCGTTCGCATGGTTCGGTCTGCGGCGCTAGGCGGGGGCGGCCTCCGCCGCCGCCGGCCAGAGCGGGCGTCCAATCGCATCGCCGATGACGCGGGACGCCTCGATCAGCTCCCGGAAGCGCTTGAAGTTAAGCGACTGCGCGCCGTCCGACAGCGCGTGGTCCGGGTTGGGATGCACTTCGACGATCACCCCGTCCGCACCAGCTACGATCGACGCCAGCGCTACCGGTTTCACCAACGACCACTTCCCTGTCCCGTGGCTTGGGTCGGCGATGAGCGGGAGATGGCTGATCTGCTTAACCAACGCGATGGCGTTGATATCCATGGTGTTTCTTGTAGCTGTCTCGAAGGTCCTGATCCCGCGTTCGCAGAGTATGACGTTCGGGTTGCCGGTGTTGAGAATGTACTCGGCAGCCAGCACCCAGTCCTCGATCGTGGATGCCAGTCCACGCTTGAGGAGCACGGGCTTGCCGGTCCGGCCGGCCTCCTCCAGCAACATGAAGTTCTGGGCGTTTCGCGTGCCGATCTGGAGTACGTCGGCGTGCTGCGCGACGAGGTCGACCTCGCGAACCGACATGACTTCCGTGACAATCGGCATGCCAACAGACTTACCCGCCTGCTCCAGCAGGAGCAGTCCTTCTTCGCCAAGGCCGCGGAAGCTGTAGGGCGACGTGCGCGGCTTGAAGGCTCCGCCGCGAAGGAGCTGCGCGCCCGCTTCGCGGACGGCCCGCGCCGTCTCCATGATTTGCTCTTCGCTTTCCACCGCGCACGGGCCCGCGATATAGACGGTGCGTCCCGAGCCGATCTCAACGTCGCCGATCTTGACGACGGTCGGTTCGGGCTTGGTTTCGCGCCCGGCAAGCTTATACGGGCTGCTGATCGGCACTGTGCTGTCTACTCCGTCCATCGTCTCCAGCTCGTCGGCCAGCTCTGGGTAGATACTCCCGACGACGGCGATAACCGTACGCTCTACACCTACGATCTGGTGTCCCTTGAGGCCTATCTCGTTCAGACGACTGAGGATCTGGTCCATCTCTTCCTGGCTGTGTCCCGATTTCATGATGACCATCATGGCGTGTTCGCCTCCGCTGGTGTTTCTTCTCGATAGTTCCGGTCTGGCCGGAGGACCGTAGCCCCCCGCAGATACACATGTTTCAGGTCGCCCGGCTCCTTTTCGGTATTGACATGGAGAAGGATCCGCAGGCACATGGCCAGCCTCCCGGGGACTTCCATTTCGTGGCCACAGAGCAGGGCAACATCGGTAAAGCCCAGCTTGTTGGCGGCCACGGCAGGGAACTCGGCGTTGAGGTCGCGTGTCGTTGTGAAGTACGCGCTCGCTACGTCGTAGATCTGCAGGTCGTTGGCCTGCATCATCTCGGACAGTAGCTCGGTCGTGGCTTCGAGGATGTCGTCGGGGCTGTTCGCCGGAACAGTCGTGGCCCCTCTGAGTCCTCTACAGCGCATGCCCATGGCCGCGCTCCCTTCCCCAGAATTCCGGCGTCAGCAGCCGAAGACGCCAGCCGGGCTGCCAGCAACGCAGGCGCCGGCCCGCGGGCCGATCGCCTCGCGTGCCAGGGCGCTAGTCGCTGGCCTGCCTGCGGCCGGTGAGCACCTCCACATACGCTTGTAGCCTCTCTTCTCGTTCGTCTCGAGGCGCTGCCTCGATGACTTCTACAATAGCACTACCGACGATAGCGGCGTCCGCGCGCCCGCTGAGCGATTCGACGTGCTCCCGGCGGGAGATGCCGAACCCGACAGCCAGCGGCAGGTCCGTCTGCCGGCGCACACGATCGAGGAACGTTCCCAGCTCCTCCGGCAGCGCTTCGCGCGCGCCTGTCACTCCGGCTACGCTGACGCAGTAGACGAAGCCGGACGCCTGGCGGACCGCGAGCGCAACGCGCTCGTCGGTCGATGTTGGCGCCAGGAGCGGGACGTAATCCAGCCCCGCGCCCTGACATCCCTCGGAGAGCTCGTGGGCCTCCTCCGGAGGCACATCGACGGCGATCAGGCCATCCGCTCCCGCCTTGGCGACGTCCTTGACAAAACCATCCTGCCCGTAGGCGAGGATGGGATTGTAGTATGTCATAACGATCAGTGGTATTACAACCCCGGCCGAGCGGATCTCACGGATCAGGCCGGGACAGCGCTGTACACTCATGCCGCCTTGGAGCGCCTGGGTGCTTGCTCGTTGGATTGTCGCCCCGTCAGCCAAGGGGTCTGAGAACGGCAATCCCAGTTCGATGACGTCCGTACCGGCTTCTACAAGCGCCTTCGCTAGCGCGGGCGTCGCGTCAGGTTCCGGGTAGCCGGCCACCAGATACGCTACGAAGGCAACGCGTCCCTCGGCGTTCGCCTGTTCGATCGCGGCCCGAACGCGGCTGGTCATAGTGCAATACTAGCCACAAAGGCCAGCAGAATGAAGCTGACGAGGTTGAAGACGAGATGTGCGGCGATGCTCGTCCAGATGGTCCCGGTCTTGTAGTACAGCCAGGCGAACAGCATCCCTATCGGCGTGAACGGGATGATTAAGCCAGCGGAGTCGGGGCCGGTGACATGGAACATCGCGAACAGGAGGCCGCTCGCTACGATCGCGCCCCCTACGCCCAGCAGACGGATCAGGCCCGTGAAGACGAACCCCCTGAAGAAGACCTCTTCGGCCAACGGCGCGGCAAGCACCACGGCCACGCCGACGACCGGCAGGACCGCCTTGCTGCTGAAGAGGTCTTCGACGTCTTGTTCCGGGGCGGCCCCTTCTCCGAAGATCAGTACCAGGACCAGGCCGTAAACGATGACGGCACCCCAGGCGCCCGCCGCGGCCACGACGGCCATCCAGAACTTGCCGCTGTCGAATCCGCGGAAGCCGAGACCCTCCC
This sequence comes from Chloroflexota bacterium, assembly GCA_022562155.1. Lineage (GTDB taxonomy): Bacteria > Chloroflexota > Dehalococcoidia > DSTF01 > RBG-16-68-14 > SZUA-185. The sequence continues at coordinate 23,759 of JADFPV010000030.1, forward strand.
ATCCCAATCGATATCTGCCCAGGCTGAACAGCGCCGGTACAGCAAGAAAGATGCCATCCAGGATCAGGATCGTAAGGATCAGGCTGGTGATGACCTCGCTGTTGCTCAGGTCGGCGGCCGTGCCTTCGGCGATCGTTATCGCCAGGGACGCGCCCCACAACACGAGCGGAAGCGCCAACCCGGCGAGGATCGCAGGGATGCCCCATGGCTTGGCGGTCACGCCGGGGACGGTAGGCGGGGTCAGTAGTGGCATGCTGATACACTAACATTGTCGCGAAACGCCCGAAGCCAGGCCAACCCTGACCGCCGATGAAATGCTCAGTTATCATCCCCACGCTCAACGAGGCGAGCACGATTGTGCCGACCCTGCGGAGGGTGGAGCGCCTGCGCCCGCACGAGATCATCGTTGCGGATGGTGGTAGCTCCGACGGCACGCCCGAACTCGCAGCCGAGTTTGCGAAGGTACGTGCCGGTCCCCGCGGACGCGGGCAGCAACTAAACATGGGCGCAGCAGCCGCGACAGGGGACGTGCTCCTCTTCCTCCACTCCGACGTGACAGTCCAAGGCAACGCGCTCGAAGCGATCGAAGACGCACTCCGCGACCCTGATGTCGTTGGTGGCTGCTTTCGCGTGCGGTTCGGCAACGCTCCGCATCAGGCGTTCATCTCGGCATCCTACGACGCACTTCGGATGGGCGGACGCGGCGTCGTGTACGGCGACGCGACGATCTTCTGTCGACGCGAAGCATTCGACGCGGTCGGCGGCTATCCGGACTGGCCGATCATGGAGGACGTTAACTTCGTTAGCAAGCTGCGACAGCACGGGCGCTTCCGCGAGTTGCGCCAGGCCGTGGCTCCTTCATCGCGGCGCTGGCAACGAGGCGGCCTCTGGCGCACGTGGGCATCCTGGTGGGCCGTACAGCTTATGTTTGGGGTGCGCGTCTCGCCTCAATGGCTGGGGCGCTTTTACCGGCATATTAGATAGCGAGCGTCACATCAGATAGTGCGGCAGATCACCTAGTCACCTCACGGACTAGGGTATGCTGAGCCACTATGGAGTCGATCTACTGGGCGTTCACACATCGCTGTAACCAGTACTGCAGCCACTGCTACAACCACTCGCGGCCTGGCGGCCCGAGTATTACGGCCGATGAGGCCGATGCCGTCCTGCGCAACATTCCGCAACCGAACCGGCTGATCCTGAGCGGGGGAGAGCCTCTGGTCGAGAAAGAGCTACTGCTGCACATTCTCACGAGCGCAACGCAGCGCTTCGGCAACGAAACACGCCTCGCCCTGCAGACCAACGGCGACCTGCTTGACGAACGGACCCTCGATGAACTGCTGGACGCCGGCGTGCAGAGCATGAGCATCGCCAGCCAGGACGCATACCACGCGAAGAGGACCGGCCTACGCGAGCGCCTCACAGCCCTACTAACGGGCCGAGGGCTGCGCGAAGTCGATGTCGGGGACCCGAGCGCGTCGAAGCCGCAAGAGCGCACGTTCTCGTTCTGGGGCGCGACGCCCGATCTCTGGCTCGGCGGCCTGTGGGCCAGAGGCCGCGCCCTACGCAACGACATCTCGCTTCGCGACCCCGACCACAACTTCTGCAGCCTGTGGTCCGGCGCGTTGGGCTTCCTCGATGACGGCAGTTCCCGGCAGGAGATCGCCATCCAGCTCACGAAGGTCTATCCCTGCTGTCCGGGCACGGTGGAACCGCTGGGCGACATCGCGGAGGAGCCGCTCGAGGCGATCCTCGATCGGCATCGCGGCGAGCCGATGTGGGAGGCGCTCAATCGGGGCGAGCCAGCCGAGATGGGCATAGCGGCAGGCGTCGACCAGGAATTCGCCCGCAAACGCATCAAGGAGCTGGGAAACGTCTGCCTCTGGTGTGACGAGTACTTCACAAAGTATCGGGACGTGACGGTGACGCCGACGGACCGCAACACAGCCACGCAGAGCTGGCCTGACGATGAACCGCGGCCGCAGCCGCTCGCGCTCGTTGGCGAGCTAGCGGATGGCTAATTCACATGGTTAACAGAGGCCCCGCCGTCATCGTGATGGCCCGTGCGCCGATTTCGGGCGAAGGCAAGACAAGACTGCGAACTGTCCTCTCCGACCAGGAGTGCCTGAACCTTCAGGAAGCCTTCGTCCAGGAGACCGTCCAGGTCGCGCTGGACGCGGCCCTGGGGCCCGTCTTTGTGGCGTTCACGCCGGCCAGGGCCGCTGTTTGGGCTGATCGAACGTTCGGCACACGCACGAGGCCGTTTCCTCAGTCGAACGGCAACCTCGGCGATCGCATGCTGGCCGCGCTCCAACACGTGCAGGAGCAAGGCCATGCTCCCCTACTCTTGATCGGCACCGACATTCCCCGACTGCGGCCTCGCCATTTGTGGGACGCACTCAAGGCGCTGACGCGAACCGACTTCTGCCTCGGCCCAACGGAGGACGGCGGGTACTACCTGTTAGGCTGCCACCAGCCCGTCGATTCGCTGTTTGACGACATTACTTGGGGAACCGATGCTGTGCTGGAGACGACGCTCCAACGCACGGAGGATGCGGGCCTTCGTTGCGAACTGATCGATGAGCTGTACGACGTAGATAGGCCTGAGGACTTGGAGCGCTACCGCCAAGAACGTCAGCGGCAACCTACGGATGCAGCCCAGACGCTAACCGGCGCTTAGCCCTCCGCGAAGAACTCTTTCGTAGTCCCTTTCCTTGACACCTCATCCTAGGTATCCCTATCATCTGCCTAGCTAGACACCACGGTGTGGTCCTTCCAAAGAGGAGCGTTGTCGGATGGAAGAAGAGCTTCTTCGCCAGATCCTGCAGGAGCTGCAAAGCCAATCAGGCACAAGCTGGTTGGATGTCCTTCAATTTATGATTCCTGCGCTGACAGGCCTCCTTGGCGGCCTGCTCGCCGCCGGAGTTGGCTTCTATGCAGTCAAGCGTTCCAGCGAATCCCAGATGGAAACGGTCCGTCTGACGACAGAAGCAGATGTCGCCAAGATTTCCATTGAGAGACGCCTTGAATGGCGCCGCGAGGGGTATATGGATTTACAGAAGGCACTGGCTGAGTTCATCGCTGCGTTGGACAGCCTGCTGGTTGCGAAGGGGAATCATGCGGGGTCAGTATTTCAAGGTGACGAGCCAAATGAGAAACTGTATTTAACGATTTACGACACCTGCCGGGAGAGGTTCGAGAACGTCAGAAGTTCGGGTCGCCTAAGCGAGTGCGGATTCAAGGTCGCTGATCAGGAGATTGGAAATCAAGTACGGGCGCTGACGGCAGACGCGATGAAGCAGATCGTCGGGATGGTCGGCTACAGGGTTAGAGCGATAGAAGATTTTAGGAAATCTGGCAAAGTTCCGGGTTCAGCCACGAGCTACTGGCCGGAGGAGCATGCGACCCAGCAAGCCGACATCGCCAAGAGAACCCATCAGATCAGCGAACTGATTGAGCAGCGAGTCTCGCTGGCCAATTAGCTTGCCAGGAATTCTTTAGAGACCTTCAGAAACTCTTCCAGCTGGTCGTGGTGGACCCAGTGACCGGCCTCTTTGATGACCACCGACCGGTAGTCGTGGAACGCGCTGGCGCGTCCGTCCTTCTCCGGATCACCCGCCCAGCTCTCGTCCCCGCGGATCAGCAGCACCGGGCAGCGGACCTGGTTCCAAAGATCACGTGCGTCCTCGATGTTGAATTCGTACGGAGAGTGGACGCGGACATAGTTATCGAACTTCCAGGAATAGGTCCCATCGTCGTTCTGCTTGGAGCCATGCACCGTGAGGTGGCGCGCCAGCTCCGTCGATAGGTGCGGATTCTCATCCTCCATCCGCTTCAAGGCGGCATCGATCGACTCGTAACGGCGGGGCGTGCGCTTCTCGAACTGCTGCATGTGGTCGATCCACTCCGTCATCCGGATGTGGGCCGGCCTGTGTGGCATGACGCCTGGCCCCAGGCCTTCGATGGCGACCGCGCGCTTCACGCGGTCGGGGCACGTGCCGGCGTACTGCAGCGTGATGCCGCCTCCCAGCGAGTGCCCGATGATCGTCAGCGGATCGCGATCGAGGACGTCGGCGAGCTGAGCGATGTCGAGCGTGAAGTCCACCATGCTGTACTGCCCACCGATGGCCCAATCGCTGTCACCGTGGCCGCGCAGGTCGGGTGCATAGATGCAGTAGTCATTGACGAATGCTTCTGCCACCGCGTCCCAGTTGCGGGCGTGGTCGCGGCCACCGTGGATGAGAAGGAGCGGCGGCTTCGACTCGTCGCCCCACACAGCATAGTGCAGCTTCAGGCGTTGCGATTCGTAGTAGCGGGACTCTGGTTCGCTAGTGATAAAGCAACCTCCTAGCGTTTAGCGATGCTGGGATCGATACGCTTGGCCATGAAGATGTCGGGCTTCCCGAACCCGTTCGCGTCCGGGATCACTCCAACGACAGCGTAGCCGACCTTCTGATAGAACTCGTAGGGGTGGCCGCCGGGGTTCTCGAGCTTCTGAAGGTGCTCCAGGGGATTGGGGTAGAGATCGATATTTGCCAAGGTGGTCTCTCCCCCATGGTCATCGGAACCGAGCGTGACTGTATTGCCGCCCCGTTCTCGCACGCGATCTTCCAGGTCGGGGACGAGCGCACGGCCTACTCCCTGGCGTTGCCGGTCGCGACGCACAGCGAGCGGGTGCAGCTCCCACAAGCCCACGTAGCTCTCCTGCTCTAGGCCGCCCACCCATCCGAGGATGAGGCCACCTTCAAAGGCGATGCGGCTGATGCGCTCGTTCGGAAACGACTCGCGCACTTCGGCGAGCGCCTGGTCGAACGTCGGCCAGCCCTCAGGAAGTACGTCGACGAGCAGCTCCGCGAGTTGCCTGACGGCCGATTCGTTCTCGGGGTCCAGGTCGACGATGTTCAAGTGAGGTGGACGCCCAGCGCCTTTGCCGCCGCATCCATATCCTTGTCTCCCCTGCCGGAGAGACCGACAAGAACGATCGAATCGTCCGGTAGCGTCGGCACGAGCTTGCTCAGATGCGCGATGGCGTGCGCGGGCTCGAGCGCCGGAATGATGCCCTCGGTCTCGCTCAGCAGCTTGAAGCCCTCCAACGCCTCGTTGTCGGTAGCGGCGACGTACTCGGCGCGCTCGCTCACCTTGTAGAAGGAGTGCTCGGGGCCGACGCCCGGATAGTCCAACCCCGCCGAAATGCTATGTGCCTCTTCAATTTGGCCGCCTTCATCCTGCAGTAGATACGAATAGGCGCCGTGAAGCACACCGGGACTGCCAGCCGAGAGCGGCGCGGCGGTGCGGCCGGAGTCCAGTCCCTCCCCCGCCGCCTCGACGCCGATGAAGCTCACGTCGTCCTCGTAGAACGGATGGAACAGGCCAATGGCGTTTGAGCCGCCGCCGACACAGGCGACCGCATAGTCCGGCAAGCGCCCTTCTGCCTCCAGCATCTGTTCACGCGCCTCGTTGCCGATGACGGACTGGAACTCGCGGACCATCAGCGGGTATGGGTGCGGGCCAACGGCGCTGCCGAGGAGGTAGTGCGTAGTCTCGACGTTCGTCACCCAGTCGCGGATCGCTTCGTTGATGGCGTCTTTCAGCGTCTGGCTCCCGCTTTCGACAACGCGAACCTCAGCGCCCAGCAGCTTCATCCGGAAGACATTCAGCGCTTGGCGCTGGACGTCTTCGGCGCCCATGTAGACGATGCATTCCTGTCCGAACATCGCGCAGACGGTCGCGGTCGCGACGCCGTGCTGGCCGGCGCCGGTCTCGGCGATGATGCGGCGCTTGCCCAGCCTGCGCGCGAGCAGGCCTTGGGCCACGGCATTGTTGATCTTGTGGGCCCCTGTGTGCGCCAGGTCCTCGCGCTTGAGGTAGATGCGCACCTTGGCTGAGCCATCAGCGGCCTCGCCGCTGAGACGTTTCGAGAGGTTCTCGGCGAAATAAAGCGCCGTCGGCCGGCCTACGAAGTTCTTCAGCAGCGCATCCAACTCCGCCCGAAACGCATCGTCGTGCCAGGCCTCCTCGAACGCCTGCTCCAGCTCGCCGAGCGCCGTCATCAGCGTTTCAGGCACGAAGCGGCCCCCAAAGTCGCCGAATCGGCCGCGTTCGTCCGGTCGCACGATCGCGGTCATGACACCACCGCGCTTTTGGCCGCCTGGACAAAGGCGTGAATCTTCTCAGGGTCCTTGGCGCCATCGGTCTCGACACCGCTGGACACGTCCACGGCCCATGGCCGCACTTGCTCGATGGCTTCCGATACGTTCTCAGGAGTGAGACCTCCAGCGAGCCAGACCGGTAAGGCGCCAGCCACGTCACCGGCGATAGCACGGTCTAGCTGGACGCCCTGGCCTCGACTGGCGTCCAGCAGGCAGGCGATCGCGGTGCCGCCCTCGATGCTCTCCAGCACGTCGACGCCGGATGCTCCCTCCGGCACCTCGATGGCCTTCACGACCTGCCGGTTAGCCAGCAAGCATTCGGCCCAAGTCTCGTCGCCACTGAGCTGGATCAGGTCCAGCCCGACCGCATCGGCGATCGCATTCACTTCGTCCAGCTCCTGGTCCTCGAACACGCCGACCGTGAGCGGTCTTCGATGTGCCAGCAAACGATCGAGCGCGTCGGCTCCGTGACGGAACCACGAGGCGACATCACCGTCCGCGCCAAGCGACAGCAGCGGCGGTTCAGGCGTTCGACCCGTCAGCGATGCGACGATCGCCCGGGCCTCTTCGACCGTGAGCCGGCGACGGCTCTCCGGTGCGAACATCAGCCCAACGAAGTCGGCGCCGGCCTCTCTTGCACCCAGAACATCGCTTACGAGCATGCAGCCGCAGATCTTGACGCGGGTCACAGCACGAACTCCCGCATCTTGTCACGGACGTCCTTAGCCGTTATGAGCGCCTCCCCAACGAGCACCGCATGGATACCGCTCTCCGCGAGACGCTCTACGTCCTCAAGGCCGCGAATGCCGCTCTCGCTCACGACGACTTTGTCGTCGGGCACGAGCTTGCGTAGACGCTCTGTGGTCCCGAGGTCGACGTCGAATGTATGAAGGTCTCGATTGTTGATCCCAATCAGGTCGGCACCGGCCACTAACGCACGCTCGACCTGCGCCTCGTCGTGGACTTCAACAAGCGCTTCCATCTCGAGGTCGCGAGCCTGGTCGATCAGGTCGTTCAGTTGCGCGTCCTCCAAGATGGCCGCGATAAGCAGAACCGCGTCCGCCCCGTATGCCCGCGCCTCCCAGATGTGGTACGGGTCGAACAAGAAGTCCTTGCGCAGCATGGCCGGCCTGCCGCCCGGATAGTAGCCCTGCATGCTCATGCGCGCGTCCAGTAGCCACTGGACCTCGCCCATGAAGTGCTTACGCTCGGTGACAACCGAGATGCCCGCGGCACCGCCGATCGTGTACGTACGCGCCATCGCGCGATGCTCCAGCACCGCGACGAGCCGTCCCTTCGACGGCGAGGCCTTCTTGATCTCGGCGATGAGCTGTACCCGCTTACCGCCGGCGTGCGGCCCGCGCGGCCCCTCGAGGATCGCCTGCGTCAGGCTCCACTGCTCGTCCAGCACCGGAATGCGCCGCTTCAGCGCCTCGACAGGCTCATCCTTGAGGCGCTGCTCCAACTCCTCGCGCTTGTCAGCAACGATTTGATCGAGGATGGTGCCGGTTTGGACAGGTTCAGTCATCCGTCTACCCTCATTCGAACCTCTATCGATCCTCTTTCATGATCCTTGCCAGCCGCTCAAATGCGCGCTTGTACAATTGT
>JADFPV010000031.1 GCA_022562155.1 Chloroflexota bacterium
CGACGACGGTGAACAGCCCAAGATAGGCAAAGCCATTCACGATCAGGCTCTCGCGACGGCGTAGCTGCTTAAACATCGCGAGGATAGCGTCAGGGATGCCGTCCACGGGCTTGTGGTCCGCCACAAGAGCATCGCAGTGCTGGCACTGCTGCCGCTCGGCGTTGATCGGCGTGAAGCAGTAGCCGCAGAAGCGGCCCGCGTTGGGCGCCTCGCCTTTGAAGATGTTGTCGAGGACCGTAGTGAGACGGTCGGAAAAGACGGGGACGCCCGATACCTCAGCCACGGCGCCGCTCCCGGTCAACGAGGCGTTTGAGCTGCCGGAAGTAGTCGAGCTTTTCGTCGAAGCTCCAGCGGGCGTTGCGGGGGCTCGTCGATGGCACGACGAAGACCCGCGCACCCGCGATGCGCTCGCGCTGCTCGCCGAGTTGGCATGGATGGCCGGTGTAGCCTCTATACACTTCCTTGCCATTGAAGCAGACCACGTGTGGCTGGCAAGCCTCCAGCTTCGCTAGCACAGCAGGCGCTCCAGAACGTCGCTCGCTATGCGAGAGATCGTTGATGCCACGCGTCGGCCGCTTCACCAGATCGGTGAGCCCGACACCGAATTCGACGATACGGACATCGTCGGTTGGCGTGAGCGTTTCGTCGACCAGACCGGACCGGTGCAGGAGTTTCCAAAAGCCGTTCTGAGGATGCGCGTAATAGTGGCCTTGCTCGGATGACGTGATGCCGGGGTTTGCCCCAACGAACACGAGATCGAGCCCCGATACGAGGTAGTCCGGGAGGGTCCGTAGTGCCGAAGTTGTCAAGACTACGTTGCTCCCGCCGCGCGTCTGCCCTCAGCGCAGACATCGACGAGGCAGCAGGCGGTGCAGCGTGGCTGCGGGCGGCACGTCTGCCTGCCGTGCAGCACGAAGAGGCCGTGATAGCGTTGATAGGCTTCCACATCCGCCTGCAACGCGCCTTGGAACCAGTCCTGCCAGATAGCGTAGCGATCGCCATCCGGGCCGAGCCCCAGCCGCGAGCTGATGCGCCGCGCATAGGAGTCGACTAGGAAGGTGGGACGGCCCGCCGCGTAGAGCAGGATCGCGTCTGCCGTCTCCGGCCCGATGCCGCGTGTGGCCAGAAGGCGCTCGCGAAGCTCATCCGCTGGCCGCGAGAGCAGCTTGGCGAGGCCATCGTGGTCCGCGGCGAGCCGGGCGAGCGCGAGGAGACGTTGGGCCTTGGTATCCGGCGTGCCCGCGGGCCTCACGAGCCGGGCGAGCTTGGCTGGCGCCATGCGGTGGATCGCGTCGAGGGAGAGAGCGCCCGCCTCCGCGAGACGGGCTAACGCCTGCTCCACGTTCGACCAGCTCGTGTACTGGACCAGGACCGCGCCGATGCAGACGTAGTCGCGGGGCGTGTCGGGCTGCCAGTGCCACGTTGAGTAGTCATACGCCTTGTCCAATCGTTCGAAGACGCGCTTGAGCTGGAACGCCGCGCTCATGATGACGCGTCCTCGCCCGGAGCGTCCCGCGTGGCGCGGTTCACCCAGTCGGGCACAGTGGCGTCAGGGATGCTGTCGAACTGCGGCAGGTAGGGCTTGATATCGACGATCGGCGTGCCGTCGATCGCGTCCAGGCCCAGGACACGCACAATGTTCTTGCGTTTACGCAGAAGCTGGACGACCGCGACGCCCACGCTGTTGGGCCGGAGCTGGCTGCGCGAGGCGAGGATGCCCTGCTGAGGCAGGTCGACGTCGCCGGGCGTGAAGGTGCGTGTCTTGACGTCATCTGGGACGCGATGACAAGAGAACACGACGATAATGTGTGAGTAGGAATCGATGCCCTCAAGCGCGTCGAGCAGGTCATCGCGGAAGATGAGATCGGACTTAACGTTCTCCCATCCGTCCGGCCTGGGGTCGAATACGGCGTTGCGCACAACAGCGATCGGAGCCAGGCTGACAGGCTCTCTGGGGACAGGCTGGCCGCCCATCCCTAGGAGGCGAAGAATTCTGTCGAACATGCGTCGTAGGAGGTTCATTATGATGCGTAGGCGTGTTCTGGGCTCTTAAAATCCTGTTCACCGCTCAGGATGCGGTTGGAGGCCCCTCTCTCCCTCTCCCTGAATCCGCAATCCGTGCTCATAAGCACCCGATCATGGTACAATTAGAGCACTACCAATGACTCATTGTTTCGCTGCTTGTTCACCTTCAACAAACGGCGTCCGAACGACACTACACCAACGTTTTGCAGCTCTCGCACGAAGCGCTAGCTGTGCCTGCGGATAGGAGAAGCATGGCCGCTCGAAAGACTCAGGTCAAGAAGAAGCCAGCCAAAACCAGCGACTACACCGCGAGTGACATTCAGGTTCTTGAGGGCCTGGAAGCGGTTCGCCGCCGTCCCGGCATGTACATCGGCAGCACGGACCAGCGTGGGCTGCATCAGCTTGTCTTCGAGCTACTGGACAACGCGATCGATGAGGCGATGGCTGGCTTCTGCGACCACATCTGGATCAATATCCGTGAGGATGGCCGGGTGCTCTGCCGCGACAACGGCCGCGGCATCCCGATCGGCAAACACCCCAAGACCGGCAAGTCGGCGCTGGAGACGGTGATGACCTACCTCCACGCCGGCGGCAAGTTCGGCGGAGGCGCCTACAAGGTCTCAGGAGGTCTGCACGGCGTTGGCGCGTCCCTTGTGAACGCGCTCTCGTCAGAGACGTGGGTGGAGGTCCACCAGAAGGGCAAGATCTATCGCCAGGAGTATTCACGTGGCCATGCCACGACTAAGGTGCAGCAGGTCAAGCAGAGCAAGTATCCGTTCAAGAACGGCTCCATCAAGTCTGGCACGATCACGAGCTTCCTGCCGGATCACGAGATTTTTGAGACGCTGGACTATGACTTCCACACCATTGTGCAGCGTCTGCGGGAGGCGGCCTACCTGACGAAAGGCGTCTGGATCCAGTTCGTCGACGAACGGATCGATCGCGAGATGAACTTCTTCTTCGAAGGCGGAGTTTCCAGCTTCGTTCGACACCTCAACCAAGACCGCGAGGTGCTGCACCCGCGTCCTATCTACATCGACCGCGAGGTCGAGGGCGTGAGTGTCGAGGCGGCGATCCAGTACAACGATGGCTTCTCCGAGGCGATGTACGCCTTCGCCAATTGCATCAATACGATCGACGGCGGCAGCCATCTGACCGGCTTCCGATCCGCGCTGACGCGAGTCCTCAATGACTACGGCCGTAAGTCGAAGCTCCTCAAGGACGGCGACGCCAACCTGAGCGGGGAGGACACACGCGAGGGGCTTGTGGCCGTCGTCAGCGTGAAACTGGGCGAGCCCCAGTTCGAGGGTCAGACGAAGACGCGTCTCGGTAACCCTGAGGTGAAGGGCATCGTTGAGTCGGTGATCGCGGAAGAGCTGAGCGCCTATCTGGAGGAGCACCCTTCCGAGGGCCGCAAGATCATCGAAAAGTGCGTCATCACGTCACGTGCCCGCGAGGCCGCCCGCAAGGCAAAGGACCTCGTCGTGCGCAAGGGCCTGCTCGATGGCTCGAATCTGCCCGGCAAGCTCGCCGACTGCTCCGACCGCGAACCCGAGAACTGCGAACTCTACATCGTCGAGGGTCCGTCCGCCGGCGGATCGGCGAAGCAGGGACGCGACCGGCGCTTCCAGGCGATCTTGCCGTTGCGAGGAAAGATCCTCAACATCGAAAAGGCGCGTCTGGAGAAGATGCTCTCGCACGAGGAGCTGCGCGTACTGATCTCGGCGATGGGCTGCGGCTTCGGCGAGAATCTGGACTTGGAGAAGCTCCGCTACCACCGCGTCATCATCATGACCGATGCCGACGTAGACGGCGCGCACATCCGCACGCTGCTGCTGACGTTCTTCTTCCGCTACTACAAGGAGCTGATCGACGCCGGGTACCTCTACATCGCGCAGCCGCCGCTCTATCGCGTGCAGTCCGGCAAGACGGCGAACTGGCTCTTCAGCGATGCGGACCTGCAGAAGTATCAGAAATCCAAGAACGGCAAGAAGTTCACTCTCCAGCGCTACAAGGGTCTCGGCGAGATGAACGCCGACCAGCTTTGGGACACGACGATGGACCCGGCGACGCGGACACTCCTCCGCGTCGACATCGAGAACGCGATGGAGGCGGATCTGATCTTCTCTCAGCTCATGGGCGAAGAGGTTGCCCCGCGCAAGAAGTTCATCCAGGCCCACGCTGCCGAAGCAACGATCGACGCTTAAGCCAACTTTGGGAAGCGCTCCGGGCCATAGCGGAAGGCGCGGAAGACGGCGTTGTTCGTGCCGAATGCCATCACGTCCGAGAAGTGCGGGTTGATGTACTCCCAGACGATTTCGGCCTGCGGCGTTACCTCGAAGATGCGGCCCGGCACGCCCTCACAGATCAGCGTGTTGCCGTTCGGCAGCCGCTGCGCTCCGGAGATGTAGCTACTGTAGAAGCCGCCCAGCGACGTGGCGTCGCGATAGTCCCACACGACGTTCCCCAACTGCGGCTCGACCTCGATCACATTGGAAAAGACCAGCGGATGGCGGCGGTGGGTGCCGTTGTTGAAGATCAGCACGTTGCCGTTCGGCAGCATGCTCGGGTCGTGCTGTTGATAGAGCAGTGGCGAGCCGAGCCGCCAGACGAAGTCGCCCGTCGCGCGGTCGATGCGGGCGACGGTCGAGATGCCGCGGAAGCTCACCATCACGTCGCCTCCGGGCAGCGGGACAATTGTGTTGCCGTGCGTCCACTCGTTGCGCAGGTCGCTGTCCAAGATGGCGTCTTCGAGCGGATCGAGATGCTCGTGGGCGTGCCACTCCCAGATAGTGTTGCCGTCGGCATCGATCTCCACGATGCGGTCGGACCACATCTTGCCCTCGTACTCGGTTCCGGCCATGCCGCCCTGGACCTTAGGAGCCAGATCGGGCGGCACCTGTTCGATCGTGAGGTAGACGGCGCCGCCGGACTCGGTGCGGCGGCCGTCGTGGTGGTGGGCCGGGTCGCGATGCTCCCAGACGACGTTGCCGTCCCAGTCGATCTCCATCATCGCACCGCCTTTGAAGATGCCGAAAGGCGGGAAGAACGATCCTGGCTCCTGCGGCGTCTTGGCGTTGTAGAACAGGTTTCCGTTTGGAAGCATGTAGGCGTAGTCGCCGGGCGGCAGCGGCAGGTCCCACGAATGGACGTCGTTGCCTTCCATATCGAGCAGGTAGGCCGTGCCGTCGCCGAACATGGGCGAGTAGAGCGTGTAGCCCGGGTACGCCTTGTGCTTGTCGTGCGCTGTCAGCCCGAGCTTGCGAGTGCGGCGCCACGTAGCCTGATCGATGGACATGTACGCTCTCCTTTGTGGTATGTCTTCGCGTGGTCTGTGTGAGGCTCTCGTAGGCTGATGGACTCTAAGTCGTCGCGGCCCAGCGTGCTATCATAGCGCAAACTCGGAGGGATGCCCTGATGGCTACAAAGGAAGACCGCGACGCCGCCCAGGCCGCCTCGCTACCAGAGCCTGAGACGTTCGACTCGGGCCGCTACGTCGTCAGGCAGCTCCTTGGTGAAGGCGTCCAGAAGACCGTTTACCTCGTCCACGACACTCAGTTGGGACGGGACTGCGCTCTCTCCCTCCTCAAGACTGAGGACATGGAGGCGGACGACCTCGCTCTGCAGCGTAATGAAGCACAGACGATGGCGCGCCTGACGCACGGCAACATCGTCACCGTGCACGACATCAGCGAGGAGACAGAAGAGCAACCCTACATCGTCGCGGAGTTTGTCCCCGGAGGGGACCTGCGTCAGGTGCTCCGCGAGACCGGCGGCCCGCTGCCGCCGCGACGCGTGATCGCCATCGCGAAAGACGTCTGTCGGGCCCTCACCGCCGCCCACCGGAGTGGCGTGATCCACCGGGACGTGAAGCCTGCGAATATCTGGCTGGCCGAGGACGGCAGTGCCAAGCTGGGCGACTTCGGCATCGCCCGGGGCGCCGGCCGTTCCGGTCTCACCATGACGGACGCGATGCTGAGGACCGCCGCCTACATGACCCCGGAACAGGCGCAAGGCAAGGAAGTGACCACGCGCTCCGACCTGTACTCGCTGGGCTGCGTCCTCTACGAACTGCTGACGGGCAGGCCGCCGTTCGAGGGTGACGACCCGATGGCGATCGTGGCGCAACACGTTGCTGCGCAGCCGGTGCCGCTGCGGGAGCGAAACGAGGCGGTTCCCGAATCTCTGGCACGGCTGGTGCTGCGGCTGCTGGAGAAAGCACCGGACTCGCGGCCGGCGTCTGCGGAGGAGGTGCTGGCGGAGCTAGAGCGCATTGAGGTGGCCGTGCCGGCGACCGAGCCGTCGCGACCGGCGCGCGCCTTGGCGCTGCTATTGGCGAGGCCGGCGTTCCGCATTGGTGCGGTAGTGCTGCTGCTTGTCGCCATCGGTGGCGGCGTGGCGGGGGTTGTGGTGCTCAGCGGGGGCGGCGGGGAGAGTGCCGCAGCCAGAGAGGTGCTTGAATTCAGCGTCTTCTTCGAAGGTCCGGGCGAAGTAGTGAGCGGAGACTGCATCACCGAAGACTTGGTAGTCCGCTTCACTGTGGAGGGCGCGGTATCTGGTGATATCGTAGGACGGGACGTCAGTACGTTGGACACGATCGTCTACGCCGGGTGCACCGAGGGGACAGTCAGGTTCAGTTCGACGTTCACGGATGCTGATGGCAATTCACTGTCGTTCACAAGCGAAGGGCCCCTTTCCCTCAGCGGGCTAGCTTCCACGAGTGAGCTGGCTGTGACCGTAATCGGTGGCAGCGGGAGGTTTGAGGGGACTACGGGAGGCGGCAGCTGTACAAGTACCAGCGAAGCCGAGGCCGTTGATGAGGGTGGCTTCCTCCGAACAGGCCGGAACGACTGCCAGCTGGAGTTGACGAATGACTAGCGGCAGGACGCCCAACGGCGAGCCCGACGAGACTCGCATCGGGCCGGCAAGTGAGACGGAAACGTTCGGCTCGGGCCGCTACGTTGTCAAAGAGTTCATTGGCGAGGGTACCCAGAAGACCGTTTACCTCGTCTACGACACTCAGTTGGGACGGGACTGCGCTCTCTCCCTCCTCAAGACCGGTCTGCTACAGCCCCGCGAGCTGGCCCGCCTCCGTCGCGAAGCGCAGATGATGGCGCGTCTGGCACACGTCAACATCGTCACGGTGCACGCCATCAGCGACGAGGCCGAGGAGCGGCCCTACATCGTTTCGGAATACGTCGCAGCGGGAGATCTCCGTGAGGAGCTGCGCAAGGCCGATGGACCGCTCCCACAGGGTCGTGCGATCGCCATCGCTAAGGACGTCTGCCGCGCCCTTGGCGCCGCCCACCGCAGTGGCGTGATCCACCGGGACCTGAAGCCTGCCAACATCTGGTTGACCGAGGACGGCAGCGCCAAGCTGGGCGACTTCGGCATCTCCTGGTCCATCGACCGCTCCCGCCTGACTATGCCGGAGACGATGATGGGGACCGCCGCCTACATGGCGCCGGAGCAAGCGCAGGCGCAAGAGGTCACAGCACGCTCGGACCTGTATTCCCTGGGTTGCGTCTTGTACGAACTGCTGGCGGGCCGGCCGCCGTTCGAGGGTGGCAGCCCGCTGACCGTGGTGTCGCAGCACATCCATGCCCAGCCGACGCCGCCGAGCGAGCACGGCACCGAGTTGCCGCAAGCGCTGGAGCGCCTAGTGCTGCGGCTGCTGGCAAAGGACCCGGAGGACCGTCCCGCGTCGGCGTTGGAGGTACTGACCGAGCTAGAGGGAATCGGATCGGCGGAGACGGCCAGCCCGGCGGAGACGGCCAGCCCGGCGAGTGGCCTAGGCCGGTTCTGGGCTAGGCCGGCGTATCGCGTGCTTGCGGCAGTGCTACTGTTCGCTGCTATTGGTGCCAGCGTAGTGGGGGCCATCGTGTTCAGCGGCGGGGGCGGCGGCACTACATATCGCGAGGTTAGATATCACTTCCGTGGTGAGGGTGATGGGCCTGCGTTGACCGGTGATTGTCAGGGCGAAGACCTGGTCCATAGCTTCACAGCGACCGGACCTCCAGCATTCGGCGGATCGCAGGCGTACACTGGCGACTTTGCCCAGGAGGCAACAGAAGCCAATCAGACCGTCCTGTTTTCGACAGACGGGTGCCGTTCCGGATTCGTCACTCTCAGGAGCGTACTGAGAGACCAGGAATTTAATGACCTCCATATCAATAATGCCGGCCGCGTCTCGCGCACCCTGAGCCCTGGTGGCGAATCCTACACTCTGGCGGGTACGATCGTGGAGACAGTCACGGGCGGCACCGGCATCTATAAAGGCGCCACCGGCGGTGGCACGTGCTCCTGGGTTCAAGTTGTCAGCGGGCCAGGAAATGGGACGGCGACAACGGAGGGAGACTGCATCCTCCAAGTGACGACGGACAGCGCGCCAAGCCTTCGGGTACCCGTGGTCGCTGGGGTTGTCGCCGGTGCGACCGAGGTGACCATCCTCGGCAGTCCCTTCGACCTGCCCACGACCATCGAAGTCCTGGTTTGGTATTGGAACAGCGGTACTGAGCCGCTCACGGGCCTATCTCTTCGGCTGGCCCCGCCGGACGGGGCGGACATCCTCACTGCGGCGCAAGACCTGGAGGAGCAGACGGCGGCCGAGGGAGAGCGGGTGTGGGCGCTCCCTGACCTGCCTTCTGGAGGCTTCGCGCAACGCTTTCAGGTCACGCTGCAGTTCTTGGCGTCTGACGAAGCGGCAGTCCCGCTCGTCTTCGAGATCGACGGCGACGGGTTCGAGGAGCCCGTGCTCACCGAGCCGGTGGTGCTGACTGTGGTGCAGTAGCAGGTACGGTCGTCCCGGATGCCCGGCGAGCGGCTCGTTGGCTTCCTGCGCGGCACAAGACGCTTGGCCCGTGGCCCTGGTGTGTGTGTAGATTAAAAGCCGATGAACACACACAAAGACTACGATGCGTGGATGGCAGAAACGGGACCTGTCGCGGCTGCGATGCGGTTCGCGATGAGCGTACCAGGCCAGATCCTCGTTAACACGGCTGCGTTCAGGCTCCCTGAGGAGCTTCGCATCGAGTCAACGTGGAGCGTCCTCGACGTCGGCTGCGGGCGCGCCGGCCTGGCGCGTGTCCTTGCGCACCGCGCCAGTCTCGAGCAGCCGCCGGTCGGCGTCGACGCGTCTCGCGGGATGCTGCTGATGGGGAGTCGGGACCAGGCGCGCCCGAGCGCGCCGGCGGACGGTACGAACAACGTGCGGTTGGTACAAGGGGACGCGACCGCGCTGTCGCTGGGAGACAACCTCTTCAACTTCGTGTACTCCGGGCACACGTTCAAGTACTTCAACGACGAACAGCTGTGGCATTGTCTGGTCGAGGTGCGTCGGGTCATGAAGCCGGGGTCGCTGTTCCTGGCCTGGGAGTTCGCGCCGACAACGTCGCCGCTGCTCGACCGCTGGAATCGCTTTGTGCTCGAGGCCGGCGTGCCGTTCGAGCGGCTGCGTGGCTATCGGGAGCTGCGGCGCATGGCCTACGACGCGGGATTCGACTGGGTGCAGTCGGCCAACCTGCGCCCGTTCTTGTTGCCGCCCATCCCACGCGTCTCGTTGATTATGGGGAAGGCGCCGGAGGGCTGGCGTTCGACGATCGTCGAAGGCAGGCGGGTGATGGAGCCGATGGAAGGACTGACGGTGGCAGGACGAGCAGAGACGTTGGCAGCGAAGTTCATGGCCGTCAACGACGACGTGATCGCTACCGTAGAAGCTGCATCGGACGAGCAGTGGAGAGCCACCTGCGCGGATGAAGGCTGGACCGTTGGCGTCGTTGCGCACCACATTGTTGAAGGTTATCCACTGATCACGGGGCTCATACAAGCGCTTGGATCGGGTGCGGATGTTCCGAGCTGGACGCTCGATAAGATCGACCAAAGCAACAAGGAGCACGCGACTAAGTTTGCGAGCGTGACGAAGGCGGAGACGCTGAAAGGCCTGCGTTCGGGCGGCATGGCTGCGGCCAACGCCGTCCGTAGGCTAACTGATGACCAGCTCGATCGACGGGCCGATGTGCTTGCTGGCGCGCCGGCGATGACAGCGAACGAGGTGATCGAAAACAGCCTGATCGGCAGCGCGACCGGCCACCTCGCAAGTATCAAGAAGTCGATCTAACGAACCGAGCGTGATCATAGAAGGCCAGGCTCAGAGCCTGGCCTTCTGTTATTCTTGGCCGTCACGGCAGGTACGTGGCGAGGGCCTCTCGCAGCGGCGTCAGCTTTGGTGCGAAGACACGCTCCAGCGCCTCGTTGTCCGCGACGGCCTCGTTGGTGATGAAGTCGATCGAGTCCGGTGTGAGGGGCGGGCCCGGCAGAACCTGCAGGAACGTCGCCATCAGCTTGCCGATCGCCGCAGGCTGATGCAGAATCGGCCGCTTCTTGCCGGCAAGTTCCAGAGCGATCCTTACGACATCGTCCATCGAGAGCCGGTCCGGGCCGCCTGCCTCGAAGGTTTGGTTGTTGGCTTCTTGTTTGTCGACGGCATCGGCTAATATCCGCCCAACGTCATCGATGAAGATCGGCTGCATCATCTGCTGCCCGCTCCCGAACGTGGGGACAAACGGTAGCCGTCTTGCGAAGCCGACGAAGCGGTTCAGCGCGACATCCTCCGGGCCGTAGACCCACGTCGGCCGCAAGATCACGTGCACAATACCGCTCTGGCGAACGGCCTCCTCGGCCTTCCACTTGGAGACGAACCAGTGCTTCTCGGCGTCCGCGGCAGCGCCGACGCCGCTGACGTAGACGAAACGCGAGACGCCGGCCTGCTTGGCTGCCGCCACCTGGCTTACCGTCCCTTGGTAGTCGACCTGCTCGAAGGTCCAACCCTTGCCTTTGTTCTCGATCGGGCTGTTCGGGAACTGGACGCAGTTGACGACCGTCTCGATATTCGCAAATGCGCCGGCGAGTGAGGCCCGGTCGCCAACATCGCCCTGTAGGGCATCGATGTCGAGGCCAGGGAAGCGCTCGGCAACGCTCGAAACGCTACGGCTCATCACGGCGACCTGCTTGCCGCGGCTGACGAGTTCCTTCACGACAGCCGCGCCGACAAGCCCTGTTCCGCCAGTAACGAGAATCATGTCCTTAGGAGGTGATGCGAGCGAGCAAGGGAATCATCAGCCCGATGATGATGAGGATCGTGACGACGAGGATCACGCCGCGCCGGAGGTAGAACGGCTTATCCGGCGGGTACCAGGCGTAGCTGGCAGACTCCGAGAGGTCATGATCGGGGTGGGTGGGATCGTTCGGATCGAGCTCCCATTCGCCCTCCAGCTCCTCCTCTTCGTCGAATTCTTCATCGGCGGTCTCGTCGGGATCGCCCCTGCCGCTCATGAGAACCTAGCTCACCGCGACCGTGCGGCCTTCAGGTGTCTCTTCGATGATGGCTTCGAAGGTCTTGATCACCGGAGGGCCCTCCAGGACGCCAGCGAGCGAGCCCTGGCGGTGTCCCTTCGTAAAGGCCTCGCTGTTGACCCAGTTTACGAACGCCTCACGATTCTCCCACGTGCTGTGGCTCACGTACTCGCCCGGAGCATCGGCTTTGAGGAGCGCGAAGTGGACGAAGCCAGGCACCTCATTAAGGTAGGACTCGCGCTCCTTCCACGTGCTCTCGAACTCTCCTTCTTTCCCTTCCACCACCTTGAAATTGTTCATCGCGACGTACATGTGCTGGTCCTTTCTTACGATTCGCTTACAACCTCCAAGCGCTTAGAGGGCGCTGTTGTCGAAGTCTCATCTTACATCATGCGGTACCAGGCGTGGCGATGTGAAGACGCCCACGCGTTCTTTACTCCAACCTTGACGCAAGAGCAGCTTCAGATTCGGAATGTCATCGTATCCTCAGGGCAGGACCTCGCAGTGAAGGACACTCCGAACTAGCGAGGGGGGCGGTGTAAGGAACGTGTGGCGGCAGTCCGAACAGGCATCGCAAATAGGGCCGCACCGGGGTTGGCGGGCGAGTTCGGTGCGGTCCCAATGTGATCAGCTCACTTGACAGTTCTGGGGCACGTTGTATACTTCTTGCGACTGGTGGAAGAAATTCCACACGGTACTTAGCTTCGTGACACCCCCGCCGCTGGAGTTGCTATGGCTCAAGCTGTGCGTTTATCGTTTCTCTCACTGGCGCTCGTTGCTGCCAGCTTCCTACTGCTTGATGTCCCTACGTCGAATGCCGCGACTGTAGACGAGACGGACTTCACGCGGGCAACCCTGTCCGGCGCGGGCTTCGCCACGATCTTTCCGACGTCGCTCGCGTTCGGCCCGGACGGCCGCCTCTACGTCGCCGACCAAAACGGCCGTATCCAGGCGCTCACGCTCAATGCGGCGGGCACATCGATTACCGCGGTTGAGGAAGTCACGACAGATGCTGACCTCCAGGAGGTCTTCGGCATCGCGTTCGATCCGAGCGACGGCTCGTCCCCGCCGCCGGTGTACGTCACAAACGCCGTATCGGGATTCGGTGTTGACGGGCCTGCGCCGGCTGGCTCCTTCCCTGGCAAGGTCACCAGGATCGACGGGCCGGGCTATTCGACGATCACGGACATCATTACCGGACTCTCGACGTCGGACTCAGCCCACCAGGCGAACGGCTTGGCGTTTGGTCCGGACGGCAGGCTCTACATCGCGCACGGCAGCACGACGAACGCTGGTGTCGAGACGACGCCGGGCTTCGGCCTGTTCGAGCGGCCGGACGTCCCGCTCTCGGGCGCCATGCTCGTCGCTGACATTAACGCAGGTGGCTTCGATGGCGCCGTGACGTATGATCCCTCCGGCACGTACAGCAGCACGGTCGACCAGATTTCGGGCGATGTCAGCGTGTACGCGCCTGGCCTGCGCAACCCGTACGACCTAGTCTGGCATAGCAACGGCAAGCTCTACGCAACGGACAATGGCCCGAACGCTGGCCTGGGAGGCGGTTCAACGTCCTGCACCCCGGAAACAGAAGATCCGGACCCGTGGGCACCCGATAGTCGTGGCCCTGACGAGCTGAACCTGATCGTAGAAGATGACTACTACGGCCAGCCGAACCGTAATCGGGGTCGCATCGATGTCCGTCAGTGCGTCTACCACAACGGTACCGAGGGCGACGGAGCGGACTGGACCGGCCCAATCGACCTGCTGCCCGTGTCCACGAACGGCCTGGTCGAATACACGTCGAGCGTGTTCTCCGGCAAGCTGGTAGGCAACCTGTTCTACGTGGGCTTGATCGATGGCGTGCTGGGGCGAGTGGAGTTGTCCGGGGACGGCCAGTCTGTCGTCAGCAACGATACAGCGTTCGCGTCCGGTTTCTCGTTCCCACTCGATGTGACCACGAGGTCTGACGGGACGATCTACGTCGCCGAATTCGGCGCTGGCGTCATCACGTACCTCAAGCCGAATGCACCGCCGCCCGTCGGTGGCATCTCGATCGGCGGCGGCATCGGTGCGCTGAGTGATTCAGGCGCCGGCTACACAGGCTGGTTCATCGCGGGCGCTATGGCCTTAGTCGCAAGCGTCACGATCTCCACTGCCCTTGCCTGGCGAGTCGCCCGTCGCCGGAGCTAGCGGGGACGCTCGTGCGCGTTGCGGGACTCATTCTCGCCTTTGCCGCCCTTGCTGTGCTCTTCGTGAGTGAGTCAGGCAGCAGGCCGGCTGTGGCAGTGCATCATATTTCTGAGATCAGTGAGGTCATGTCTGGCTTTGACGGCGACCCGAACGTTCAGTTCGTGGAGATCGACCAACTCGCGGGAGGTCAGTACCTCGTTGCGAACACACGTCTGACGGCGTTCAATCCTGACGGCACCTTAGCGGGCGTGCTCATCGACCCTGTGCCAAGCAATGTGGGCCTGACTGGTGGCAAGTGGCTGATGGGAACGCTGGCGTTCGAGACGGCATCAGGGATCAACGCGGATTTCACGTTCTCGGCTGGCATCTTGCCTGCCGCTGGCATGGTCTGCTGGGGTGCGCCGGGAACCATTCCTCCCGCTCCGAACAGCTGGGATGCTTCTGACCCGAACAACTATGTGGACTGCGTCTCGTACGGAGGAGCTGCCTTTACCGGGACGAACCCGATGTCGCCTGACCCAGCGGGTTCCGGGGCCGGCGACGGTACCTTGAGCCTCACCCGCAGCACGTCGTCTACTGGTAAGATCACGAACCCGTGGCGCAACAGCGATGACGATATCGACTTCAAGCTTGCCGTTCCATCCCCGACGAATGACGCCGGAGAAGAAGGCAGCCTTGGCGCCAGTCCCCCGACAACACCCTCGACGATACCCCCGATGACACCACCGCCCGTCGGTGGCATCTCGCTAGATGGTGGCCTGCAAGGCTTGTCGGATACTTCGACTACTTCGCTAGCCGTCTGGCTCGTGGGTGGGCTGGTCGGCGCGATGATCCTGAGCTGGTCGGTCGTCGCCGGCGCTGCGGCGTTGGTCCGTTCGCGCTCCGAGCGTTAGATCTCTTCTCGGAATTCCAGAAACAGCCGGTGGACGTTGGCGCCGAGCCGCTCCGGTTCGGTCCATGAGGCGTACTCGCCCAGCTCGATGGCAGAGGTCGCTTCTTCCTCCGACTTTTGGTCGTCGAACGCCGCCTTGGCCTGCTGGCGGATGGTGGCGAGGTAGGCGCTCATCTTGCTGAACTCCTTGAGGTCGCCGACCGGTCCATGGCCGGGCACGACTGTCGTCGGGTTGCGGTCCTTAATGCGATAGCAGACGGCCAGCCAGTCCTCGATGTGGCCTTCGAGCGCCAGTGGCGTCACGCGGTGGAACGCCAGGTCGCCGGCGTACATGATGCCTTCGTTAGGCAGCAGGACGATGATGTCGCCGATCGTGTGGCCGCGACCCAGGTGTTCGAGGCGGACCTCGCGGTCGCCCAGGTACAGCGTCAGACTTCCCTCGAACGTGACATCAGGCAGCCGCAGCCCGATGCCTTCCGTCTCTGCCACGAGGTCTGGGATGATCGGCTTCAGCCGTTCCAGGGGCGTCAGTCCGTTGCGGATCTGCTCCGTTCGCGCGTTGACGTGGCTGATGATGCGCGCCTCTGGGAACAACGCGTTGCCCAGCGTGTGGTCGATGTGGTGGTGACTGTTGATCAGCAGCCGGACTGGCTTGTCGGTGACGCGTTCGATCTCTGTCTGAAACGCTTGTGTCATCGACGGCGCGAACATCGCGTCGATCGCGATGCAGCTATCCGGCCCGACGATCAGCCCGGCGTTGGAGACGCACATTCCACCGCCCTCCTGTACGTAGGCATAGGCGTCGGTGCCTACTTCAACAAGGCCAGTCTTCCAGGAGTCTGTCATCAGGAACCGAGGTCGACGCTGTCCAGGAACTCGCGCACGGCTGCGTTGACGGCCTCCGGCTGTTCGAGCGCGGCCGGATGGCCGGCGTTCTTGATGACGACCTTGCGTCCGTTCGGCAGCTTCGCCTCGAAGTAGCCGGCGCTGGCCTGGTATGCCTTATCGTTCTCGCCGACGATCACGAGCGTCGGTATCTCGACTTTCGTTGCGTCAGTAAAGGTGGGGTGCGCCATCACGCCTCGCTCGACGTTGGTGATGCCGCGCACCACGTGCTCGGATACCTCGCCGAGCTGGGGCGCGCCCGTGCGCAGCTCCTTCGCGCTGACGCGAGCGTCCAGCCCGAAGCGCGCCTCTTGCTTGTCGGCGATGCTCGCGAGCCTGTCCGTCCAATCCTGGCTGCCCTCCTGGTTCTTATAGCCGGGACCTGCCGCGTGCAGCACAAGCGCCGAAACGCGTTCTGGATACTTCTCGTAGAAGCGAAGCGCCGTGTACCCGCCGAGCGAATGGCCGCCATGAACGGCCTTCTCGATCCCCAGGTGATCGCAAAGCGCGAGCAGATCTTCGACGACGATGTCCTGCGTGTATGCGGAGAGGTCTTGCGGGGCCTCCGACCGATAATGCCCGCGCATGTCCCAGGAGACCAGCCGGTACTTGTCGGCGAGCGCTTCAGCGAGCGGCGTCCAGAGGCCGGCGCTATCGCCAAGCCCGTGCGTGAGAACGATCGGATAGCCGGAGCCGTGCTCCTCGTAGTAGATGTCGATTCCGTTCAGCTTGGCAGTAGGCATAACGCCCGCAGCCTAGCACGATCCTCAGACTTCGCCCAAGACCGGTGGCGAGATCTTACTCCGGCGGCCGGAAGGGCGGTGGCCTGTCTCCCTCGGCGTACCGGCGCAGCCAGTCCGCCATCTCAGGCTCGGCGGCTGTGTCGTGATGGACTCGTGCTTCGTGCGCGAGTCCATCGTCGATCGGGAGTGTGAGGCCTTCGAGCACGGCCTGGCGGTCCCGCCGCATCGCGCGTTGTGGGTAGCGGCCTAAGGCTTGTGCCACGACGAGCGCCCGCTCCAGCGCCTGTTTCTCCGGCACCAGCTCCTGCACCAGTCCGATCCGCATTGCGTGCTCCGCGTCGATCAGCGCGCCGGTCTCGATCAGGTAGAGGGCATTGCCGGTGCCCACGATGCGTGGGAGCCGTTGTGTGCTGCCATCGACGAGAGGGACGCCCCAGCGCCGGTTCAGGACACCGAACTGCGCGTTACGCGAGGCGATGCGGAAGTCGCACCAGCAGGCCAGCTCCAGCCCGCCGGCCGTGCAGTAGCCGTTGATCGCACCGATCACCGGCTTGCCAAGGTCCGTGATGCGGGAGACGCCCATCGGGCCGGACTCGCGGGCGCGGGGCCGTGTGCCGAGCGTCTCGATCGCTTTGAGGTCGGCGCCGGAACAAAAGGAGATGTCGCCAGCGCCAGTGAGGATCATGATGGCTAGTTCGTTGTCGTCGCGGAAGACGTCTGCCGCGTCGTTCAAGAGCTGCGCCGTTTCGCCGTCGACGCAGTTGCGCACGTCCGGACGATTAATCGTGACTACGAACGTCGTGTCCTGCCGCTCCGTGAGGACTTTGGGATCGGCCATGAGGCTATTCGGTCTTCGCGCGCTCCTGCTCGATCAGTTCGCGCCGCAGGATCTTGCCTGCGGCCGATTTCGGTATCGACTCCGCAAACTCCAACTCACGCAGCTTCTTGTAGGGCGCGACGCGCTCCGCAACGAACGCCATGATGTCGTCCGCGCTCGCCTCCTGCCCTTCCCGTAGCACGACGAAGGCTTTCGGCACCTCGCCCGCCTCGAAATCGCGCTTCGGGATGACGGCCGCGTCCATGACGGCCGGATGCTCCATGATGACGCCCTCCAGCTCGGCCGGCGCCACCTGGTAGCCCTTGTACTTGATCATCTCCTTGATGCGGTCGACGATGAAGACGTAGCCGTCCTTGTCCATGTAACAGAGGTCGCCGCTGCGCAGCCAGCCGTCGTCGAGGATGGTTTCGGCGGTCGCATCTGGGTTCTTCCAGTAACCCTGCATCACCTGCGGGCCGCGGATCAGCAGCTCGCCGATTTCGCCGGTTGGCAGTTCCTCGCCGGTCGACATGTCGACCACCTTCTCCTCGGTATCGGGCACTGCGGGGCCGACCGAGTTGTCTTTGGGCGCGTCGACCGGCACCGTGTTCGTAAGCGGACTCGTTTCGGTCATGCCGTACCCCTGGAACACGGGGCAGCCGAACCGCTCCGCAGCCATGGCGGCGACCTCCGGCGGGAGTGGGGCGGCGCCTGAGAAGATGAAGCGAAGCGATGATAGGTCGGTCTGGCTCAGCTTCGGGTGGTTGGCCAGCGCGAGCAGGGCGGGCGGGACGACGAAAAAGTCGGTTACCTTGTACTTCTCGATGAACGCTAGCGTCTGGTCCGGGTCGAAGCGCGGCATCACGAGGCACGTTGCGCCGGTTTCGAGCGTCGAGTTGAGCAGCACCATCAGGCCGTAGATGTGAAAGAAGGGCAGGAAGGCCAGCAGGACCGAGTTCTCGTCTATCAGGCCGGTGGCCATCAATTGTTTCAGGTTCGAGGTCAGGTTGTAGTGCGTGAGCATCACGCCCTTCGGCAGGCCCGTCGTGCCGCTGGAGTACGGCAGCACGGCGATGTCTTTCTCCGGATCGATCTCTACTGGATCCGGGTTCGGCTCGTGGCCCGAAGCCAGCTCCCAGATGTCCTCGATCTCATAGACCTTGCGTACGTTGGGGAGGTCGCTCTTCACGGCCTCCATGACCGGCGCGAAGAGCTTGGAGACGAACACGACGACGGCGTCCGCGTCGTCGAGTTGGTGCTGGACCTCCCGCTCCTTGTAGAGAGGGTTAAGCGTGGTTACTTTAGCGCCGGTCAGGAGCGATCCGTGCAGCGCGACAGCATACTCGGGGCAATTCGGGGCGAGGATTGCCGTTGTCTCGCCCTTCTTCACGCCGGCTTCGTCCTGGAGCATGCGCGCCGTTCGTTGGGTCGCGTCCCAGACCTGCCCGAAGGTGTATGTCGATTCGTCGCCGCCTATGAAGGCAGTCTTGTCCGGCAGTCGCTCTGCCGTCCGCTTCAGTAGATCGGAGAAGTGGTGCTTGGCGTAGGGTGCCTGAGAAGGCCAGGGGCTGCCCATGTCGGAACCTCCATGTCTTACCTGCGGCGGGTGCTACCAGCGTGACTGAACGCCAGCATCATCCCGCACGTGGCGAAGACTGTCAAGCGCGGTTTAGGCGGGAGGTTGGGCAGTAGGCCCGCCGTTAGCTGCAAAATGAGTGCTGCGTCGATGGCGTTCGTGGTGCCGTCTTCGTTCGCGTCCGCGTTCTCTTCGCACTGGAGCGACCCGATGAGGCCAGCCAAGGTCAGTCTAGACGGCGGTCTTGCAAGGCAAACAAGAGCCGTTCCGCCCTTTTTTGTCCTAGCGGTGACGTGCGTACTAAGGCGGAAGGCTGAGAAGGAGCCCGGCCGTTAGCTGCAGAATGAGCGCCGCGTCGATGGCGTTCGTAGTTCCGTCCTCATTCGCGTCCGCGTTCTCCCCGCATTGGAGCGACCCGATGAGACCAGCGGTGAACTGCAGTATGAGCGCTGCATCGATTGCGTCGACGTTGCCGCTGCAGTTCACGTCGCCAACGGCGCCTTCGCCCTGCACGGTGATGATGCCCCGCTGCAGCGTGGGGTGAACTTGGCAGAAGTAGAGGAACGTGCCCGGCTCGTTGAATGTGTACTCGAATGTCGAGCCGTCTCCCATAAGGCCGGAGTCCCAGATCGGCGAGTCCGTGGGCTCATCACAGGAGGCGCCGCATTCGGTCGTCGTGTGCGGCAAGCCCGCGCCGTCGGAGTCCCAGACGACCGTCTCGCCCACGTTGATCGTGGTCTCGCAGGCACCGCCCTGGAACGTCTCGTCGCAGAACCAGATGTCGCCGACCTGAACCGTCGTCTGGCCCGCGATGGCGCTCTGCTGCATCAAGAACAAGGCTGTGACGAGCAGCGCCATGCCAAGGACAGGGCGGAGGCCTCGCCTGCGCCAGGTGGTCAACATGAGAACATGGTACTGGCTAGGTAGCTTAGGGCGAAGGTCATTTCCGCGGCCTATGGCGGGAGAGCAGGCAGCAGTCCAGCGCTGAACTGAAGCACCAGTGTGGCATCCAGGGCGTTAGTAGTTCCATCGCCGTTGGCGTCCGCCGCGGTGAAGCAGGGAAGCGAGCCGACCAAGGCGGCCGTGAATTGCAGGATGAGCGCGGCGTCGAGCGCGTTCACGGTGCCGTCGCAGTTCGCGTCGCCGGTGAGCACCGGCGTGGGAGTTGGCGTCAATGTCGCGGTAGCTGTTGGAGAAAGCGTGAACGTTGGCGTAATCGATGGCGTTGGCGTGATCGATGGCGTAGGCGTGAGTGTCGGCGTGGCGCTTGCTTGCGGCGAGGCTGTCTCGGTCGGCGTTGGGGTGGCTGCGGGCCCTCCCGCGCACCCATCCGCTGCCGCCTGTGCGTTTAGCTTGCCGTAGCCGTAGACGTTGTCGGGTCCCGGCTCGCCCAGGTCGATCGCGCTGAGCACGATGCGGTCATGCAGTGCTATGCGGCTCATGTCTGGATCGCACTCCAGCAGGAGCGCCGCCACGGCCGCCGCGTGCGGCGCGGCCGCCGAGGTTCCAAAGAAGCGCTTGCCGCCCCCCTGGCAGGTCCCATCGCCGAACCCGCCGGATCCGGTAACGCAGACACCGTCCGATGTAACCAGGTCTGGCTTTACGCGTCCGTCCTCCGTTAGGCCGCGGCTACTGTAGGGTCGAATCGCATTGGTGTCGTTCAAGTCGACTGCGCCGACCGATATCACGGACGCGGGCGAGCCCCCGGCGTCGGACTGGTTGCTGACGCTACTGCCCGCCGTGTTGAAGTCGAGCGAGTTGCCGTTGCCCAGGTCGCTGCAGTTGTCGCAGAGGAGGAACATATCGAACTCGACGGGCGCAGCCTCGCCGAGGAAATTCCCGATAACGATGTCTAGGTCGGCGTCGCCCGGCCCCGGGTTCTCCCAGGTGCAGGCCTCTACCGGCAGCGACTCCACGCTTCCGTCGTCCGTCTGGAAGTCCCCACCGCAGACGTTGACGATGCCGTCATCGCGTATGAACAGGTCGTAGTCGTTCGGAGCGGTTCCCCACGGGTCGTCCCAGACCAGGATGACGGTCATCTGGCTGCCCCCGCCTAGGACAACGCGATTACCGTCGGCCGGCGCCGGGACGGCCTCAGCATGCTTCGTACCCTTGGGGCCGCCGAATGCGTCGAACTCGTGCAATACCCACGTATCCTCTTCCGGTAGCGGGAAGGCGCTCACGATATCGAGACCTGTTAGCACTGTGCCGGAGGCGACGAATTGATCTTGGTAGTGGTCCTGGGCCTGATTGCCGACGGCCGTGAAGTAGCCGCGGATCGGGCCCGGTCCGTTGAGCGCGTCTGCTGTGTTCTCCGAGAGGAAGCTCGTGCCGTCGTACGGGCCGACGCCGAACCAGCCGATGTCGTCTACGACGATGTCCGCGTGCTCCGCTAGACAGTCGACGGCAGCGTTGAAGTCGAGGGCCGTGCCGCTATAGCTGAATCCGAAGTGGCCGAATATGAGGGAGGCTGCTGGCGCCACGTCGTGGATGATCTCCAGCATTGCTGTTCCCTCGGCTCCAGCGGCCGATGCCGTTGGGCTTTCGAGTACGACGTTGCAGGTGCTCGTGTCGACGGCCGGCAGGTCGCCCAGCCCCTGGCTCGTTGCGAGACCAGCCACACCGTCCGAGATCACACCGATGGTCACGCCTGTACCGTCGACGCCCAACGCGGTGCGTAACTCGTCGCTCTTCATCACCGCATCACCCTCGGACTGCACCGAGCCTGCGTTCGAGAACGGATAGTCGGGCAAGCGTACCTTTCGCACAGATCGCAACGCAGCGACTGCACGTAGCCTTCCGACAGATACCAGCGCTTGCACGAGGCCAAGATCTAGGTCGACGCGCTCAATGACGACGTCGAACGTCCGGAGATCGTCGATCGCAGCCTCGTCCTCGATCGAGATGTAGACCTGTACCTCGCCGATGGGAGTGAGGCGCATGCGGCCGGCGGCGAGGGCGTCGTGGATGAACTTCGGCCGGCTTGCAGCCGGCCCAACCGCTTCTGAGTCCACCAGAGCTATCAGATGCGACGACAGCTTTGGGTCCTTGAGGGCGCGGCTTGAGCCTTGGCTCAGAACGCCAGACTGCGTCGCGCTCTCCGTGATGGGCCGGTCGACGAATACGGCGATAGAGGCGAGCACGAGGACGGCCAGGCTGACCGCGGTGATGAACCATCGGCTATGAAGCATCTATAGACAGCTTGAAACAACGAGACTGGCTCGTCAATCGGGATATGCCAGTAGTTCGCTTGACAGGCTTGTTAAGGGCTGACTAGGATCAATTCGCGTTGGGTTCCACACTGCAAAGGTTCGTACAGAGGCTCAGTGACGCGCATACCGACCCCGCCACCGTCGGCGGCAAGGCGGCGGGTCTAGCTAGGCTTGTGCGCCAGGGCGCGCCCGTGCCACCCGGATTCGTGGTCAGCGCCCAGGCCTTCTGGCGATATCTCAAAGAGAACGATATTGAAGTGGCACTAGCCGGCTCGGCCTCGGACGGCGCGGCCCTGGAACGGCTCCAGGACGCGCGCTGGCCCGAGAACATGCAGGCCGAGATCGAAGGGGCATACGCGTCGCTCACGACCGAATCGAACGGCGCGGCCGTCGCCGTCCGTTCGTCAGCCACGGCGGAAGACACCGCCACTGCATCATTCGCGGGCCAGCACAAGACCGTACTCAACGTGAGCGGCGTTGAACAGGTCCTCGGCGCCGTCCTCGAATGCTGGGCGTCGCTCTACGGCAAGGAAGCGATGCAGTACCGGACCGCCCGTGGCGTGGACGAGGAGCGCCGCGGCATGGCCGTCGTCGTGCAGACGCTCGTGCTCGCGGAGGCCTCAGGCGTCGCCTTCACGATCGATCCCGTATCAGGCGACAACGAGGTGGTCGTTATCGAGGCGGCGTGGGGACTCGGCGAGGGGATCGTGAGCGGCCTCGTGACGCCCGACCACTACGCCATACGCAAGGCGGATGGCAGCGTCGAGCGTAGCGACGTCGTAGCGCAACGCGTGCAGGTCGTCCCAGATCTGGATGGCGGCGTTCGCAGCGAAGAGGTTCCTGAAGAGCGTGCCGTCCGGCCGGTGCTCACGGACGAACAGGTCCGCGAACTGGCTACGCTCGCGGCCCGAATCGAAGAGCAGGCCGGTAGCCCGCAGGACATCGAGTGGGCGCTGGCCGGCGGTGAGTTCTCCATCCTCCAGTCTCGTCCTGTCACCGGCGTGCCTCTTGTGGGTGAGGAGGGCTGGGTATCTGAGTTCGACACCGATACGGCCCCGGAGACGATCTGGACCTCCGCGAACGTACAGGAGGTGCTGCCCGGCCAGCTCTCGCCCTTCACGAGTTCCATCCAGCTTGAGGCACTCGAGAAGTACGGCCTCGAGCCGATCAATCGGATGGGCATCAAACTCACGACCGACGATCCGTTCTTTGCGTTCTTCTACGGCAGGGCGTTCCTGAACGTCACGATGATGCTGGACATGATCGACCAAACGCCGTTCGCCTCCCAGGAGGGGTTGATGGATCAGTTCTTGAGCCTGTCGCGCGCCTCCGCGGAGGACTTCGACCTGACGAAGCTGCCGCACAGGCCGCTGTGGAAGAAGCTGTTTGGCTACATCAAGATCATCCCACGCGCGCTCTGGTACCGCTTCCGCCTGCCGAAGGAAATCAAGCGCTCGGAGGCGATCATCGAGGCGTTCGATCGAGAAGATGCCGAGCGCCCGATCGTGGAGCAGTCCGATGAGGAGTTGGTCCGGACGTTCGAGGACGGGCTCGACCGGGGCGGTGAGGTTGGCATCACGCACGTTTCTGGCGCAGGCATCACCGGCTCAGCGTTCGAGACGCTGCGCAATTGCACCGAGCGCTGGCTCAACGACGAAGGCGGAGTGCTGCAGGCCAAGCTGGTCACGGGCTTGGCCGGGCTGGAGAGCGCGCTCCCCGCGTTCGAGTTGTGGGAGATCTCGCGGTTGGTACTGGCGTCGGACGTTCTCAAGCAGGCCTTCGAGGTCTCGGACGGAGAGGAGATAGGACGTCGAATAGAAGCCGCGAATCGCGATGACACGGCGGCCTTCCGGCGGGCCGTCGCGACATTCATTCAACACCACGGCCACCGCAGCGTGATGGAGGCGGAAGCCGCCGCGAAGAGCTGGGAAGAGGACAGCCCGACGGTGTACGTGATGATCCGCAACTACCTCCACGCGGATCCCGCCGCCTCGCCGAATCGTGTCGAGGATCGGCAGCGTAAGCAGCGCGAAGCGGCGACCGAGCAAGCGCGAAAGAAGCTTAGCTGGTGGCAGCGCCCGATCTTCGCCTACGCCCTGGGCGAAGCGCAGCAGTGGATCGTCTCCCGAGAGCACACGAAATCGCTCTTGGTGCGCACGACTGACCGTGGCCGCCACTACAGTCGTGAGATGGCGCGCCGCCTAGTCGAGCGGGGCGAGCTGGCAGACGTTTTCGATCTCTACCAACTGACGTGGACGGAAGCGAAGGCGCTCCTGCTCGGAGACCTGTCGAAAGAAGAGGCGGCAACGTGCATCAAGCGCCGCGAAGAAGAGGACCAACGCAACCGCACGGTGACCCTGCCGGACATGTTCCGCGGCCGTCCGACGCCCCTTCGCCCTGACGAGCTCGCTCTACCCGACGGCCACATCCTGGAAGGCATCCCAGTGTCGCCGGGGCGGGTCACAGGCAAGGCGCGGGTGATTATGGACCCGCGCACGGACGCCGTGATCGAACCCGGGGAGGTGCTGGTCGCGCCTGTGACGGACGCCGGCTGGACGCCGCTCTTCGTTGCGGCCGCTGCCGTCGTTGTCGACACTGGCGGAACGCTCTCCCACGGTTCGACCGTCGCGCGCGAGTACGGGCTGCCGGCCGTCGTCAACGTCAAGTACGGCACGAAGATGATCCGCACCGGTCAGACGATCACGGTGGACGGCACCCGAGGCGTCGTGGTGTTAGACTCGGACGAATAGCTCCGCATTCAGCCGCTAGCAAGAGACCACCTGCAGTTGCGAAGCATCTGCCAAGCTGGCCGGAGGTCAGCCATGCCCTGGGATCCGCAGCGTTACGAGCAGTTCAAGGCGGAACGCGCGGCGCCGTTCCAGGACTTGATGTCGCTCATCAACGTCCGCGAGGGCCTGAGCGTCATCGACCTCGGCTGCGGGCCGGGGCCGCTGACGGAGCGTCTTGCCGACGCGCTGCCGGGAAGCGACGTGTTGGGCATCGACTCTTCCGCCGAAATGCTGGCCAGCGCTCAGGAACTAGCGCGTGAAGGTCTGCGATTCGAGCAGCGCGCCATCGAGGATGTCGCTGGCGAGTTCGACCTCGTCTTCTCGCACGCGGCCCTGCAATGGGTGCCGGAACATAGCGCGTTGATCCCGAAGCTGCTCTCCATAGTGCGACCTGGGGGCCAGCTCGCTGTCCAGATGCCGTCAAACTTCAGCCACCCTACGCACACAATCATCGATGAGGTCGGCGCTGTGGAGCCGTTTGCGTCGGGGCTGAACGGCTACGTGCACAGTTGGAGCGTGCTCGGAGTCGAGCAGTACGCCGACCTGCTGTTCGCTAGCGGGGCGACGGAGCAGACGGTGTTCGAGAAGGTCTACCCGCATGTGTTGGAGGACAGCGACGCTCTGGCCGACTGGATGTCGGGCACGGCGCTCGTGCCCTACATGGAACGCCTGCCTGCCGAACTGCACGAGCGGTTCATGGCCGCCTACCGCGATCTGCTCCGGGAGCGCTTTCCGCGGAAGCCGGTCTTCTTCGGCTTCCGCCGCATTCTCTTCGTCGCCGGACGCTGAGCGAGGCGAAGGGCGGGCTAGCCGAGCAAAGACATCATTCCCTGGTCGTGGTATGAAGCTGATGCTCGGTATGCTGCCGCACCAGCTTAGACTACTTATTGCTTGACCCCACATGAACATGTGCGTGAGACCCTGGATACACGCCGAAGCCGTGGCCGTTATAGTTATGTCAGCAATGGCTAGGCTTCGTCTGATCCTCATTGCCCTCGTGGCGCTTGTCGCGGTCTACGTCGCGACGCCCGTCCAGTCGC
The DNA here is from genome assembly GCA_022562155.1 of Chloroflexota bacterium. Taxonomy (GTDB): domain Bacteria; phylum Chloroflexota; class Dehalococcoidia; order DSTF01; family RBG-16-68-14; genus SZUA-185. Next base: position 25,521 of record JADFPV010000031.1, read on the forward strand.
AGGAGCAGACCGTTGGCGTGTTCATAAATGAGCCTGGTGCGTACGACGGCTACACGATCTTCGCCGCTAACAACAACGGCACGACCTACCTCATCGACAACGAAGGGCGGCAAGTCCACACGTGGCAGAGCGGGAATGGTATGGCCCCCTACTTGCTGGATGACGGGAGCATCATCCGGTCGGTCTTTCTGAGCGGCAACCCGCGGTTCGTCCAGTCCGGAGGCACGGGCCGCGTAGAACGCGTCGACTGGGATGGCACGCTCGTCTGGGAGTTCGACTACTCGACGGCGGACTATCGACTCCACCATGACATCGAAGTATTGCCGAACGGCAACGTGTTGATGTTCGGGTGGGAGCACAAGACGTCCTCGGAAGCAATCGCGGCGGGCCGTAACCCATCAAGGCTGCCAGATGGGGAAGTTTGGCCGGAGCACATCATCGAGGTGGAGCCGACGGGCGTTTCAGGCGGAAACATCGTCTGGGAGTGGCACGTCTGGGACCATCTGAGCCAGGACTTCGATGAGACGAAGGACAACTTCGGCGTCGTCGCCGACCATCCGGAGCTGATCGATCTCAACTTCGGCAGCGCGGGCGATGACTGGCAGCACGCGAACTCCATCGACTACAACGTGGAGCTGGACCAGATCGTCTTCAGCGTTAGGTCGTTCAGCGAGTTTTGGGTGATCGACCACAGCACGACGACAGCCGAAGCCGCGTCCCATAGCGGCGGGAACAGTGGGAAGGGCGGCGACCTGCTCTATCGCTGGGGCAACCCCCAGGCCTACGACCGGGGTAACGCCGCAGACCGGGAGTTCTTCCTCCAACACGACGCGCAGTGGATCGAGCCCGGGCTGCCCGGAGAAGGCAACATCTTGGTCTTTAATAACGGCAACGGCCGCCCCGGAGGAGACGCTTCGTCTGTGGACGAGATTGTGCCTCCCGTGGACGACTTCGGCAACTACCTCCTCCTGCCCGGAGAAGCCTACGGGCCACCGGCCCTGGCGTGGACCTACATCGGTCCGCCTGTGTTCTACGCTGCGTCCTTATCAGGCACAGTACGGCTGCCTAATGGCAACACACTCATCGCTCAGGGACCGGAGGGCATCCTCTTTGAGGTGACGCCGGCTGGTGAGACGGTCTGGCGCTACGTCAATCCAGTGTCCGGCGCCGGACCACTCGAGCAAGGTGTGACGCCAACCAACACGTCCATCTTCCGTGTCTATCGACACCCGGCGACGCACCCTGGGCTCGCGGGCCGAGACTTGACACCTGGAGGACCGATCGAGATCTCAGGCGACTCGGACGAGGATGGCCTTTCTGACGTTGAAGAAACCGAGATCTACGGGACCGATCCCTTCGCTGCGGATACGGACGGCGACGGCCTTTCCGATGGTGACGAAGTCCTGATTTACGGCACCGACCCTACACTCGTCGATACCGACGGCGATGGCTTCTCCGACGGCGACGAGATCTTCATCCGTGGCACCGATCCGCTACGTGCAGAGCTTCTGGGAGACGTTAACTGCGACTACGATGTCACCAGCATCGATGCCGCCTTGATCCTGCAACTAACGGCCGGAGTCGTCTCGTTCCTGTTCTGTCAGGAGTCCGGCGACGTGGACGGGGACGGCGACACGACGAGCGTCGATGCTGCCCTGATCCTGCAGTTCACGGCGGGGCTCATCCCCAGCCTTCCGCCGTAAAGCCAGCCACCAGGTACGGCCAGAAGAGACTGAGCCAACTCAGCACAATCCCGAGCTTTGGGATGGCGTGCCAACCTAACCTGGACCTGCTGGGCGATCGCCTCGCGCTAGATGCGCCGTAGCGGCCGCACAGAGAACGCCGGCACTCCGACTAAGCACCCAGGCTCGCACTGACGGTTCGCCGTTGCGAGGTAGCGCAGCCGGCCGAGAAAGAGTGCTAGCCGTAGTTCCGCCTCATCCACAAGACAGCGCTGGCAGCAACAGCAATGATGCCTACAGTGACGGCCAGGACGAGCAGCAGGCGGGAAGGGCTTCCGCCTGTTGCTGGAGGCTGGTCCAGCGAATCGCCAGTGATGGTCGGCAGGCCGGTGGTGCCGCCGACCGAGGCAAGCCGGAAGATCTCAACTGCGCCGCTTACGGAGAGAGCGGGTTGCGGCCCCCCGCCGATCACAACCAGCCGGCCGTTGGAGGCCTGGGCTGTCAACCCGTGCCGCGCCGTTGGAAGCGAAGCTGCCTTCAGCCATGAATCCGTCTGCGGATCGTAGACCTCATGCTCAGGGAACGTCCCACCTCCTTGCGTGAGGTCCTCGCCACCAACCACATGAATGCGCCCGGCGATCGCGCTGGCGGCCAGCCCGCCGCGCGCAGTCGGCATCGGAGTCAGCAGCTGCCACGTGTCGGTTGCCGGGTGATACGACTCCATGGTCGCCACGTTCTGGACGACGTTCTGACGCCCGCCGACAACGTAGATCGAGTCACCTACGGCGGCGGCAGCAAGGTGTTCGCGCTCCGCGCTCATGGCTGCGAGCGGCATCCATGAATCGCCCATTGGGTCGTAGACGAGAGAAATGGTCGGCTCCGGTCCTACCCCGCCGAGTACATAGATGAGACCGTCTAGCTCAACGGTCGCGGCAGCTGCGCGCGCCAGTGGCATGGGGCTTCGAGACGTCCAGGTGTCGCCCACTGGATCGTACTCATACGTCGCGGAAGAGATGATTCCTTGGCCAAAGTTGAGGTAGCCTCCGACAACATAAATCTTTCCGCCCGCGCTGGCGGCGCCTGCGTGATCCAGCTCGACCGGAAGCGGCTGCACCTGCGACCAGCTGTCGGCTGTAACGTCGTAGGCTTCCACGAGATCGGTGTGGCCTCCACTGATTGGGAATCCTCCTGCCACAAAGACCGTCCCGTTCACAAGCGCCGAGGTAATTTCTGTACGTGGAGTCGGCATGTCCACTCCAATGTTCCACGTCCCGGGAAGGTCAACGGCCTCTGCAGCAGCGCGACCGTCTGGGCTTGCGACCGCAATGGAGGCGATCGTCAAGCCAACCGAGACGAGAACTACGATAGAGAGTCGAGATCGCTCTGGCATTCTCAGATCGTATCATAGCCGACTCGTGATGTTGGACTTCGCGCTAGATCCGCCGTAGCGGCCGCACCAAGACGGCCGCGAGTATCGTCAGTCCGAGGAAGATGGATGCGATGATCAGTAAGCCGTCCTGAGGGCCGTACTTGCCGGCTAGTGCGCCAGCCGTGATCGCGCCGACCGGTACGAGGCCCCGGTCGATGCTCATCAGGCTCACTATGCGGCCGTGCATGTCGCCTGGGCTCAGCTCCAACAGCAGGCTGTTTACAAGCGCCATGAACGACGTGCTCATGCTGGCGATGAACATCAAAAGCACGATCGACAATGGCAGGTACGTCGAGCGTGAGAACACGATGAGCAGGCTTCCGAAGATGATCATCAGACCCATAAGCAACAGACCTCGATGGCGCAGATCTGTTTGCGAGGCGAGGATCAGCGAACCGACGATCGCACCGGCTCCCGTTACGGCCATCAGCGCGCCCACGCCCGAGTTGCCGAGGTCGAGCACGTCCTTCGCGAAGAGTGGGATGAAAACGCTGATGTAGGGTACGCCGAACATGAACATGACCAGAGGCGGCGCGAGCACCGCTAGCACCTCAGGGTTGGCGCGGACGAAGTGCCAGCCCGAACGCAAGTCGTCCATCCAGGATGTCTCGTCTTTGTCTTCGCGTGGTTGGTGTTCGACTCGCACCATCGACAGGGCGAAGATCACGGCGATGCCTAGGACCCCGCTGATCAGATAGACCGGACCAACGTCCCCGCTGATCAGGATCACGCCCGCCAGTCCGGGGCCCGCGATGCGCATCATGTTGAGGGCGGCCATGTTCAAGGAGATAGCGTTCAGCACCTGCTCCTTCGGCACGATCTGCGGGATCAGCGACTGGCGCGCCGTCTGCGTGAAGACCATCGACGTGCCCGTCGCGAAGGCCAGCACGAACACATGCCACGATTCCACGACGTTGGTGAGCACGAGGAAAGCCGTGATCAGATGGAATGTGACCGTACCGACCTGAGCGGCCATCATGATGCGCTTGCGGTCGAATCGATCTGCGATCACGCCGGCAGCGAGGCCGAACAGCAACTGTGGCGTCATCCGCGCTGCCACGACAAGCCCCAGCATAAGCTCGGAATCCGTCAGCTGAAGGATCAGGACCGGCCGGGCGATCTGCTCCATCCACATCGCGGCGGAGCGGCCAATCTGCCCGAACCAGAGGAAGCGATAGTCTCGATATCGAAGCGAAGAAAAAGTCGAGATGCCGCCAGATGCGGCTTCGACGGCTGCCTGGGCTGGCGCGGGAGGTTCTTTGACCATGGTGCGTGAGCGGTTGGCCCATGCTAGCGACGCCGTGAGCTTCACGTCAACGTATGGGGCGAGCCGGGTCATCTTGACTTCCCAGATAGAGCCTCTCTATGCTGCCAGCATGCCCGCGAAGCAGCGCCTAGACGTCCTGATGGTCCGCCGTGGACTGGCCGAGAGCCGCGAAAAGGCACAGACGGCGATTATGGCCGGTGATGTGCTGGTGAACGGCGAGCCGAACGTGCGGCAGGCATCCAGCGTGCCGCCGGACGCCGTGGTGGAACTGGTGCGCCCGCAGAGATTCGTGGGGCGCGGAGGCGAAAAGCTGGAGCATGCCCTAGAGCTGTTTGACATCGATGTCGAGGGCCGCATCGCGCTCGACACAGGCGCTTCGACAGGCGGCTTCACGGACTGCCTGCTTCAGCGAGGAGCCGCCCGCGTCTTTGCCGTGGACGTCGGCTACGGGCAGCTCGCCGACAAGCTGCGTAATGACGGTCGTGTCGTGTCCATCGAGCGGACGAATATCAGAGACCTGACGGAGCTGGCTGAGAGGCCCGATCTGGCCGTCATCGACGTGTCGTTTATCGGGCTGGAGAAAGTGATGCCCGTAGTCGTCAGCCTCCTGCAGCCGCGTTCGAGCATCGTCGCTCTCATCAAGCCGCAGTTCCAGGCTAGGCGCTCAGAAGTGAAGAGAGGTGGCGTCGTAAGAGACCCACTTGTGCACGCGACCGTCATCGGCCGGGTCATAGCCTGGGCCTCGGATCGCGGCCTGAGGTTGGGGGGCGTCACAACATCGCCGCTTCGCGGGCCCGCTGGCAACAGAGAATTCTTCGCATACTGGCGGACGCCATGAAGAAGGTAGGCTGCTGCTACCATCCGAAGCTGCCCAACGACCTGGGCCGGCACGTTGCGGAGGAGCTGGTCGCCATCGCGGCCAAACACGTCGAGGAAACTTGGGTCGCGTCCGCTTGGGATGAGGACGCTACCAGCCGGCACATGCCGGATACAGAACTCCTCCTGTGCGTTGGCGGCGATGGGACCGTCCTGCGGGCGGCCCAGCTGGGTGTCATCAGCGACGCCCTGCTGCTAGGCGTGAACATGGGGCGGCTGGGCTTCCTCACGGAACTTGATTCTGCGACCGCAAAGAAACGCCTGCCCGACATCATCGCCGGAGCAGGCAGGATCGAAGAACGAGCGATGCTTCATGCTGAGGTGCTGGCGCCCGACGGCGACGATGGTGACAAAGCTCCCGCCCGGCATGACGCGCTCAACGACGTCGTCATCGGCCGCAGGACGTTGGGACGAACCGTTCAGGTCTCGATAAG
>JADFPV010000032.1 GCA_022562155.1 Chloroflexota bacterium
GAATAGACGTGGACACGGTCGATCTTCAGCGCTTCTATACGGTCGGCGATGCGGTCGTCGATCTCCTCGCCTCGCAAGACGACGACTTCCTTCGCCTTGGGGTCGATGATGTCCGAAGCTGCCCACCTCCCAACGACCCGATCGCGGAACGGCTGTAGCAGCCCGGGTTCGTCCGGCCTGGTAAGCCAGATGCCTGCTGTGGTGCCGCAGTTCTCCTCTTCGACGATCACATCCTGCGAGACATCGATCAGGCGTCGTGTCAGGTAACCGCTGTCGGCGGTTCTCAGTGCCGTGTCGGCGAGGCCCTTGCGGGCGCCGTGGGTCGAGATGAAGTATTCCAGCACGCTCAAGCCTTCGCGGAAGCTACTGCGAATCGGCAGGTCGATAATGCGGCCCGAAGGGTCGGTCATCAGCCCGCGCATGCCCGCCATCTGCCGGATCTGAGCGATGTTACCCTTGGCGCCGCTTACGGTCATCATGTGGACGGAGCCGTACTGGTCGAGCTGGTCCTCGATGGCCTGCTGGACTTTGTCGGTCGTCTCGGTCCAGATCGCGATGGAGGCGTCGTAACGCTCCTGTTCTGTGATAAGGCCCATCTCGTATTGTTCCTCTACCTCCGCGGAGCGAGCGTCCGCGGCCTCCAATAGCTCCTTTTTCCCGTCAGGCGGATGGAGGTCGTTCACAGCAATCGTCAGGCCGGAACGTGTGGCGTAGTGGAAGCCAAGACGCTTGATCTCGTCGACAACTTCTGCCGTTCTCTCGTTGCCGATCTTTTGCTGACTGGCCGCAACGACGTTCTTAAGGGCGGTGCGGTCCATGACTTCGTTGTAAAAGCCCATCTCCTCAGGAAGGATGTTGTTGAAGATGATGCGGCCAGCCGCTGTTTGAATGAACTGGTTGTCCGTCCGCGCGTCGCGGACCTTGATCGTGGCGTGCAGGTGAAGAAGGCCAAGGTCGTAAGCGCGGAGCGCATTCGCGAAGCTTCCGTAGACTCCCTGGGCCGGCCTGCCGTTACGTCCTTCTTTGAACTCGCCCTTGAGGCCGGACTTTCGGAGTGTCAGGTAGTAGCACCCAACCACCATGTCCAAGGTGGGCGCGATGACGGGCTCACCGGAGCCAGGCGACAGCAGATTCTTCGTCGAAAGCATGATCTGGCGCGCTTCCGCGACAGCCTCGCGGGAGAGCGGCACGTGCACGGCCATTTGGTCGCCATCGAAGTCCGCGTTGAACGCGGTACAGACAAGTGGGTGCAGCTGAATAGCGCTACCTTCGATGAGCACGGGCTCGAACGCCTGGATGCCCAGGCGGTGGAGTGTCGGTGCGCGGTTTAGGAGCACGGGGCGTGTCCTGACGATATCGTCAAGGACGTCCCACACCTCAGGCCGGGCGCGTTCGACGATGCGCTTCGCGCTCTTGATGTTGTGCGCCGTGCCGTTGGCGACGAGCGCGTGCATGACAAAGGGCTTGAACAGTTCGAGCGCCATGCGCTTTGGCAGACCGCATTGGTGCAGCTTCAGATCTGGGCCGACGATGATCACGGACCGGCCGGAATAGTCTACGCGCTTGCCCAGCAGGTTTTGGCGGAAGCGCCCTTGCTTGCCCTTGAGCATGTCAGATAGCGACTTCAGTTTGTGATTGCCGGACCCGGAGACTGCGCGGCCGCGCCGGCCATTGTCGATGAGCGAGTCGACGGCCTCCTGCAGCATGCGCTTCTCGTTGCGGATGATGATCTCCGGCGCACCAAGCTCCATGAGTCTCTTCAGGCGGTTGTTGCGGTTTATGACGCGCCGGTAGAGGTCGTTCAGGTCACTAGTGGCGAACCTGCCGCCGTCGAGTTGGACCATGGGTCGCAGGTCTGGCGGCAGCACGGGCAGGATCGTAAAGATCGTCCATTCCGGTTTGTTGCCGCTGCGCCGCAGAGCCTCGATCACGCGGAGGCGCTTGGTCGCCTTCTTCCGCCGCTGTCCACTGGTGGACTCGATCTCCTCCAGCATGCGGACGCGCAGAACGTTGATGTCCACACGGCCCAGGATCTCGAGGATGGCTTCGGCTCCCATGCCGGCCTTGAAGATCTTTCCGAACTTCTCCTGGTACTCGACGTACTCGTTTTCGGTGAGCAGCGTGACTTGGTCGTCGGCGATCGGGTCATGCAGGTTTTCGAGCGTCTCGATCTTCTGCTCATACTGCTCTGCGATTGCCTCTCGCTCGCTCGCCAGTTGCTCCTGGAGCGGCTCGAGCTCCTGAAATGTGTTGTCGCGAACCTGCTGGATGGCGGCTGAGGTCGTCAGCTTAAGGTCTACCCTCTGTTGCTTGAGGTCGGCCTGGAACGCTGCGATGAGCTCTTTCGATAGTGGTGTAACCTCCTTGTAGAGGTCAGCAGGTATCTCTTCGCCTCTTTGGACGAGTGTTGTCTCTCCAATGGCGAACTTACGCCGCGCCTTTTTGCCTGCCTGTGACTTCAGGTCGGCCGCCATCTCCTTCGCGTTCGTCTTGAGGGAGTCGACACCGGCTTTCCGCTGGTCTTTGTACTGGTCCCTACTCGAGGCGAGCTTCTCCTGCAATGCCGCAATCTCATCGTCTCGCTGCTTCTCGATCGCGGCAATAGCGTCTGTCAGTTCCTTCTCGCGTGTGGCCGCCGCCTCTTTCATCTCCTCGCGCAGCTGGGAGAGGATGGTTTCCTTGGCCTCCTGGTCTACTTCGGTAATCACGTACTGAGCGAAGTAGAGGACGCGCTCCAGCGTCCGAGGAGACATGTCCAGGAGCAGGCCAAGCCGGCTGGGCGTACCCTTCACGAACCAGATGTGGCTGACAGGCGACGCGAGTTCGATGTGGCCCATGCGTTCCCGGCGCACCTTGCTCCGGGCGACTTCGACGCCGCACTTGTCGCAGACGATGCCCTTGTAGCGGACGCGTTTGTATTTGCCGCAGTAACACTCGAAGTCCTTGGTGGGACCGAACGTCTTCTCGCAGAAAAGGCCGTCCTTTTCGGGCTTCAACGTGCGATAGTTGATAGTTTCCGGTTTGGTGACTTCACCATACGACCACGACCGGATCTGCTCCGGCGAGGCCAGGGAGATACGAATCGCGTTGAAGTTGTTAACTTCCAGCACTTAGCAGCTCCTCTTCTCCTCGTTCCATGCCTTCCAGGTTGATCCCCAACCTCGGTACCTCAAGGCCTTCATCGGGGAGGGTAATTTGCTCTTGGTCTTCGTTGAGTACCTCGATGGACAGCCCAAGGCTCTGAAGTTCTTTCACGAGCACCTTGAATGATTCAGGAATGCCCGGTTCGATGACGTCTTCACCTTTGACGATGGCTTCGTAGGTCTTGACGCGCCCGACAACGTCGTCGCTCTTCACGGTCAAGAGCTCCTGTAGGATGTGGGCGGCGCCGTAAGCCTCTAGCGCCCACACCTCCATCTCGCCGAATCGCTGGCCACCGAACTGGGCCTTGCCTCCAAGCGGCTGCTGCGTGATTAGCGAGTATGGGCCAGTCGAGCGGGCGTGGATCTTGTCTTCCACCAGGTGGATGAGCTTCATCAAGTAGATGTAGCCCACCGTTACGGGCTGGTCGAAGAGTTCCCCGGTCCGTCCGTCGTAGAGGGCCTGCTTGCCGTAGATAGGCGCCGCGATCTTACGCTCCTCCTCGACCTCCTTCGCACGCTGCTCCAGCCGCTCAAGGGTCGGGTTACGCATCTTGCGCACACCCATGGTCTGGAGCCACAACTCCAGACAGGCTCTCTTCGCTCCGCCCTCTTTGTCCTCGTCTAGGATATCGGCCGCGACGTAGCCCTTCTTGCTGAGCCAGTTCTCAAACGTTGGCAGGTCCAAATGCTCACCGTACTGGTGCTCCGCGCCGCCGTTCGCGCTGGGCTTGAAGGCGCCAGCCTCCTTCGCGAGCCAGGCGCGTGCCAGCGCATCCTCGATCGCTTCGCCGGTCGCGCCGTCGAACACCGGCGAAACGGCCCTGAAGCCGAGCTGTTGCACGGCCCAACCGAGGTGGGTTTCCAGCACCTGGCCAACGTTCATGCGGCTAGGCACCCCGATCGGGTTGAGAATAATGTCGATGGGGGTGCCGTCTTCGAGGTACGGCATGTCTTCCGTTGGCAGGATGGTGGCGATCACGCCCTTGTTGCCGTGACGCCCGGCCATCTTGTCGCCTGCGGCGATCTTGCGGCGTTGGGCGATGGACACGCGCACGAGCTGGTTGACCCCGGCGGGCAGTTCGTCGTTTTCCTCACGCGAGAAAACGCGGACGTCGATGACTTTGCCTTTCTGGCCGTGAGGGACGCGCAGGGAGGTGTCCTTCACCTCGCGCGCCTTTTCGCCGAAGATGGCTCGCAGGAGCTTCTCCTCAGCCGTAAGTTCAGTCTCGCCCTTTGGCGTAATCTTGCCTACGAGGATGTCGCCAGAATTGACCTCCGCGCCGACGCGGATGATGCCCATCTCGTCGAGATCACGGAGGCTTTCCTCGCCGACATTTGGAATGTCGCGGGTGATCTCTTCGGCGCCGAGCTTCGTGTCACGCGACTCCACTTCGTGCTTCTCGATGTGGATTGACGTGAAGCGGTCGTCTTGCACGACGCGCTCGGAGATGACGATCGCATCCTCGAAATTGTGTCCCTCCCAGATCACGAAGCCAACCAGCAGGTTCTGGCCGAGGGCGAGTTCGCCTTGGTCAGTGGAAGAGCTGTCCGCTAGAGTGTCGCCCTCCGAGACTCGCTGGCCGGTCTTGACGGCCGGACGCTGGTTGAGGCATGTGCCTTGATTCGAGCGAACGAAGTTTTGCAGGGGGTAGGTCACGTCGCCATCGCTGTCGTAGTTGACGGTAATCGAGTCGGCGGTCGAGCTAGTGATTGTACCGGCCCGCTCCGCCAGTAGTACCTGTCCTGAGTCAGCTGCAGCGCGACCCTCGACGCCCGTCGTGACAAGAGGCACCTGCGGCCGCAACAGCGGCACGGCCTGCCGTTGCATGTTCGCGCCCATGAGAGCGCGCGGCGCATCGTCGTGCTCCAAAAACGGGATCAGGCAGGTAGCGACGCTCAAGACCTGCTTGGGCGTTACGTCCATGTAATCGATGTGCTCTGGCATATCCATGTGAAACTGCTTGCCCTGGCGGGCCTCCACACGTGACTCCACGAAGTGATTCGTCTCGTCGAGGATCGAGTTGGCCTGAGCGATGATGTAACGTTCTTCCACATCTGCAGAGAGATACGCGATGTCGTCTGTCACATACGGTTTGATTTGAACTGGACCGACGTTGGCTTCAGCTAGCTTCTTCGCTAGGGCAGGCGTGATCTCCTCCCCCTCTTCGACGAGGGCGCCGCCCCGAGGCCCGGAGACGGTTTCCCGCGCCGTTTGGCCAACAAGGTTGTCGTCGTCGGCGGGAAGCTCACGGGTGACCTTTCGGTACGGGGTCTCGATGAAGCCATAACTGTTTAGCAGTCCGTAGGTAGCCAGACTGCCGATCAGACCAATGTTCGGGCCTTCAGGCGTCTCGATCGGACAGATGCGGCCGTAGTGGCTGTGATGAACGTCGCGAACGTCAAATCCAGCGCGGTCGCGAGACAGGCCGCCCGGACCGAGTGCGGAGAGTCTGCGCTTGTGCGTGAGTTCGGCTAGCGGGTTCGTCTGGTCCATGAACTGCGAGAGTTGTGAGCCACCGAAGAACTCCTTCATCGCTGCGACGACCGGACGGATGTTGATCAGCGCGCTGGGCGTCGCCTGGTCGGCGTCCGTGATCGTCATGCGTTCGCGTACGACCCGCTCCATGCGCAGCAGGCCGATGCGAAACTGGTTCTGGATAAGCTCGCCCACGGCGCGAACGCGCCGGTTCCCGAGGTGATCGATGTCGTCCGGCTGGCTCTGGCCGTTGTTCAGTAGAATCATCTCGCGGACGATCGAGTTGAGGTCGGCCCTTGTCAGGGTTCGGGTTTCGCTGTCGATCTTAAGCCCTAGGCGCTGCGTTACCTTGTACCGTCCGACCCGGCCGAGGTCGTAGCGGCGTGGGTTGAAGAAGAGCGACGTGATGAGCCCGCGAGCATTTTCTTTGGTGGGCGGGTCGCCGGGTCGGAGTCGCCGGTAAAACTCCAGCAGAGCCTCTGCCTTGTTCTTGGTTGGCTCCTTCTCCAGTGTGGATTGGATGTACTGGTGATCCGGGTTAGTGTCCACATCCGCGAAGAGCTTGAGGATGCGCTCGTCGGTGCCCAACTCCTCGTCGTCTAGTTTGTCGTCTTCGTCGATGGCCCGCAGCAAGGCCGTGATCGGGATCTTGCGCTTGCGGTCGACCTTGACCGAGAGGACGTCTTTGTTGGACGTCTCGAACTCAAGCCACGCGCCGCGGCTGGGAATCAGCTTGCCTGAACAGAGCGAGCGCCCGCTGGTCGCGTCGGTATTGATGCTGAAGTAGCAGCCTGGAGAACGGACCAACTGCGCAACGACGACGCGCTCCGCGCCGTTGATGATAAAGGTGCCGTTACCCGTCATGAGCGGGAAGTCGCCCATGAACAGCTCTTGCTCTTTCACCTCGCCGGTCTCCTTCACGAGGAGTTGAACCCAGACCTTGAGAGGGGCGGAGTAGGTGACGTCGCGCTCGCGACACTCGTTTTGGTCGTACTTGGGGTCGCCAAACGTGTAGGCCCGTACGGGGACAGAAGCAATTCGAGCACGGCGGAGCGCCTTGGCGGTCTCCAACGTGAGCGGTTCGCCCTTGCGCGCCAGACGCCTGCCGTCCTTCCTTACGTCTTCCAGCGGGACCAGGCCGACGTACTCCTGAACGTCTTCTTTTGTGTCTTTCGGTGTGATCTCTCGGGAGAAGCGCATCTCCATCCGGCTGCCTGTGAAGTCCTGGATGGGCGAGATATCGTTCAGAAGATCGCCGAGTCCTTCGTCGTGGAACCATGTATAGGAGTCCAGCTGGATGCGCACCAGGTGTGGGATGTCCAGGACATGCGGGATCTTCGCGTACGACTTCTTGAGTTTGGGGACGGCGAAGCCGTCAGCTATCCCTTCGCTGATCATGACCATTCGCAGCGCTCCTAGCTAATTGTGGACACGCAAAGACACCCGACCCGCCTAGGGAAGGGCAATCCGTTTGGGTCCCTCCGGGGAGATGAATACAAAGGCGTCCGTCTAGCCGCGCCCTCTTACCACTACAAAAGTTATTCTGGGATTGTCAATCTGATATCAGTATATATGGTAAAGCGTCTGAATTGCAAGCTGTGGCTTGGGATATCCACCGTGCGATATGCTGTCGTGATTGGGTGTAGTCTGGTGTTAGGAGCATAGCAATGCAGTTTGAACTCAATGAGGAGCAGAAGCTCATTCAGCAAACTGCCCGACGCATCGCGAAAGAGCGGGTAGCGCCTCGCGCCGCGGAGATGGATGAGACTGGTGAATATCCGCATGACGTTTTTGAGGCGTTTCGCGAGATAGAGCTGCTGGGCCTTACAATCCCGCAGCAATATGGCGGCAGTGGAGCGGGGGTCTTTGCCTTGGCCTTGGCCGTCGAAGAGGTCGCCAAATACTGCTGCGCGAGCGGGCTGATACTCCTGCTCTCGGCGCTGCCGACGCAGCCGATCGTGATCGGCGGCACTGAGGACCAGAAACGGGCCTGGTTGCCGAAGGTCGCGCGGGGAGAGGCTAAGGCGGCATACTGTCTGACGGAGCCGAACGCTGGCTCGGACGCTTCTGCGTTGCAGAGCTATGCGGTCAAGGACGGCGATGACTACATCCTGAACGGCGAGAAGGTGTTTATCTCCGGGGGGACGGTAGCCGACTTCGTCGTAGCGTTCGCGAAGACGGACCGAGACAAGGGCGCTGCCGGCATTTCGGCCTTCATCGTCCCTACGGACAGGCCTGGCTTCTCCGTTGCCCGCACCGATCGCAAGATGGGCGTGCGCGGCGTACCGACCGCCAATATTGTGTTTGAGGATGTACGTCTTGGCCCCGAGCTGCTGCTGGGCGGTGAGGAGGGCGGTGCGTTTAAGCATGCGATGCTCACGCTGAACACACTGCGTCCCGTTGTCGGGGCGCGCGGCGTCGGGCTCGCGGAGGGGGCCATGACGTACGCGCTAGACTACGCTCGCCAGCGCGAGGCGTTCGGCAAGCCGATCTCCGAGCTACAGGCGATCCAGTTCATGTTCGCGGACATGGCGATCCAGATTGAGGCGGCTCGGCTGCTGGTGTATCAAGCTGCGTGGCTCGTCGATCAGGGGAAGCACCAGCGGGAGGACGCGGCGCTCCTCTCGATCGCCAAGGCCTATGCGACTGAGGCGGCGGTCAAGGTGTCGTCGGATGCGCTACAGATCTTGGGGGCCCAGGGCTACATGATGGACCACCCGCTGGAGCGACACTATCGAGACGCGCGCCAGTTGATGATCGTCGAGGGCACGTCACAGATCCAGCGTGTCGTCATCGCTCGGGCGCTGATGGAGCGCGAGCTGGTCTACCCCTAGGAGTCGGGCTCGGACGCCAAGGGCCTCAGCGATGTCTGTTCCCAGACGCGCCAGGCCAATTTTTCGGTGCCGTCCTGGCGTCTGAGGCCGGAGTTCGCCAAATCGAGGGTGGATTCTCCCGTGAACGACGGGTCCTGCCCGATGAACCAGACCACGAACGGCATGTTGAGCTGCTGTGCGTTGTCGAGCGTACGACGGAGGAATGCCGCCTGCGCCTGCTCGGCTTCCAAAGAATCGAGCTCTTCGGTGGCCCGAGAGGAGTAGCCCATGCCGGCAATGGCGACAGGGCGGTTCGTGTACAGCAAGAGCTGCTGATAGTAGGAGTCGGGGATGTCGTCGGCTTCTGGGAAGACCACGTCCGGGTAGCTGCTGATCGCAAGCACGTCGAGCCGAGGTTCGAAACGGCTGATCAAGTACCACTGGGGAGGAAGCGGGTCTTGAAAAGGAAGCCGGCCCTGTAACTCCTCAAACTGGAACGTAGGAAACACCAACGTGTCAGGTGAGATTTCCTTCACCGCTTCGTAGGCCTCGTGGTATATGACGACGAAGCGCTCGAAGTCCTCCGGGTGGTGCTGTTGGTAGCCGTTTATCTCCACACCAAACGCCAGGTAGCGAGGCTGGTATGTTTCGGCCAGGTAGCGTGCATAGTCGAGCAGGGCTTGATGGATGAGCGGATCCGAGAAGCCGGCGCCCAGGAGATCGTCGGGCAGGCCGGCGAGCCGATCGCGCTGCCGGGAGCCATCGGTGGGATCGATCGCGACGAAGATATCGAGCCCGTGCTCTTCCGCGAGGGCCGTCTCACGCTGCGTTGCGAGTACTGTCTCCTCGGAGAACGTTCCGGCCAGCAGCTCCTCCCAGGGGGGTGTACGCTGAATAAGCACGATCTCGCCGGCGCCGGCTGCCAGCTCGAATGTGTCCGCGTAAGACTCTTCTGTCAGCTCAGAAGGCAGAGAGCTGATGCCCATCGCGAATGCCCGGGCCACCAGCTCGTCGGCCGATGTGGGAAGAAGCGCTGGAGGGTCGTCTTCGTTGCAGGAGACAAGGAGGAGAGCGGCAATCACCGCGGTGGCAAGCCAAGCGAAGGCAGAGGGGCGCCGGGACGCGCTCACAGTGAGATTGTACCGCCGCAGCCGGCGCGGAGAGAAGGCCGTCGGCACGGAAGTTTCGTTGACCGGATAATGGGCCATATGCAAGAATCGAGTAGATCATGAGTGACGACACAACGATCACGCTGAGTGAGGCCGCGCGCGAACATCTGGGCGTGCTTTCTGGCGATGACGTCACGACGATCCAAGCTGAGGTCGAACGCTTTGTGCGCTGGGCGGGGGCCGACCGTGAGTTGGTCCAGTTGACGGCGCATCAGGTCGCAAGCTATGCGGAGACGCTCGCCGGCTCTGTGACGGACGCCGCCCGCCGAGGCGATGCCGTGAAGAAGTTCCTGGCGTTTGCCAACAAGGCCGGGTATACAACGACAAACCTGGGCACGCATCTGCGGATAAAACGTGGGTCTCGGAGGACCAACAACGTGCCCGCGCTCCAAGCCATCGAAATGAGGGATGAGGACAAGGCGGCGCTGGTTACGGAATTGGAGTCGCTCAAGGTCCAGCGTCCTCAGATCATCGATGACATCAAGCGCGCTATGGCGGACAAGGACTTTAAAGAGAACGCCCCGTTGGACGCTGCTCGCGAGCGGCAGGCCTATGTAGAGAGCCGCATTCGGAAACTCGAAATGACGATCGATTTGGCTGTCATCGTGGAGGCCGCGGAAGGACCCAAAGGAGACGTTGTCCAGCTGGGTAGCACGGTTGTACTCCGCAACTTGAATGCCGACAAGGACGTCTCGTATACGCTCGTGCGTCCGGCCGAGGTCAACGCCTCTCAAGGCCGGATATCGTTCCAGTCGCCGGTGGGCCAGGCTGTGCTCAAGAAGCGGCCGGGTGACGAAGTCGAGGTGGTGGCACCGTCAGGTACGATCCGCTTTCGCATCGAAAGAGTCGAGTCGTAGCTCGCGTCTCAAGAACGCGACTTAGGGTTTTACGCTCTCCCGATTAGGGCAAACGCTCCTTCAGTTCTCCTGGCCATCGTCGATACCATGCCACATTGGGATGTTTCAAGAGCGCGTTTGTCGCGTCCGGAGGTAGCTGTCCATGGACATGGTAGGCGACGTCAAGTGCTATCACTGCGGCCACGTCAGCGGCCAGGTGGAGGGAACCAAGGAATCTAAGGAAACGAAGCTCATTCTGACGACTTTCAACCCGCGGCCGGGCTACAAGGGGCCTAAGTACAAGGCCGGAGATAGGCTGCGTTGTGAGCGCTGCGAAGGGCCTGTGTTTCTTGAAGACCTGCGCAAGAAGCCGCTCGATATCTTGCCGACGGGACTGCCAGCAGGCGCGAAGCAGCCGAAGAGGAGCAGAGGCAAAGCAGCCTAGCTCAAGACCTGGGTAGGAACAGCCAGATAGGGGCGCTGCCGTGTGCAGCGCCCCTATCTGTATAGGATTGACCCAAAGCGGGAGATTGTGATATACGGTACAAGGAGTTGACGCTGGGTTACCGTCAGCTCCTTCGACGTATGAGCAGCCTCTTTCACAGGCGAGCTCCCGTGGGAGGTCGATGAAGCTCCGTAAGTTTTCTACAGCTAAGGTCGCCACGATTGCCATCATGGTCGTCGCTGCGGTGTTGGTGGCCGGATGCGGGTCCCTTGGTAGCGATCAGAACACGTTCAGCCCCAGCGGCGAGGTGGCTCAGAAGCAGCTTGACCTCTTCCTCATCGTGCTCGTTCCGGCGGTCATCATCCTCATTGGCGTATTTGGTGCAATGCTGTACATCTTCATCCGCTTCCGACGACGGGAAGGGGATGGCATCCCCAAACAGATTGAAGGTAACAACAGGCTTGAGATTGGCTGGACGATCCTGCCGACTATCCTGTTGCTCGGCCTCGCCGTACCGACCATCATGAGCGTCATCGAACTCGGTGGGTCACCGGATGACGACGCGCTGGGTGTTCGTGTTATCGCGCAACGCTGGGACTGGGCCTTCGACTACACGGACCCTGAATATCTAGATGCGGACGGCCGTCCACTTTCTACGAAGGAGCTCTACATTCCGATCGATCGGGACATTGACTTCGATCTTGAAGCGCTCGACGTGATCCACAGCTTCTGGGTGCCGAAGCTGGCCGGCAAACAGGACGTTATGCCAGGGCGGACCAACAGGATCTGGTTCAACGCGACCGAAACGGGAGTATTCCAGGGTCAGTGTGCGGAGTTCTGCGGGATTGGCCACGCTGGAATGAGATTTACTACGACGGCACTGGAGCCGGCGCAATTCGACGCCTGCCTTGCGGCGATAGCGGCGAACGGAGAGGACCCGCTTCCAGCCGAGTGCGTTCCATGACTGAGTTTATGCAGACAAGGAGCCGGCCATGGCAAGCATAGCGATAGAGCGGCCTATCCCGACGTTGGGGCAGGCGCTGCGTCAGATGCGCGAAGCAGGCGGTTCGTACCAGGGCATTTGGAGCTGGCTCACGACGGTCGACCACAAGCGCATCGGTGTGATGTACGGGGCGACCGCCATGTTCTTCTTCGTGGTTGGTGGCATCGAGGCGCTGATCATCAGGCTGCAGCTAGCCCGGCCGGAGTCGACGCTTGTTGATGCCGACCAGTTCAACCGCCTGTTCACGATGCACGGGACGACGATGGTCTTCCTGGTGATCATGCCGCTGAGCGCCGCGTTCTTCAATCTCGTCATCCCGCTCATGATCGGCGCACGGGACGTCGCGTTTCCGAGGCTCAATGCCTTCAGCTACTGGATGTTCCTGTTTGGCGGCATGTTGATGATGGCCAGCTTCTTCACAGGCAACCCGGCCGGTTCGTTCTTGGAAGGGCACCTTGGAGCGCCCGACGGCGGCTGGTTTGGCTATGCACCGCTGACGCTGAACCAGTTCTCGCCTGGTACGGGCATCGACTATTGGGCGTTCGGCCTCCTCATCCTCGGTATCGCGTCGATGGCAGGCGGCTTTAACTTCGCCGTGACGATCATCAATATGCGCGCGCCGGGGATGACGTTCTTCAGGATGCCTGTGTTCGTCTGGATGACGCTCGTAACGTCGTTCCTCATCATCTTCGCGATGCCGATCATCACGGTTGCGCTCTTCCAGATCTTGTTCGACCGTCTCTTCGGCGCGAACTTTTTCAACGTTGGGGCGGGCGGAACGCCGCTTCTCTGGCAGCACATGTTCTGGCTCTTCGGCCACCCGGAGGTCTACATCCTGATCCTGCCGGCAATGGGCATTATTTCCGAGGTGCTGCCAACGTTCTCCAAGAAGCCACTGTTCGGCTATCCGTTCGTTGTGTTTTCCGGCATCGCGATCGCCTTCATGAGCTGGGGCGTCTGGGCGCATCACATGTACACGACCGGCCTTGGTTCCGTCGCGAACTCGGCATTCGGCATATCGACGCTCCTGATCGGCGTGCCAACAGGCATCAAGGTCTTCAACTGGCTCGCGACGCTGTGGGGCGGGTCGATCAGTTTTAAGACGCCGCTCCTGTTTGCCGTCGGCTTTATCGCGATGTTCACGATAGGTGGGTTGACAGGAGTCATGCACTCCATCGTGCCAACCGACTACCAGCAGCAGGATACGTACTTCGTCGTCGCGCACTTCCATCAGGTGCTCGTTGGCGGCTCGCTGTTCGGGCTCTTTGCAGGCGTCTACTACTGGTTCCCGAAGTTCAGCGGGAAGTTCATGAGCGAGAAACTGGGCCAGCTGCATTTCTGGACGATGTTTGCCGGCTTCAACCTGACCTTCCAGCCGATGATGATCGTCGGCCTGATGGGCATGATCAGGCGAACGTCTACGTATGAGGCGGACCTCGGTTACGGGCTGTGGAACATGATGTCGACCGTTGGCGCCTTCCTGATCGCGTTCTCAGTCTTCGTGTTCCTGGTGAACGTCGTCGTCAGCATGCGCAGCGGCAAGCAGGCGGGCGACGACCCATGGGATGGCCGCACGCTTGAGTGGTCGATGTCGTCGCCGCCACCGGTCTATAACTTCGCGACCATTCCCGAGGTCAAGTCGCTGGATCCGGTCTGGCACGACAAGTACGTCGAGAATGAGGCGGGCGAAACGGTGCCGGTCGTCGCGGGCGCAGCGAACGGTCATAAGGAAGAAGGACACGAGGAGGAAGGACACAGTGTCCATCTGCCCTCGCCGTCGATCATTCCGCTCATCGCATCGATTGGACCGCCGATACTCGCTGCCGGCTTCATCTACTGGGACAACCCCTGGATGTTGCCGCTCATTCCAGTCGGAGCTGTGATACTGCTGGTTGGTGTCTTCGCATGGGCGTTGGAGCCCACAACGGAGTGATGTAGGGTGGCACACGCGGCTACGGTCGACGAACACGCAACGAACACGGGCATCGACAACAGGAAGCTGCTCATGTGGCTCTTCCTCGCGTCCGAGTGCCTGTTCTTCGGCGGGCTGATCGGAACCTACCTCCTCTACCGCAACAGCAGTATCGAGGGCCCATATCCCACGGACCGTGTAATCGATGGGGTTGCCTACAGCGGGCTGTTCGACATCCCGTTCACATCTATCAGCGCCTTCGTGTTGCTGATGAGCAGCGTGACGATGGTGCTTGCGCTGTCGGCGATTCAGCGCAACGATCGCCGCGGCCTGCAGATCTGGCTCGCGGCAACGGCCTTGTTGGGTATGACCTTCCTTGCAGGGCAAGCGTTTGAGTTCACTGAGTTCTACAACGAAGGTTTGACGCTCAACTCGAATCTCTTCGGGACGACGTTTTTCGTGCTGACGGGCTTCCACGGCGCGCACGTCTCCGTCGGCGTACTCATTCTGCTCTCCCTCTGGATCATGGCTCGTAGGGGACGGATCACGAGTGAGAACGCGCTCAATGTCGAGTTGGCCGGCCTGTACTGGCACTTCGTAGACGTTGTCTGGATCGTGATTTTCACGTTGGTGTACTTGCTGCAGTAGCGAGGTAGCGGATGTTGGAACTGCTCACGGTCGTGTTGGCTGTAGATGGTAAGGCGTTCTTTGAGAACCCGGCCTACCTGCTTGGGATTCCCCTGATTGCGGTGGGCGCGTTAGGCGCGCTATTGGCGCTGACGCCAATCGAGCTGAAGTGGCCCCAGCCCGCACCGCCCGAGGAGGAGTACGAGATCCTCGACCATGCTCCAGGCGACCATCCGGACGCCGCAGAGTATGTGAAGGTCGGCCTGATCCTGGCGGTGATTACGGCGGTCGAAGTGGCGGTCTACTACGTCGACGCCCTGGAGGGCGCGCTGCTGGCGATCCTGCTGATTCTCTCAGCGGCCAAGTTCGTGCTGGTCGCACTATGGTTCATGCACCTCCGGTTCGACAACAGGTTGCTCAGTATCGCGTTCTCCGGCGGGATGCTGCTCGTTGCGGCCCTGTTCGTTATCGTCCTATCGACACTTGGCGCTAGCCTCGTCTGACACTCTGGTCTAGGTAGGCAAATGTCCCTGTTGCACATCGCCGGCTACGAATGGCTGGACTGGGATGTGCACCTGGACGTCATTCTAATCTGCGTTCTGCTGGAGGGCGCGTTCCTCTACGCCGTCACGCAGATGCGGTCGCAGTTCCCGGGTGCCGGCCCAGTGAAGCGCAGCCAGGTGGTCCTGTTTTCGCTGGGCGTTTTTTCGATCTACGTGGCGGCCGGTTCGCCGCTGCACGACTTGGCAGAGAACTACCTTGCATCGGCACACATGATTCAGCATGTACTGCTCACCCTGGTGGCGGCGCCCTTGCTGCTTGCGGGGGTCCCCGGGTGGCTGTGGCAAGCGCTGCTGAAGACCCCTGGAATGATGCGCATCGCCAAACCGCTGACGCAGCCGGTGGTCGCGTTCGCGTTGTTCAACGCGGCGCTGCTGCTCATTCACCTCCCCCAGACGATCGACCTGCAGCTTCGCGAGCACTCCTTCCACCTGTTCGTGCACGCGGCGCTTGTTGGGACCGCGCTGTTGATGTGGTGGCCCATCTTGAGCCCTATTCCAGAGCTTCCCCGGCTGAACCCGCCGATGCAGATGGCGTACTTATTTCTGCAGTCGCTCCTGCCAGCCGTGATGGCCTCATTCATCACCTTCGCTGACACCGTTGTCTACGACTTTTACGCGGATGCGCCTCGCATCTGGCACATGACGGCGCTCGACGATCAGCAACTGGCGGGCGGTTCAATGAAGCTGATGGCCACGATCATCCTTTGGTCGTACATGACTGTTGTCTTCTTCCGCTGGTATTTCCAAGAGGAGCGAGCGGAAAGCGAGGCGCAGCGAGATGACGTCAAGGCCGAGCTGGGGTTGCAGGGCCGGTAGGCGAACGTTCCCAAGAGCATGAAACAAGCCTTCCATTGGAAGGCTCTTGTCTTCCCGGCCGGAACTGGCGCTACTCGACCGTAATGGCGACGCGCATGCCACTGTCGTAGTGGCCAGGGATGTTGCAGAGCAGGACGTAGCCGCCCGCTTCTAGCGTGACGCCAGTCTCTTCCGATTCGCCGGCACGGAGGTCGGCTACCGATAAGACGACGTTTAGGTTCGCCTCATCTACAGTGAATCCATCAGGGCCAATCGGAAGTTGGTCAGCGTTGAGGTCGGTGCGGATGACGCGCAGGTTGTGGATCAAGGTCCCCTGGTTCTCAACAGACAGTGTTAGGTCGCCGGCCGGGACGACTGCCGGGTTCGCTGTGACGGCCCAGTCTGGGTCGATTAGGCCGATGAGGAGAGTGCCTTCCTCCACCGTGGCGCCAGGCGTGGGTTCGCCGTTCGCTGCGGGCGGCTCGCCGTCCTCGCCTCGATCGTCGACGGCGGCCCAAATCGCGCCGCCTGTGACCGCCGCGACCGCGACCATGCCGATGGACGCAGTCTGCCACATCGGCACGCGGCGATTGCTAGCGAGGTACCAGGCCGAAAAAAGGATAAAGAGCGAAACACCGATGGCAAGAGGCGTGGCCATGGTGACGGTGCCGATCGTGATATCGTTCAGTTCGAGGTAGATTCGGGAGAGGCCGTAGATAACGAGTATGGTGAAGAGGAAGACGATGACGGGAATCATCAAGGGAAGTACTAATCGATCGCCAACGTCCGGCGTAGTTTCCTCTTGCGGGTTGGCGTTCTGGTCTTGAGGTGACTCGTCGGCTGCCATTACTTGTACCTCGTATCACAAGCAGCTTATACGGTCAAGAACCCCGTAGATGCGGGCCAGACTCCTTTTGGTCGCACCATAGCACCTGGTATAGTCTCATTGTACCCAGCGTCACAATCGAGGGTGGTTGCTCTTGGACCCGGAAGAAAACGTCGCGCAGGGGAGCGGTAGCGGCTTCCGCTGGCTGATCCTTTCGACGGTTTTTGCGACGTATTCGCTGATAGTGCTCGGCGGCATCGTTAGGGCGACGGAGTCCGGTGACGCCTGTCCGGACTGGCCACGCTGCCGCGGTGAGCTGATCCCGCCGTTCGAGTCGGCGGTGATGATCGAATTCTCACACCGGCTGCTGGCATCGGTAGTCGGCTTTCTGGTCCTTGCCTTCGTGATCGTGGCCTGGCGTACGATGCGCAACAACCCGACGATGAGGTGGGGGTCGGTACTGGCGCTGGTGTTGGTGATCGCCCAGGCTGTTCTCGGCGGGATGACGGTGCTAAGTGACTTGTCCGCGAACCTGGTCATGGCCCATCTCGCGCTGGCATCCGCGGTGCTGGCGCTGCTGGTGTTTCTCGCGATGTCAGTCTGGATTCCAGACCGCCCAGTGATGCGACAGACCCGGGAGTCAGCTTCCTTTAGGAACCTCGCACTCTTCGCCGCAATCGCGACCTTTGCACTCATGCTGACAGGCTCGTACGTGGTGGGCAGTGGTGCGGGTCTAGCGTTCCGCGACTGGCCTCTCTTCGACGGACAGCTCATGCCGGACGGCGGCCGGCTGGCGATGATCCACGCCACACATCGATTTGTTGCGGGTGCTATCGGGCTGCTGATCGGATACGTAGCGTTGCAGGCGTGGAGGACGCAGCGGCACGATCAGGTCCTGGTTGTAGGTTCTCTATTCGCGTTCGGCCTTGTTATGCTGCAGGCGCTGATGGGAGCTGTAAACGTCTGGACGATGCTGCAACCGGCGGCGATGGCGTCACACCTTGCGCTTGCCGTACTGTTATGGACGGCGCTCGTGACGGTAACGCTGCTCGCGCATCGTTCTGTGGAAGGCTCGCTGCCGCATCTGAGCAAGGCTGACGGGCCGTTCGCGCCGCCGGAGGCGTTGGAAGCCCAAGGATTGTAACGAGATGGCTGTTCGACAAGATATCGCGACAGGGATAGCTGAGCTACCGCACGCGGTCGTCGCGCCTCAAGGGCGCGGCCTGCTGGACGTGGTGCGATCCTACGTGGCGCTCACCAAGCCGCGCATTGTTGTCTTACTGCTGGTAACGACGGTCCCGGCGATGATCCTCGCGGAGCAGGGCTGGCCTTCATTGTGGCTGGTCCTCCTCACGCTATTCGGCGGGACGCTCTCAGCCGGTGGGGCGAACGCGATCAACTGCTACATGGACCGTGATATCGACGCCATCATGACGCGCACGAAAGACCGGCCGATTCCTGCCGGCCTGATCGATCCTGAGCGCGCGCTCGTGTTCGGGATATTCCTCGGCATCGCCGGGTTCTCGGTGCTCGCGATCGGCGTGAACATGCTCACGGCTCTGCTCGCGACGGGCGCGCTCCTGTTCTACGTGTTCGTGTACACGATGTGGTTGAAGCGCACCAGCGCCCATAACATCGTGATCGGCGGAGCGGCGGGGGCAATCCCGCCTATGACCGGCTGGGCAGCCGTGACAGGTTCGCTGGACTGGCCGGCGCTGGTGCTCTTCGGCATCGTGTTCCTGTGGACGCCGCCTCACTTCTGGGCGCTGGCACTGCGGTATCGCCACGATTACGCTCGGGCTTCGGTGCCAATGCTGCCGGTCGCGCGCGGCGAGCCGGAGACGTATAGGCAGATCATGCTCTACAGCTTCGTACTCGTGGCCTCCAGCTTGATGCTGGTACCGATAGCCGGTATGGGGTTGCTGTACCTGACAGTCGCTCTCGTGCTGGGAGTTGGCTTTATCGCATACGCGTTTCGTCTATGGAAAGGGCAGGACGCGCGCGCGAGTATGGCGCTGTTCTTTTACTCGCTTCCGTATCTTGGCCTGCTCTTCGTAGCGGTCGGTATCGACGAGTTCCTTCACTTCTAACTCGGACGGCGGCGACGTCATGCGGATTGGAAACCTTGCTCAACTTGCGATTCTGCTCCTGGGGCTAAGCCTTATCGCGCTCGCCTGTAGTGATGGCGAGCGGTCTGTAAGGGGTGTGATTCTTGAGGTAGAGTCTAGCTCGCTGGTCGAGCTAGACTCTTTTGCGCTGAGGACCAACGACGGAGAGACGATTGTCTTTGTGCCTGACCTAGACGTTGGAGCTGATCCCCAGGAAGCGATCTTTGCGGGGCATCTGTTAGGTCATATGCAGGCAGCTGAGCAAGTGACCGTCTATTATCGCGATGAAGGTGGAGTGTTTCTCGCGATTCGCATAGAGCACGACTGACTAGCCAAGCAGCTCATCAAGCACCAGGGTGAGTTCCTGCGGGCTAGCGGCACCTTCAAATCGGGCAGCCACCAGACCGTCAGAATCGAGGATGAAAATCCAGGGTTCTGTTTGGAGATTCCATTCCAGCATGGGCTCGGCTACAATCGGTCCGCCACCTTCTGCAGCTACGATTCCGCTATCTTCATCCAACTCAAACGGCTCAATGTGGATGAAGGTCACGGTGTCCAAGAAGTCCTGACGGACCTCCTTAACGTTATCGACGACGGGACCACAAAAGCGCGTCTGGCAGAACGCGGGTGTCGCGAAGACGATGACGGCGGGCCGGCCAAGGGTGACCGCCTCCGCGACGGTGGTCTCATAGAGCGCGGGCTCCGGCTCCTGGTCGGTGCTGAGGCGCTTGATGTTCGGCTCCGTTGCCAGCGTGAGGTTTGCTGAGGCCGGCACGGTGTCTCCTACGTTAGGTGAGAGGCTCTCCTCGCGCACCGGAAAGCTGAAGGTCACCAACTCTTCCTCGCCCCCGCGCGTGAGGACGGCCTCGACTAGCCATTGGCCGGCCGCCTCGAAGTCGACATTGGCCGTGTAGAAGCCGTTCGCGCCCGGGATGGCGTATGTGAAACCAGCCTGGGTCTCCGACTTCAACTCCTCATCGAGGAAGAACCTGAACACGACAGTTTCATCAAGTATCAGTGTGTTGTCTTCCTCCAGCAGTGCTAACGCGAATCGATTTGGGCCGATGATGAGTTCGGAGTTCCCAGGTACAGGAATAATGCCCTCGTTGTCCAACTGGAGCACTGTTGGTCGAGCATCGTTAGAATCGCTACTGCAGGCGAAGGCGATGAGACTGAAGAGCGCAATGACAATAATGAGCAGGCGGGGCATGGCGACTCCTTACATGAAACGTCGCGAGGGGGTTGTCTTCCGATGCATGGTAACGCGACGGCGAGGTTGAGAGGAGTGAGCTTGATCCCGTTGCCGGACAAGGTCGATAATGGACGAGAGTGAATTAGCGTACAAAGTACACTAACTGCCATGCGAGTTGCACTAGCTCAGATCAACACGACTGTCGGCGACCTTGATGGAAACGTCGAGAAGATCCTGAAGTACGCCGCGGACGCATCTGACCTCGCATGTGACGTGGTAGCGTTCCCTGAGTTGGCGATTACGGGATATCCGCCTGAAGACCTGCTCCGGCGCCGTGACTTTGTGAGGGCGAACCACGAAGCCCTGAAACGAGTAGCAGCAGATGCGCCTGGCGATGTCGCTCTTGTCGTCGGCTTCGTCGATGGTGTGGATCAAATCTACAATGCGGCCGCCATCATTGTGAATGGCCGGATCGCTCACGTTTACCACAAGCAACTCCTCCCTAACTACGGCGTCTTCGATGAGCAGCGTTACTTTGCGCGAGGAGATGATGCCTCGACGTACGATATCGCGGGGATTCCGGTCGGCGTAAGCGTCTGCGAGGACATCTGGGAGGCGGATGGGCCGGTGAAGGTGCAGGCGGCCGCTGGCGCACGCGTGCTTCTGAACATCAACGGGTCGCCGTATCACGCAGGAAAGCACGGGTTCCGGCAAGAGATGCTGGCCGAGCGCGCCCGAGAGAACAACGCGATCGTTTGCTATGTGAATCTGGTTGGAGGCCAAGATGAGCTGGTCTTCGACGGCGGGAGCATGGTGCTGGATGCGCAAGGACGCCTCATGGCGCGCGCCGCTCAGTTTGAAGAGGAGCTGCTGGTGTGCGACGTGGAAGAAGGCGAGCAGGGAAAGCCGTCAATATCCCCTCGTCTTGCTGAGCCGCTCGAGTTGGAGGAGGAAGTGTACTCCGCACTGGTATTAGGCACGCGGGACTACGTCACGAAGGTCGGCTTCCAGGATGTCCTAATTGGGCTTTCAGGCGGCCTCGATTCCAGCCTCGTTGTGGCGATCGCCGTCGACGCGCTCGGGGCCGATCACGTACACGCGGCTTCGATGCCATCACGGTTCTCGTCGGAGGGGTCGATCGCAGATGCGCGAGCGCTTACCGAGAATCTCGGCATCGACTTGCGTGTCATCCCCATCGAGCCGGCACATGCGGCGTTTCTTGAGATGCTGGAGCCGTCGTTCGTCGGAACGGAGCCAGGGATAGCGGAGGAGAACGTGCAGGCCCGCGTTCGCGGCACCGTGCTGATGTCGCTGTCGAACAAGCTAGGTTGGCTGGTGCTGACGACCGGTAACAAGAGCGAATATGCGACGGGCTACTGCACGCTCTACGGTGACATGGCGGGCGGCTACGCGGTGATTAAGGACGTGCCGAAGACGCTGGCGTACCGGCTCGCCGAATATCGTAATCGAGTGGCGGGGAATGATCTAATTCCTAGAGGCGTGATCGAAAAACCACCATCGGCCGAGCTGCGCGAGGAGCAGCTAGACAGTGATTCGTTGCCGCCGTACGACGAGCTGGACCCTATCCTGGAGGCGTACGTCGAGGAGGAGTTAGGGCTCGATGAAATTGTGGCGCAGGGCCACGACGAGGCGATCGTGCGCCGAGTGATCCAGCTCGTCGATGGCAGCGAATATAAGCGCCGCCAATCTCCGCCGGGGGTCAAGATCACACCGCTCGCCTTTGGGCGGGACCGCCGCCTACCTATCGCGAATCGCTACAAGGGATAGCTATCCCAGCGAGAGGGAACCTAACTGCCCTAGCCGGTGTATAACGAGTACCGGGTACTAGTGCTTTTTCGCGAAGGAGGCCGGTACTGGAAGACAGCGGCTTAGCGAGACTGGCGCAACAAGGAGATCGCTCGGCGTTTGATGCTCTCGTACAGAGCTACGAGGGGTTGGCGTTCCGCGCGGCGTATCTCATCGTGCGCGACGAGGACGACGCCGCTGACGTGGCCCAGGACGCGTTTGTGCGGGCGTATCGCTCGCTCGGCACCTTCGATGCCGGCAGACCGTTCCGCCCGTGGCTCCTGCGCATCGTTACGAACGTCGCCTTGAACAGTACTCGTTCGTCGAAGCGCCGGTCCGCGGCCACGGAGCGTTTAGCTCGCGATTCCGAGCGTGGTGAACATGAGCCCCCAGACGCCGCTCTGGAAGCGGCTGAGCAATCGGAGCGCGTGTGGACAGCGGTCGCTGACCTTCCGGGCGATGATCAGCGGCTGATCTATCTGCGCTACTTCCTTGAGACCAGCGAAGTGGAAGCAGCCGAGTCGATCGGAAGGCCGGTCGGCACGGTGAAGTCGCGTCTCCACCGAGCGCTGAAACGCCTGCGACGAGTGATAGAAGATGGCTATCCGGATCTGCTGCCACTTGCGACGCAGCTTCTGAGAGAGGAGAGGCATGAGTCAACAGCTAACACCTGAATACGGCGAGATAGACGTTCTCCTCCGCGCTTCCGCGAGGGCATTTGCTTATCCAAAGACGCCGAATATCGCAGCACGCGTCGGCATTCGACTTGATGAGGAGGCGCGATCGCTTACGATCGCGGCGTCGTTCATCGAACGTTTGCGGGCGGGCATGGCTCGACCTGTCCTGCGGGCCGCGGCTGCCGTATTGCTCGTCGCCGCTGTGGTGATTGCGTCCGCGCTTGTGGTTCCGCAGTCGAGGGAGGCGTTGGCGGACTTCTTCGGCTTGAGTCACGTGAAAATCGAGATCGGTCCAGTGCTTGGCCCGCCGCCTCCAATCCTGAGTCCGGGTAGTTTTGCAGAGCCAGCGACCCTGAGTTCGGCGCAGGAGCGGGTCGACTTTGAGATACGGCTACCTGTTGTGGACGGGACGGAGATGGCGGCGGATGCCGTCTATGTCGAGGATCGGTCGCCGGGTGCTGAAGTCGTGATTGCCGTGTATGAAGAGGCAGACTTCGATTTGTATCAGAGCGCTAACGGCTTTTTTGGCAAGGGTGGCATACCAAGCTCAGACGTGCTCTTGAAGACAGACGTGCACGGTTATGAGGCGATCTGGATCAGCAGAGGCGGCCACATTGCGTCGTCCTTGGACGACCAAGGACGTGTCGTCGTCGAGACGCTTCGTTCGGTCGAACGGGCGACGCTCCTTTGGGAGGAGATGGGTGTGACGTACCGGCTGGAAACGAGCTTGTCCCTTGACGAGGCGATCCGGATAGCAGAGTCTCTCCGTTAGGCAGGGGAACCGCTCCAGCGGGAGCGGTGTAGATCATGGTGAACCCGGAATAGGAGGCTCACTATGATCTACAGAGACATTCGCAGACAGTTCGCGGGTCGTACCTCGATAGCGTGGGTGGCGGCGATAGCAGCCGTGGCACTCGTATCGGCGATTGCCATCACGCTTCTGCTGCTCCAACGCTCGGACGATAGCACTGACATCGGCGGGGTGATCACGTACCAGTCCTCGCAAGGCGAGGTGACGGTGCGGCCGAACGGTGACCAGGCCGAGAGACGCTATGTGGAACCGGCCGATCAGTTCGCGACGAGCATCGACGGAGTATGGGTAGCGCCGGATGAGACGGTTGTCGCGTTCGTCGATCAGACGGACGAAGGCGCCTGGATGGCAATCTGGGAGCCTTCGGGTGTGACCCGGCTGGCGCAGCTTGCCGGACCAGGGTCTCCACAGCTCGTGGGCGGTGGCAAAGGCGGTGCCAGGGCGGCGGACGGCGTGCCGCTCCTCGCCGCGTGGTCGCCTGATGGCTCGCGGTTCGCCTTTGGCAGTGCGATTGACGATCAGGATGTCTTCCACGTCGTCAACTCAGGCACATGGTCGGAGCGGAGCTACGGATTAGACGATGGTTTCGTAGGAGAGCTTGTCTGGTCACCGGACGGGCAGTACGTCGCAATCTCGTCGTATAGTCGCGACGGTCTGGACCATACGGTCTATGTTGCGGACGCGGCTAGCGGCGGGATCAGCAAACTGGTCGATGGCTGTCTGATCGTCTGGTCGCCGGACAGCAGTTACCTAGCAGTGCACAGGGACCCGTACTACGAGCCGGGATTATGGCTGTTCAGTATCGATGGGCTAGAGCGGAGCCAGTTGTCCGACGAGGTTGGGGCGACGGCGCTTGCCTGGTTGCCTGAATAATCGGAGTCTCTCCGTTAGGCAGGGGGAACCGGTTCAGCGGGAGCGGTGTAGTCATGGTGAACCCGGATAAGGAGCCAGGAGGTAAACCATGTTGCATCGCGTTCGACTTGAACTTATGGTACTCGCCGCCGTTGCGATCTCGATAACGGCGCTGGTATTCGCAATCAGTGACGATGGGACGAAGACGGCGGTTGCCGTTCCACAGCCGGGACAGGATTCGGAGCAGGTCACATCCTCTCAAGGGATCATCCCCAAGGGTGCGCGCGAGGTTGAAATTGTCGGCTTCCTGTACGATCCCGATCCGGTTCGTGTGTCTGTCGGTACAATCGTGGCCTGGTCCAACTCGGATCGCGCTGCGCATACGGTGACTGCCGACGACCGAAGTTGGGGCTCCGAGTATATGGCTGAAGGGGATATCTACCTGACGTCTTTCGACGAGCCTGGGGTCTACGTGTACTTCTGCGAATTACATCCGCCAAGGCAGGCCGCAATCCCGGGCGCTACGGCGGGCGAGAAGTTGGTTCTTGGGGGCGGCGGAGTGGGCATGCAGGGCACGATTATTGTCGAGTAATGAGCGCTGCGAGTTCAGCCCCTAGCTCTTGTTCTCGCGGAGCCAGGCGAGGACTTCCTCGCCGTGGCCGTTGGGGTCGACCTGTGGCCAGACTTTCTCCAGCTTGCCGTCCTTCCCGATGATGAAGGTCGCGCGGTCGATACCCAAGTATTCGTGCCCGCGAAACTCCTTTTGGCCGTAGACGCCGTACGCGTCGGACACGGAGTGATCTGTGTCCGCCAGCAGCGGAAATGTCAGGTCGAATTTGTCGCGAAACTGCTGGTGGGATTCCACGTCATCGAGGCTGATGCCGAGCACGACCGCATCCTCGCCTTCCAGGTTGGCGAGGTTGTCGCGGAAATCGCAGGCTTCTATCGTGCAGCCGGGCGTGTCGTCTTTAGGGTAGAAGTAGAGGACAACGCGCTTACCGGCAAAGTCCTTCAGGCTAACGGTCTCGCCCGTGTCTGTCTTTGCGGTGATGTCTGGTGCCGGCTGTCCGGCTTCTAGCGTTGTTGCCATAGTGAACCTCCTCGTTCAATGGCGCATCATAGCCAATCGGGTTACGGATAGGAAGCGCCGCGTTCGAACGCTTCAATGACAGCCGGGAGTTCGGCCAAGCGTCGGATGATGGCGTCGGGCTCGATGTCCGATGCCGAGGCGTCTTCTTGCCGGAACTGGTGCGTGAGGACGGCGCGCATGCCGATGGCCTGCGCGCCACCAACGTCATCGACGAGCCTGTCCCCGACGAAGACGGCGTGTTGAGGATCCATCTCGATTTCAGCCAGCGCGCGCTCGAACAGCGAGGCGTGCGGCTTCTTGTAGCCCATGGCGCTCGAGGCGACCACGGAGCGAAAGTAGCGAAGCATCCCCAACCGCATTAGAACGTCGTTGATGCCCACCTCCAGCGTGATCGTGTTGCTGACGCAGGCCATGGAAATCCCAGACGAATCTAATGCATCGAACATCGCGACGCTGTCCGGCGCAATGACGGGCATATCAAGCTCTTGTCCGAAGAGGAGCGCGGTCAGTTCCGAGACGACATCTGTGGCTGGTGCCAGCTGGACCTCCGCAAGCGCTTCGGCAACCAATATTTCACTCGAAGGCTGTTCCAGGACATCCGTGTCCCAAGAGCGCATCCAGCCGGAGATGGTGTCCGCCAGCGCTTTACCTAGCTCCCTGGGTGGCGGCACTGTGCCGGTCTCACAAGATGAAAGACGTTCATGTAGACGGAGGATGTTCAGCTTCCAGGTGTCCTCTCGGGGCGCGAAGTCCCATACGGTATGGCCGAGGTCGAAGATGACGGCCTTGACCGGCGCGGGCTTACTCAATCCAGATGCCTTCTACAGTGAACTCTGCCTGGCCGCCAGGTATGGTCTCAACGAAGATCTGGAAACGCCTACCGTCGACCGTCAGCTTGATGGCGACCTCTTGGCTGGAGAAGGCGCGAACGGTGTCGTCGTCCCAGAAGCGGTCGCAGGGCAACGAGGCATGGATGGTCTCAGCGTCCGTCCAGAGCGCCATCACGTCATCCTGGCAGGCGGCGGTGAGCAGCGAACGCGTATCTATGCCGTTCGGCGCCTGGTTCGCGCGCCGCTCGATCCTGCCGAGTGTGGTGTCCTCCTGAAGCTCCAGCGCTTCCGGAGGCACAGATGCGGGCCGCTCGACAGGTGTTACAGGGGGGCCATCTACGCCGTTGTCAAGGTCAGGCGACCCTCCGGGGCCGCTGCTGCTGTCGTTACAGGCGGCGGCAGCCACCAAGAGGAGCGAAATGATGAGGAAGGCCCGGATCATCTCACTTGAGTGTAGACGGGCGCTGGTAGGCCGACAAGTAGCTGGCGCCGAAACGAGCGTGCTACACTTTGCCTTAACGAAGGGGGTCTAAAGGGATGCTTGACGTCTATCTGTTGACGTTGGCGCTCGCGGCCAGTATTGGCTTCGCCGTAATTCTGCTCCTCCTTGGAGCGTCTCGTACGCCACAGTTGGCGGGTATCTTCCAGGAGGCCCGCGGCAGTTCCGAGCGACCGCGCTGGGGCGGTCTGGCTATTCTCCTGGCATTCGCCTTGACGCCCTTCATCGCGTCCGCGTTTTCCAGCGAAGCCAGTGGATTCTTCTCTCCGAAGTCAGGTGAGTTCCTGGCCTTTCTGGGGGCATGTACGCTGATCTTCGCGATTGGTTTTCTCGATGACCTCAAGCTTATGGCCTGGCAGCCAAAGCTGGCGGTTCAGATTACGGCCGCGTCGGCCGTGTACGCCGCTGGCTTCCGGTTCGACGAAATAGGTCTGCCGTGGGGGCCGGAGTTCGGCCTGAGCGTCTTCGCCCCTGTTCTGACGGTTGTCTGGATCGTCTTCTTCACGAACGCGATCAACCTCATCGATGGCAGGGACGGCGTCGCTCTTGGTGTGGCCGTGCTCGCCGCCGCAACGCTTGCGCAAGTAGCAGCGAATTCTGGGCACCCGACGGTAGCACTGCTGCTGGTCGCGCTTGCTGGCGCAGGTCTGGGGATGCTGGCGTTTAACCTTCCGCCGGCATCGGTTTACCTTGGCGACTCCGGAGCATACCTGCTGGGGTTCATTCTGGGGTCGCTATCAATTCGGGCGGCTACCGGAGTGGGCGATGTCGTATTCCTTGCCGTGCCTGTGTTCGCGCTGGGGTTCCCGATTCTCGATGCGGGGCTTGCGTTCGTGAGACGGATAGCCGATCATCGGCACCCGTTGATGGGAGACCAGGAGCATATCCAGCATCGGCTAGAGGACGTGGGTTTTGGCCCGCGGGGTCTCTTGTTGGTCGTGTATGCCATTTCCGCCCTTTTCTCGGGCGGCGCGATCCTCCTCCACTACCTTCACGTATTCCCGTTGGAGGTGGCGGTGACGGGTGGTACGGCGCTCATGATTATCGTGATCTTGACCAGGCTTGGTTACGTGCTATCGCTGTGGAACAGCGCTAGCTTGATCTGGCTGCGACGCCGACTTCGCTGGGTGGATGACCCGGCCCCTGCCGCGGAGGTTAGCTCACGCTCCGGGTGAGCAATTTCCACGCGCGGCGCGTTTGAATCCCAATCCAAACTAAGGTATCCATTGCCGTCCCTGGTAGTGCTCCTTCTGGCCGAAGGTACTCTTTGTAGTAGCGCCACATGCCGCGATGTCGCTCTAGGATTGCCCGATTGGCGGCCGACTTGGAGCTGCCGCCGATGTGGTGAGTGATCTCGACGTCCGGAAAATAGACCACACGCATGCCGGCACGATGCACACGCTGACAGTAGTCCACGTCTTCGATCGTCCAAAAGTAGCCCTCATCCAGCGGGCCGATCTTCTCCACGGCCAGCCTTGGCATGAGCCAGCAGGCGGCTGACGCCCAATCGACGTCCGCGATCTCGTCGTGGTTGAAGTCGGTCATGAGGTACCGCTGCGAGAAGCGGTTGCCGCCGAAGAAGCGGGTGAGAAGCGAACGGCGGCTGAACAGCGCGGTGCTGTATCCGGGAAACGCGCGGCAGGACGGCTGCAGTGAGCCGTTGGACTCCAGCAGCTTGGGAGCCAGAATAGCGATGTCCGGGTGATCTTCCAGATAGCTTCTCATGGGTGGTAGGGCGTTGCTCGTGAATTGCGTATCGGGGTTGAGCAGCATCATGTAGGAACCTCGGGAGACTGCGATACCTTCGTTGACGGCGTAGGCGAAGCCGGCGTTGCTAGACCTACGGATGAGGGTCGCCTTGGGAAATTCGGCGATCACCATCTCCGGCGTTCCGTCTTCCGAGGCGTTGTCGACGACGATGATCTCGAAGGCGGTTTCGGGCGTGTGGGAATAGATGGATGCGAGGCATTCGCGGAGGAGATCCCGCCCGTTGTAGCTCACGATGATGATCGAAATGTCCACGTCTGGCAAGGCTACCACAAGGGCCGACTCGTCTAGTTAGGCGGGAGCGACTGCTCGTACACAGCCAGCGTCTCTCGCGCGGTGCGCTCCCACGAGAATTCGCTCGCGCGGGTGCGTCCCTTGGCCTGCAGATCGTCACGTAATTGCTCGTCGTTGAGCAGGCGCTCGATCGCCGCCGCGATCTTCTCGATGTCCAGCGGGTCGACCAGCAACGCGGCATCGCTAGCGACCTCGGCTGTTGCGCCCAGGTTGCTCGTGATGACCGGCGTTCCGCATGCCATCGCCTCCAGAATCGGCAGGCCGAAGCCCTCGTAAAGGGAGGGGTAGGCGAGAAGGTTGGCGCCGGAATACAGGGCTGGCAGGTCTTCGTCCGGCACGTAGCCGGTGAATCGTACGGCCTGCTCCAGGCCGAGCCGTCGAACGAGGTCTCGGTCTCCAGCATAGTCCCAGGCGGGCTGGCCAACAATGATGAGCAACAGATTGGGATGCTTGGTCCGGACCCGCTCGAACGCCTGAATCAGTCTAGTACGATTCTTGCCAGGTTCGAGGCTGCTGACGCTAATGACGTAGGGGCCTTGAATATCGTAGAACTCTCGAACCCGGTTGACCTCGCTCTCGGCGGCCGGTCCGTACTGCGGCCCGGCCGCGTCGGGGACGACGGTCACGTCCGAGCCCGGGCTGAGCTTCGTGACGACATCGTTCCGCACAGCCGCGGATGGGGTGATGATGGCGTCCGCGACACGGGCTGCTGCCTTCGTGACCGCCCCCATGTAGCTACGCCGAAGGCGTGGGTAGCGTTCAGGGAGGAGCAGAAACGTGACGTCGTTGAACGTTACAACGCGAGATAAGCCTGGCCCTACGATCGTTGGCGTGTGGTGGTGCGGCGAATGTACGAGATCGATTCGGTGGCGGCGGAGAAGGACCGGGAGGACGAACTGCTCCCAGGCGAGTCTAGCGGCCGGATGCCTTGGCCCGACGTCGATGACTTCCAGATTAGGAAGGTCGTCGAACAGGTCGCGGCGGGCGAAAACGAGGAACTCGTGCTCGGTTTCGATGCCAGCTAGGGCCCTTATAAGTTGATACGTGTAGACACCGGCGCCTGCCATCTGCCTGGGGATGGCGGAGCCATCTATGGCGATGCGCATGCGGGATGCTCAGCCTAGAAGTCGTGTACTTCCAGCGTTCGCCCCATGCGCCCTTGGTAGTAGTGAAGCATGCCCAGGACCTGGGCTTTGAAGAGCGCTCGCTGGCGGGGCATGAAATAACGGGGGGCTGACAACATACGCGCGGCCCAGAAGTAGGCGGTGAAGAGCGCGTATCGCAGGCGGGACCGCGCGTGCTTGTGCACGAGGTACATGCGATTGCGGCTGGCGTAATACTGCTTGAATGGCGTCATCCAGCCGCCGCCGCTGGACGCACTTTCGTCGTGGTAGATGACGGCATCCGGTTCGTAAACGAGCCGATACCCGCGATCGAGAGCCTTTCGCAGGAAGTCGGTCTCTTCGTAGTACATGAAGAATTGTTCGTCTAGCAGCCCGATCTCGTCGAACACCGAAAGAGGTGCGAGCAGACAGCAGAAGCTGGCGGTTTGGATATCTCTACGTTGCTGGGTCGCTGGGCCGTCCGGCTTCGCGTTGTACGTGTTGCGGAAGAGCCCAAGGAACCAATCGAAATCACCGGCGTGTGTGCTGATCAGGCTGCGATCTTTCGAAAGGAGGATGCGAGGAACTGTCATCGTGTGCTCGTCTGCGCCCGCCATGAGGGTCGAGAGAAAGTTCGGCGCGTGGGTGGTGTCGTTGTTCAGCACAAGTACGTACTCGAGGCCCTCCTGGCGGCAAAAGTCGATGCCAATGTTATTCCCGCGCGCTGTTCCGACGTTCTCGTCGCAGGAGATGACGTGAGCGTCAGGGAGGCGACTCGCGATTTCTTCACGCGAGCCATCGATCGATCCAGCGTCGACGACAATCAGTCGGGCCTTCTCGTAGTCGAGTTTGATGATTGATTCAATGAACTTGCCGATGAAGGCGGCGCTATTGTAGTTGACCGTGATGATTCCGACGGAGGGCATCCTGCTCACGAGGCTATCTTATGCCATCTGGCGCTTACGCGCAGCCCTATAACGAGATAGCTTGGTGGAATAAGGCCGGGAGTATCGTGGGCACAAGACGCCCGCCGCCAGAGACGCCTTAGTCCCTAACACTCGTAGCGTCGTGTGCCGATACTTCTTATGCAGCCCTCAGAGTAGGATGTGTTGCTTAATACAGCTTTTGAGGTGGACATGTGAGAGGCCTTGAACTTCGTAGATTCGGGTTTGTCGCGCTCCTGATTAGCGCGATGGTGCTTTCCCTAGTGTTTCTCTCGTCTCGAGCAGGCGCCGCGCAGGGTACGGTACGCATTGACTCTGGCGCTGCCGGCGTCGGGTACGAAGCCCGCGTGACACTATCCACGGTCGACGTCGGCCCACCTGGGCTCGGCGCCTGGACGCTGGACGTCGCGTATGATCCCGCTGTGGTCTCGGCGGTGGCCTGCCAAGCCGAGTATGGGGGCATCTGCAATGAGTCATTCGGCCAAGGCGAGGTGCGGGTCACGGGCATCAGCGCGATCGGCCTTGATGGAACAGTAGACCTCGCACACATCACGTTCCGCTGTATCGCAGACGGTACAAGCGCAC
>JADFPV010000125.1 GCA_022562155.1 Chloroflexota bacterium
CCGTAGCTTCGAAGTTCAACACCCCCTCAAGCAGCCACCCCTCCTGGAAGACGAGCACGAGAAGTCCGTAAGCGAACCCGACCGACAGCAGGTTAAGGATGATGGCGCTCGCTGGGATCACGACCGAGCGGAAGACGAGCAAGAGGATGATGAATGCCAAGCCCAGCACCCAGATGATAACAAACGGCGCTCGGAAGACGATGTTGTCGCGGAAGTCGATGTTTGCGGCGGTAGCCCCTGTCACCAGGACGCGCGCTGCCGAATCTTCGAACGCCTGCGGGATGAGGTCGTCTCGCAGGTGGTTGACGGCATCGATCGCATGGTCGTCACCGGAGTCCGCGTTGAGAGGAATGAAGCCGGCCTGTGTATCACCGGCGTCGTTGAACTCTGGCTCTTGCGCAATCTGGCCGAAGAAGGCGTCGGGGTTGTCAGGTGAGACGGTCTCCTGCTGGACCAAACTGATCAGCTCAGCCACGGAAGCCTGAATCTTAGGATCGAAGACGTTGCCTTTCTCGCCGGCGTCCACAACGACGATGGCTGGCTGCACCAGTCCGAGCGTGAAATTATCCTCCAGGGCGATTAACGCCTTCTTGCCCTCGGCGTCGTCGGAGAAGCTGCGCACTCCGTTGAAACCCAGGTTGAGCGTAAGGATCGGCGCCGTGATCGCCAGCAGCGCGACAATCGTCACAGTCGCGAAGATCACGGGCCGCTGCAGTACCCGGTCGATGATGAACGCCCAGATGCCCTTGCCTTCTTCCTGAGGGCGGCCTAAGAAGGGAACGCTGAACCTATCGATGTTGTCGCCGAGGAACGCGATCAGCGCCGGCAGCAGCGTCATCGCGCTCGCCACCGCAACGAGGACGATCACGATCGATGCGATTCCGAGGCTAGAGAAAACCGCATCGCCAACGAGGAACATAGCGCCAACGGCAAACACCGTCGTCGAGCCGGCGAAGACGACGGCCTTGCCGGACGTGCCGGTGGCCACGCGAAGCGCGTCGTCTTTTGAACGCCCGGAGCGGCGCTCGTTCCGATAGCGGGTGACCACGAAGAGCGCGTAGTCAATGCCGGTAGCGAGGCCAATCAGCAGGACGACTTGGATATATATCTCAGACAGCGGGGTTGCCTGGCTGATGAGCGCCAGCGCGCCCATAGCAACGAAGATCGCGGTGAACGCGAGAATCAGCGGGACGATAGCCGCCAACACGGCTCCGAACGCGAGGATGAGGATGATGAACGTGACCGGTAGGTTGAGAACGGTTGCTCTGCTGAAGTCCTCGTCGATAATCTCTGTGAGCTGAAAGTTGAGCGAAGCGGTGCCGCCGATCAGAATCGCGTCGTCTGCGGCGCCGTCTTGGAACGCGGACACGGGTTCATATGCTGTGACGGCGTCCAGCACGACTTCGATGTTGTCTACCGCCTCGTCGGAGTCACCCTCCATCTCGACGATGATGAATGTGACATGGCGGTCTTCGCTGGTGAAGGGTGAGTTAGCGCGGAACTCCTGCGGGAGGTCGTAGTGCGTTGACATCGCCGCGATGATTCGCGTATCGCTCGTGACCGTCGTCCCGCCCACGATCGACGTTCGCTCTGCGACGAGGCCAATAAGCACGTCACGCAGTCCCTGCACCGTCTCCTCGAACGCTTGGTCGTCAACTGTGAGCGATGGGTGGGAGAAGACGATGAACTCGGTCTCTCCGCGCTCAGTCTCGCCGAAGCGGTCGTCGAACAGTCTGACAGCTTCGCCGGCGTCGCCCGGAGGGGATTGATCGACATCCGTGTCCGCCCCAATTACCGAGCAGGCGCCAAATGCGAGGATGATAAGGACGAACCAGGCCAGCACGACGAGCCGTCGGTGGCGGCCGCTCCACATCCCGATGCGGGCGGTGAAGGACTGGGCTTCAGCAGACGTAGCGTCGTTCACATCATCCTCCTCGACTGGGCTTGAGTTAGAGGCGAGAGTCGCCGTATAGTAAGCTACACTACCTAATCTCAGGTACTGAGACAACCAGCAGGTATGAGAGGTGAAGGGACTGATATGCTGCGTTCGATGAAGCTGCCTAAGGCCATGATGCTCTCTCTGGGGCTTGTTTCTTTGCTCCTGATTGCGGTGGCCTGCGGCGAGGATGATAAGGACACACCTCCGGTGGACGTCGAGCCCATCGAGCGCGGCGTCAACATTCCTATCGTGATCCCGGCGGGCGAGCCGATCGTCATCGGAATCTCGACCGCCCTGACAGGCGGGCCTGTAGGTGTGCGCGGTGCGGAGTACCGCGACGCGGCCGTCACCAGCATAGAGCGCTGGAAGCAGCGGAACGGCGAACTGATCGGCGGCCACGAGATCGAGGTGCATGCCGAGGACGACGGCTGCTCTAATA
>JADFPV010000126.1 GCA_022562155.1 Chloroflexota bacterium
CCGTAGCTTCGAAGTTCAACACCCCCTCAAGCAGCCACCCCTCCTGGAAGACGAGCACGAGAAGTCCGTAAGCGAACCCGACCGACAGCAGGTTAAGGATGATGGCGCTCGCTGGGATCACGACCGAACGGAAGACGAGCAAGAGGATGATGAACGCCAGGCCCAGCACCCAGATGACAACAAACGGCGCTCGGAAGACGATATTGTCGCGGAAGTCGATGTTTGCGGCGGTAGCCCCTGTCACCAGGACGCGCGCTGCCGAATCTTCGAACGCCTGCGGGATGAGGTTGTCTCGCAGGTGGTTGACGGCATCGATCGCATGGTCGTCACCGAAGTCCGCGTTGAGAGGAATGAAGCCGGCCTGTGTATCACCGGCGTCATTGAACTCAGGCTCCTGCGCAATCTGGCCGAAGAAGGCGTCCGGGTTGTCGGGCGAGACGGTCTCCTGCTGGACCAAACTAATCAGCTCAGCAACGGAGGCCTGGATCTCAGGCGCAAAGACGTTGCCCTTCTCACCGGCGTCCACAACGACGATGGCCGGCTGCACCAGACCAAGAGTGAAATTATCCTCCAGCGCGATCAACGCCTTCTTGCCCTCGGCGTCGTCGGAGAAGCTGCGCACTCCGTTGAAACCCAGGTTGAGCGTAAGGATCGGCGCCGTGATAGCCAGCAGGGCGACGATCGTCACGGTCGCGAAGATCACGGGCCGCTGCAGTACCCGGTCGATGATGAAGGCCCAGACGCCCTCCCCTTCTTCCTGAGCGCGGCCTAAGAAGGGAACGCTGAACCTATCGATGTTGTCGCCGAGGAACGCGATCAGCGCCGGTAGCAGCGTCATCGCGCTCGCCACGGCGACGAGGACGATCACGATCGACGCGATTCCGAGGCTAGAGAAAATCGCATCGCCGACCAGGAACATGGCGCCAACGGCAAACACTGTCGTCGAGCCGGCGAAGACGACGGCCTTGCCAGAGGTGCCGGTGGCCACGCGAAGCGCGTCATCTTTCGAGCGCCCAGCCCGGCGCTCGTTCCGATAGCGGGTGATGACGAAGAGCGCGTAGTCAATGCCGGTAGCGAGGCCAATCAGCAGAACGACTTGGATATATACCTCAGACAGCGGGGTTGCCTGGCTGATGAGCGCCAGCGCGCCCATGGCAACGAAGATCGCGGTGAACGCAAGAATCAGCGGGACGATCGCCGCCAACACTGCGCCGAACGCGAGGATGAGAATGATGAACGTGACCGGTAGGTTGAGAACGCTTGCTCTACTGAAGTCCTCGTCGATAATTTCTGTGAGCTGCATGATGAGCGAAGCGGTGCCGCCTATCAGGATCGCATCGTCTCCGGCGCCGTTCCGGAACGCGGGTGCCGGCTCGTACGCAGCGACGGCGTCCAGGACGACAGTGATGTTGTCTACTGCCTCGTCGGTGTCCCCCTCCATCTCGACGATGATGAACGTGACATGGCGGTCTTCGCTGGCAAA
This sequence comes from Chloroflexota bacterium, assembly GCA_022562155.1. Classification (GTDB taxonomy): domain Bacteria; phylum Chloroflexota; class Dehalococcoidia; order DSTF01; family RBG-16-68-14; genus SZUA-185. Next base: position 1,484 of record JADFPV010000126.1, read on the forward strand.
GGGTGAGTCGGCGCGGAACTCCGGCGGGAGGTCATAGTGTGCTGACATCGACGCGATGATTCGCGTGTCGCTCGTGACCGTCGTCCCGCCCACGACCGATGTTCCCTCTGCGACGAGGCCCGTGAGCACGTGACGTAGCCCCTGCACCGTCTCCTCATACGCTTGGTCGTCAACCGTGAGCGACGGGTGCGAGAAGACGATAAACTCGGTCTCTCCGCGCTCAGTCTCGCCGAAGCGGTCGTCGAACAGTCTGACAGCTTCTCCGGCGTCGCCCGGAGGAGACTGGTCGATATCCGTGTCGGCCCCAATGACCGAACAGGCGCCGAACGATAGGATGATCAGCGCGAGCCAGGCCAGCACGACGAGCCGTCGGTGGCGGCCGCTCCACATCCCAATGCGAGCGGTGAAGGACTGGGGTTCAGCAGACTGAGCGTCGTTCACGTCGTCCTCCTTGACTGGGCTTGAGCCGCAGGGGCAAGCCGCTGTATAGTAAGCTGCATTAGACTACGAAGTCAACCAGCGAATACGAGAAGTGAGGGAACGGATATGCTGCAATTGATGAAGCTGCCGAACGCTCTGATCCTCTTCCTGGGGCTTGTTTTCTTGCTGTTCGTTGCGGCGGCGTGCGGTGAGGATGATGCGGACACGCCCCCGGGCAACGTCGAGCCCATCGAACGCGGCGCAAACATTCCTATCGTGATCCCGGCGGGCGAGCCGATCGTCATCGGAATCTCGACCGCGCTGACAGGCGGGCCTGTGGGTGTGCGCGGTGCGGAGTACCGCGACGCGGCCGTCACCAGCATAGAGCGCTGGAAGCAGCGGAACGGCGAACTGATCGGCGGCCACGAGATCGAGGTGCATGCCGAGGACGACGGCTGCTCTAATA